>PMSS01000340.1 GCA_003167515.1 Acidobacterium sp. | reverse complement strand
GCAAACGCCGGCATCTCGAAGACTCCCATCGGCCCGTTCCACACAATCGTCGCTGCGCCCGCAATCTCCTTCTCGAACAGCGCCACCGTCTTCGGCCCAATATCCAGTGCCATCCACTCCGCCGGAAAAGCCCCGCCGCCTTCGAAGCGCTTCGTCTGCGCGTCAGCGGCAAACTTGTCCGCCAGGACGTGATCCACCGGCAGCAGAAACCGCACGCCTTTAGCCTTCGCTTTCGCCAAAGCTTCCTTTGCCACGTCGATCTTGTCCGCCTCGAGCAGCGACTTGCCCACATCCTGCCCCTTCGCCTTCAGGAATGTGTACGCCATACCGCCCCCAATCAGCAGCGCATCGACCTTCCCCAGCAGATTGTCGATCACCTCAATCTTGTCCGAGACCTTCGCCCCGCCCAGGATCGCCACAAACGGCTTAGCCGGATGCTCGAGAGCCTTACCCAGGTAAGTCAGCTCCTTCTCCATCAGCAGCCCCGCCGCCGACTGCTTCACGAAATGCGTGATCCCCTCCGTCGAAGCATGCGCCCGGTGCGCCGAGCCGAAAGCATCGTTCACGTACAGCTCGCACAGCGACGCCAGCTGCTTCGCGAACGCCGGATCGTTCTTCTCCTCCTCGGCATGAAAGCGCAGGTTCTCGAGCAGCAGTACCTGTCCCGACTCCAGCTGGCGCGCCAGCTCCTTCGCGATGTCTCCCACGCAGTCCGGCGCGAATGCCACGTTCGTCGCCTCTCCCAGCCGATGATCGAGCAGCGTCCTTAGCCGATCCACCACCGGCCGCAAGCTGTATTTCAAATTGACCTTGCCCTTCGGCCGCCCCAGGTGCGACGCCAGAATCAGCTTCGCCTTGTGCCGCAGCGCGTACTCAATCGTCGGCAGCGTCTCCCTGATGCGTGTGTCGTCGGTGATCTCCGAGCCGTCCTCGGTCAGCGGCACATTGAAATCCACCCGCATGAAAACATGCTTGTGCTCGAGGTTCAGATCCCGAATCGATAGCTTTGTCATAACTCCCTCAGTCTCCACTGCGCTCGTCATTCTATCCTCCCTCATTCATGCGGCGCAGAGTGAACCACCGCGTCCGCCTCAATCTCCACCCGCCACGTCGGCTGCAGCAGCCCGGCCACGACCACCATCGTCGCCGCGGGCCGAATTTCACCGAAAAATTCCCCATGCGCCTTGCCCACCGCTTCCCAGTCGTCGACGTGGGTCAGATACATCCGCGTGCGCACCACATCTTCAAGCCGTGCCCCGGCCTTCGCCAGCGTCACGCGAATGATTTCCAAAATGTGCCGTGTCTGCGTCGCCGCGTCAGCCAGATCGGCGCCCACCGGCCCCGTGCCCGATACATAAACCGTCTGCCCCGCACGCACCGCGCGCGAGAATCCAATCACCGGTTCATAAGGAGATGTCCCTGGAATGTTCTGCCGCATGGAGCCCTCCAGCGTGCGGGGCCCCGTCACGAGCCCCACCCGCAGCAGCAGTTGAACTACAGACCCTTCTTCGTCAGGAAGAGGATCAGGTCGCGTACACGGCAGCTGTAGCCCCACTCATTGTCGTACCAGCTGATCACCTTCGCCATATTGCCCACCACCTTCGTCAGCGGCGTGTCCACGATCGAAGACAGCGGATTGCCCTTGAAGTCGCTCGAAACCAGCTCGTTCGCGTCGACGCCCAGGATGCCCTTCAGCTCGCCCTCTGCCGCAGCCTTGAACGCGGCGTTGATCGCGTCCTTCGTAATCGGCTTTTCCGCCAGGAACGTCAGATCGACCACCGAGACGTTCGGCGTGGGCACGCGGATCGCGAACCCATCCAGCTTGCCCTCAACTTCAGGGATCACCAGCTTTAGCGCCTTGGCGGCGCCCGTCGATGTCGGAATCATCGACAGCGCCGCGGCCCGCGCCCGCCGCAAGTCCTTGTGCGGAAAGTCCAGAATCACCTGGTCGTTCGTGTAGCTGTGGATCGTCGTCATAATGCCCGACACGATCCCAAACTTCTCCACCAGCACCTTCACCACCGGCGCCAAACAGTTCGTCGTGCACGAGGCATTCGAAATAATGTTGTGCTTCGCAGGATCGTACTTCTTCTCGTTCACGCCCAGCACCACCGTCAAATCCTCGTTGGTCGCCGGAGCCGAGATGATCACCTTCTTCACCGGACCCCGCAAATGCGCCTTGGCCTTGGTGCCATCGGTAAAGTGCCCTGTCGACTCGACCACGATCTGCGCCCCCACCGAATCCCACGGCAGCAGCGCCGGATCCTTCTGCGCGAACACCTTCAGCTTTTTCCCATCGACCGAGATGAAGTCCTCGCCCGCCACGATCTCATTCTTCAGATTGCCAAGGATGGAATCGTACTTCAGCAGATGTGTCAGCGTTGCCGGGCTGGTGAGGTCGTTAACAGCTACAAATTCAATATCCGGATTCCCCAGCGATGCACGGAACACGTTGCGTCCGATGCGCCCGAACCCGTTAATTCCAACCTTGACGGCCATAAATATTCGTCTCCTGGTGTTGAGTATTTCAGGTGCGTGCCTTCACTCGAAGTGATCCGGATCACTCTGATTCTTAACGGTCCAAAACGCCCGGAACCACCCAATTACCGATGCTAGCACCGTAGTCAAGG
>PMSS01000117.1 GCA_003167515.1 Acidobacterium sp. | reverse complement strand
TTGTTTTGTATGAGTTGCGAGGGGCGGTACCTCGGTGACCTCGCTTATCTGCTACGCAACTAGGTAATTCGGAGACGAGCGTCTGTGACTCATTCACGCTTGTGAATGAGTCATTGGTGCGCGTGACGGGGCTAGTTGATTGAGCCGATGGTAGTAACGTCACGAGCGCGAATGATGCATTGGCGCTTGTGAATGATGGGCTGACGCCCGTGATTGATTCACTCGTGAGTGCGAATGATGCACTCGAGAACAGGGAACAAGCAACAGGTAACAAGGAACAGCGATCGGGCGCGGCAGTGTGATGCAAGGTTATCGGCATCGCTTGGTCCACCGAGGAAGAAGGCCGCCATAGGCGGCCTTCTTGTTTCCGTTCTCAAGGAGTCAGGGGAAGATTCGTTTTTTACCCCCTATTATTAGGATACCAAGTTCAGAGGATAAAACTGCCAACTTTCTTTGGGTCGTGTGGCTTGTAAGTGGAGTGGAATGTTGGGTTGTTACTTTGGATTTTGGGCTGCCCTCTTGACAGAATTTCCACAGGCGGGACCGGGGCGCCCGTTACCGGCGCGAATCCTCAGCTTCTGCCTACGGCTGGGAGGGGTGGGATGCGATTAGTCTTTGGTCTACGGCTTGTGGCTGCCTTTGGGTGTCCCAAGCCCCCGTCTGCATCGCTTGGCGGGCGTGGCTGAAGGCTATTTGGAGTCCGAGAATTACTGCTTTCGTAGGGTCCAAAATCTCCGCTTCCCGGACGTTTTCGATTTGCCGGGTAGAGGCGTTAAAGCCCATATCCTCGCCATCGTGCTGCCCCAGAGTTGCGAGGGTCTCGTTTGGAGTGGACTGGGCGTTTTCGATTTGTGCACGTAGCGGTGCGAGTAGCGAGGCGATTACTATCTTGCCGCCTTCGGTTTGATGGACATTGGCGAGGGCGCGCCATGCGTGCCATAATTCGTTTCCGCCGCCCAAGACCACGCCGCCTGCCCGCGCATTGTGTAGTGATTGGATAGCCGAGTTTATTCTGTACTTCTGCTCGTCCCTGTCAAGTTGGCTCGCTCCGCCGATGTGTATCGTGGCGACTGCACCGACCAATTTAGCGAGGCGCTCTTGAAGCAGTTCGGATTCGCGGGTGTCAAATGAGGTTGCGATTTGTTGGCGAAGCCCGGTAGCTCGTGAGCCAATCGCCGTGGGATTACCCCTCGCTTCAATGAGCAACGTGCTTTCTTTTGAGATCCGGGCCTGCTTTACGCTTCCGAGTTGCGATAGGTCCGCTCTTTCGAGCGAGCTTTGTTGATGGAGAACAAATCCACCAGTAGCGACGGCTATATCTTCCAGGATTTCCTGCCTCATGATATACCCCGGGGACTTAACCGCAACAGATGCTAGCCTTCCCCTAGCTTTGTTGGCTATCAATGTCGCGAGGGCTTCGCCGTCGACATCGTCAGCGACGATGAGCAGAGCCTTTCCTGCCCGGGCGATCTGCTCCAGGACAGGCATCAGGGACTTCATCGAACTTATCTTCCCGCTGTAAAGTAGAACCTGAGCATCATCGAGGATAGCCAGTTGGTTAGCTTCGTCGGTAATGAATTGGTTTGTGATGAATCCTCGGTCGAAATGCATTCCTTCGCGTACGGACAAAGTGGTGTTCGCGTTCGCAGATTCCGCGATAAGGACCATCCCGTCTTCCCCAGCCCGCCGGAAGGCCTTTTCGGCGGTTTCCCCGCTCAACCGGTCGCCTTGGGCCGCGCTGACCGCAATTCCAATTGCGCGGTCCATATCGAAGGGCCGGGACTGATTGTTCAGTTGGTTTGTGGTCGCTTCGACAGCGATGTCCATTTCGTGGGTCAGATCTCGGAGCGAGGCCCCATGTTTGAGGGCCGAAAACCCGTGAATCGATAGTTCGCTAAAGATCAATGCTGCGGATTTGGTGTAATCGCCTACTGCCGCGGCAACCTCCGCGGCTATTGACCGCAACTCGTCCATACCAATTTGGACCACGGGATTCGATGATTTCAGGGCGGCTGCGATGGCGGCCCCGCTGCGTTGAGCCCGATTGCTTCCGAAGGGACTCGTCACGGAAACAGTGGTGCCATGCACTCCAAGTGCGGCGGAGAGTGTGTCTCGACTTTGAGCGATTCCCCGCGAAATGAGGTCTCTTGCCTTTTCGGCCGGTACAATTGCGCCAGCCGGTCCAGCGAATCGTAGCGCCTCGGTGTCATAGGGCCACGCCAGTTCCTTCGGTGGATTCTCGTCGCCAAGGACTGCTTTTATAGTGAGGGTGATCTTCTCTTGCAGTGTTTGTTCCCAGTGGAGCTTATTTGTCTTGTATTCGATGCAGCGGCGATGGCGGTAATCGAACGGCACGTCTTCCAAGTCCTGCGTAATCAAGATTGTCGGGATTCCGAGCGCGTGGCAAAGACCGAGTTCGTAGTTGACATTGGGGTTCTTTCCGGTTACATCCGCGATGACGATTCTTGCGTCCCAGATCGATTGCCAAATGTCATCGATGATGGGCGCGGTGCCGTAAATGTCGTCAGCTTTAAGCGCCTTTAAGCCTGCGACCTTTGCCGCTGGTGCCAGTATTCCTTGGAAGTAATCGGGAAAATCGCCGTGGAAGGGCAGAAGTACAAAGCAGAGCTGTTCGTTGATATTAGGGCGGTAGACCATTGGCTTTCTCTTGCTCGATTAGATCGTACTCTGTCCCCACCCCATTCCGAGTACTCTTTGGCCAGCTGCCGTCGTCGGGTTTCGGGATTGTGGAATCCCACCCTGCCGCGCGGGGAAGCGCCGCGCGCCAGGATGGGGCACCCGGCATTTGTTGCTGGATTTGGAGAAAACGCGGGGCGCCGCTGGCACCGCGGGCTGGCTACACTACGCTACCTCCTCGGCAGCGCCGGGTTTATCGGCTTTCATATCACTGGCCACCTGCTGGTCAAACCGCCCCCAGAGCGCGGACTCCCGGGCAGCATCCGCGCCAGAGGAGATGGCAACTTTGCTGAAGAATTCCGCACCCGCCCACATGATCTCTCTCTTGAAAGCCCGTTTCGCTCTGGTTCTAAGCTTGTGGCCCTGCTTGATCAAAGACATCGGCTTCTCGGCAATTGGAACAGAGCTCAGGAAAAAACCTGCGCTATTCTTCGCTATCCCTAACTCAGCAAAAAACTCGTCATATGCGCTCCTGAAAACGGCATCGTGTTCCTTGCAATACAAGGTTTGATCCGTCGCGCTCACACTCGCCAATTCGCCAATGCCGAGCGCCATAGCGATTCCCTGCAAGGCGGCGAGAAGCAGCGCTCCTGGCGCCACATCGACCAGGGTTCTTGTTGCGAGTTTGATTTGGGAGTAACGCCCCGATATACCCTGGAGCCGCGATATCAGCACAACCTCAGGCGCCGTCGCCTTGATCGTCCATCCCGGAACGATTGTGAAGGACAGTACAAACACAATTTCTCCGTCGACGAGCAGATTGATCGACCACTCACCCTCCTTGTCGCAATCGCGCGTCCTGGTCAATCCAATGGTTAAGGCAAAGCGATGATCGGCCTCGACAATCTCATGGACCGTAACATCCGCCAACAGGATCTCGCGCAACATACCCTCCGGCAACACCGCATGCATGCGCCTGTGGTGATGAAGAAAGCAGGATGCGCGCTCGCCCACGGTGAGGCTTCGAGCCAGGTAGTCGTGAGCCAGATACTTGAGGGCAAATCTTGGATTGTTATGCGCCGTCTCGGAAAATGGCGCGACCTTAGTGAACCGATGCACCTCGTTGATTGTTCCGAGATGTGTCAGAGCTCGCCACAAAGCAGAGAGGAATCGACGGCACCCCACCTGTTTCAGGGCCATCGATTGCAGCACAATGCGCAACCGTGATCTGTCCATTGCTTCGACTCCTCGCCACTGCTCTTGCTGTGTAACTGGGCATCGGGATCGGTCGTGCATTCGTGCGCCCACTCCGCTTCTGGCCTCGGAAGCCAATCGCGTCGTAGGGGTCCGTCGCCATCCTTCGGACGGAAACTCTTCTGCGACGCCCACGCCTGAATCAGCGTGCGGCCACGGTGAATTGCTCGTCCGAGATGAACTTCTTCGCTTGCCGGTTCACTTCGGGGAAAAACCGCTGGGGCCACTTCTGCAGTCGACAGCCGGTCGCGGCTTACCGAGCATACCGCAAGGTTGCCTGACGAGTTTTCCACACTGGGCCGATTGATTGTCGTTTGGCGGGCCGACAGGTAATTGGCCGGCTCGGCCAGGCCGTTGTCTGCGGACTCGGTTGCGCTCTGCGCAATTATAATCGATGTTTGTTCTTCCTTCGCCGACGCGCAACGCGATCCCGATCTGAGAGAGGTGAGACTGATGGCTGCTTCCAATCCAACCCTTGAAATTCTGAAGCCGCGCGCTGACTGGATCGTCCGGCGCAAGGCTGAGGCTGCGCGCACCGGCGACACGAACCTGTCGCAGATGCACTTTGCGCGGAAAGGCCTGCTGACGGAGGAAATGGCGTACGTGGCCAAGTGCGAAGATCTGGCGGTCGAGGTGGTCCGCGACGAAGTGGCTGCCGGCCGGCTGATCATTCCGGCGAACGTGAACCATCCGGAAGTGGAGCCGATGGGTATCGGCATCGCGACGCGCTGCAAGGTGAACGCAAACATCGGCAACTCCGCGATTACATCGAATATCGACGAAGAGCTGCGCAAGCTGCATATGGCCATCCAGCACGGCGCCGACACGGTGATGGATTTGTCGACGGGCGGCAATATTCCTGAGATTCGCGACGCCATCCTGCGCCACTCGCCGGTGCCGATCGGCACAGTCCCGATTTATGAGGCGCTCAGTCGCGTGAAGCGGCTCGAGGATTTAAACATCGATGTGTATCTCGAGGTGATCGAGGAGCAGGCGGAGCAGGGCGTCGACTACTTTACCGTTCATGCCGGCGTGCTGATCCAGTACGTGCCGATGGTGGCGAAACGCATCACCGGCATTGTGAGCCGCGGCGGCGCGATCCTGGCGCAGTGGATGACGCACCACCACAAGCAGAATTTCCTCTACGAGAACTTCGATCGCATTGTGAAGGTGATGGCGAAGCACGATGTGAGCTTCTCGCTGGGCGATGGCTTGCGGCCTGGGTCGATCGCGGATGCTTCGGATGAGGCGCAGTTCAGCGAGCTGAAAACGTTAGGCGAGCTGACGGCGAAAGCGTGGGAGAGCGATGTGCAGGTAATGATCGAAGGCCCCGGCCACGTGCCGCTCGACAAGATCAAAGAGCAGGTAGACAAGGAAGTCGAGTACTGCTTCGGCGCGCCGTTCTACACGCTCGGGCCGCTGGTGACCGACATCGCGCCGGGCT
>PMSS01000070.1 GCA_003167515.1 Acidobacterium sp. | reverse complement strand
CTGATAGGCGCAATGCAGAATCCGTCGCACTAACGATGCGTTGGGCATGCGATGGTAGTGCGGGTCCTGGTGATCGATGGCCGGGATCAGAAACGTACCCACAAATTCACCCGTCATGTCCTCGGTCAGCGTCACCCCGCTTAGCTTTGCCCATCCCTTCACGCCGGGGCCGTACTGGGAACGCGAATCCGTCGCCACGGACAGGAACGAGGTGCCGCCGATGGTGAGCAGGTTAAAGGGATCGATCACGCCGTGAATAGCGATGCGCCCCAGTTCGGCGGGCGAGTAGATGTGGATGGCATCCTGCCTAAGGTAATTGGCGAAGACGTCCCGCTCAGGATCGCAGCAGCCGCGCAGCGGAGCTGTCTGAGTGCACGCGTGTGCGGTGCACCACCTGGGTAATGGGACGTAGGTTGGCTCGAGCCCCGGTACACTCAGGCCAGGCAGCGGCCTTGCTGCGGGGGGAAATGCCTCCTGTCCGGCAGCTGGTTCTGCTATAAGTGCGGCCTCGGTCTCGACCGCACCGCCTCCGCTTCCTGCATCGCTGGCCAGCTCATTGTGCGGTGCGGGCGCGTCGGGCAGTTTCTGCTGCGCCTGGCCGATTCCCATAGCCGGCGAGAACAGCAGGAAAAAGCAACTCCATCGCAGAATGCCGGAACGGCGCCACCGCCGTGTCCACTCCCTTGCTCCCCGGACGACCTGCCGTTTCCGGGATCCTCGTAACCTTCCTGAGAGCATTCGCGCTGGATGTACCCCCCGGTTGCGGCGCGCGGAGCCCAAAGTCGACTCCCGCCAGACTGCCGCAGTCTATCTCCTGAGGTTACAGACGAAACTCACCGTGTTCCAGATGAATCTTGAACCTGTTTATGTTGGTGCCACGCATTGATCGCATCCGGCACGAACTCGAGAAAAAGATTGTTACCCGCCGCTCCCGCAATCGACGTTCCCCATGTCTGCATCACCACATGAACATCGCGGCTCTCGCTCGGATAATAGGCCGGCGTCAGGGCCGAGGCGACCAGGTGACCGAAGACGTCCGAGAAGTTGAAGCCGTGTCTGCCACTGTCTCTCTGGGTGACAAAGGCCCGCTCCGCCGCCCAGGCGACGCGTCCCGGATATCCGCCCGATGCCTTGCGGTAATATCTCGGATCTTCACGGTAGAAAACCGGGAAAAAGCTGCTGCAGAAGAATCGCATCGTCGCCTGCCGCACAAAAGCCGCCGCCAGGCGGTCTCCGAAGTCGCCCGCATCGCTCCCATACGCCGGAGTACCTGTCAGCTGCCCATACCCCGCCGATATAAGTGCCGGATACACCGTCGAGACGCGCGCCTCCTCATGCAGCCAGAAAACCCATTTGTCCTCTGCATAGAGTGGCGGGATCCGCTCTCCCGGGTCAACATACTGCGCCCACTTCCGCTTCTCATACGAGGCATGCTTCATGGAGCTCGCCGCCTGCGGATCGGCCTGGGCCGGCGGGTTCTGGTTTTGCAGAAAGCCCTGCAGAAAGCTGGACGACAAAGCCCGCTCATCGCTCGCAGGATCATCCACAGCCGCCGCTGCGGCACGCGGCTCCGGGGCATCCGGCAGAACAGCCTGTGCATGCATCCTTGAGACGCTGACGAGCAGTAACGATGAGAGCAGGAGAACAGGGCAGTTTGGCGGAAAATATTTCAGAGGGCTCCCGTATTTCAACAGCTTGGAAGTGAATCCAGCCGTTTGGGATGCATTCGCGGTATTTCCTGAAGATCCTTTGCCGCCGCCGCACAGTAGTTTGGCCCTGAGGATTGACCGCGGCATCCCGTCTCGCAATACTGAATGCAGCAGTAAGTCAGGAGTGAGATATGACTGAGCCGGCCACGGGACCTTTCGAAAACTTCGGACGCAAGGTTGATGAGCATTTCGGCGGATGCAGCGAGCGCCTGGAGGAAGACGTGAAACGAGTCATCACCTACCTCAACGAACGCGTTGTTCCCGAGGTACGCCAGAACTCCTCGAAGGCACTGCGCATCGCGGCCGATCAACTCGCGCGGTTGGCCGACCACATCGAACACAGCCGCAAAGCGTAGTCGCATCGCCGATGCGCAGACAGTCTCCCCTTCGTCGCGAGCGGGTCATCTCGGCACAGGTTGTTCTCGCCGTGCTGACTCTCTGCGCCGCGCTCGTCCTGGCCTTCGGCTGTTCGCATAAACAGCAGACGGCTTCTACGCCGCCTCCGGCTGCTTTGCCGACCGAAACCGCCCCGGAACCCGCGCCATCCGCCCCCGCGCCCGTTCCATCCCTGACCGCTGACGAGGAGTTCGCCGACACCCACACGCCCCTCCGCACCGAAACCGGCGTGGCCAGCTGGTATGGGCCGCCCTACCACAACCGCGTCGGCGCCAACGGCCTGGTCTACGACCAGAACGGCATCTCCGCTGCGCACCGCACTCTGCCCATGGGATCGCTGATTCGCGTAACCAACGTGAAAAACGGCCAATCGGCGGTCATGCGCGTCACCGACCGCGGACCCTTTGTCGCGGGCCGCATTATCGATCTCTCCATCGGCGCTGCCAAGGCTGTCGGTCTGTGGCGAGCCGGCACCGGCGAAGTGCGCATCGACGTTTTCAGCACGCCGAAGCCTATGGATGAGGGCGGCCGATGGTGCGTCCAGATCGGCGCATTTCTGAATCAGGAATCCGCACTCCGCCTGCAGTCCGAGCTGGAGCACGAATACCGCACCGCCAACGTGATCGAGTTTCAGGGTCCCACGGGCTATTGGGTGCGCATCCGCCCCGCGAACGACGACCGCACCCTCGCCGTCTCCATCGCGCGCAGTCTTCAGCCCGCCGAGGGGCAGGCCTGGCTCGTTAGACTCGATTAATCTGCTTCGTCTTGATTCATCTCGTCGGCTCGATGTATCGCCACCGCAGGCTCGTCGCGAGCTTTCGTTCGGGGCGATCCATCACTCCATCGCAGGTTCCACGCCGTGAGAGCTGTCCGGACGGTTCGCCATCCACACTCCGACAAGGATGAGCACGCCTCCCGCTACCTGCAGCGGAGTCATACGCTCTCGAAAGAGAATCAGCGCCAGAAGCGCCGTTAGTGGCGCGACTGCCAGCATCGTCACCGCCGTTGAGGTTGCCGGCAGATGACCCAGCGCATACGTGAGCGAGAAATATCCCGCGATCTGGCAGATCAGCGCCAGCCCAGCCAGAGCCGCGAAGGACTCCAGGCCAGGTATGCGCAAAGAAGTGTGAGATACCGCGGCAATTACCAGCAGCGCCGCAGCGCTCGCGCTGGTCGAGACGGCCAGAAGAATTCCCGGATCGCACGTCCCGCGCAGCCTCTCTGTGACGATCAGGTAGAGCGCGAAGCACACAGACGCAATCACCGACAAAGCGTCTGCTCCCGAAGCGTGGCTGATGCTCCTCGCATCGACTGAGACAATCATCACCGCGCCTGTGAGAGCGACGGCAAGTGCGATCCAGAACCGTCGAGACGGCAATTTCCTCGTCACCGCCCAGGAGATGAGGCCGACAAAGACTGGCGCGTTGTTGCCAAGAAATGTAGCGTTCCCCGCCGATGTGTGCCGGACCGCAATGTTGTAGAGCCCGATATCCCCGGCGAAGAAAATGCCCCCAATCACCGCGGTGCGAATCGCACCTCGACTCAGCGCCACGAGTCCCGTCCGCGATCGTCCTCCGAACAATAGCAGCGCCGGCCAAAGCGCCAGCGCCGCGAAAAATGCGCGATAAAAGGCCGATGCGATGCCTGGCATCTCGGTCCACCGCACAAAAATCGCGGACCACGCGATGGCAACCACGCCAACGGCGAGAGCTGCATAAGCTGTTCTTCTGTGTGCCGCTGGCATCCGATCCATTACACACGAACTGCTCAACGTCGGACCGTCGCTGATAATCTGAATGCGTATGCTTGACCTTGGTTTTGTACGCACGAATCTGGAATTGGTGGAGAAAAAGCTGCGCGACCGGGGACAGGATCCCGCCGCGCTTCTGGGGGATTTTCGCGAGCTCGATCAGCGCCGTCGTGAGCGCATCACCGAAGCCGAGCACCTGAAGGCGCAGCGCAATAAGCTCACCGAGGAAGTCGCGCGACTGAAAAGGTCCGGCCAGGACGCCGGTGCCGTGATGGAAGAAACCCGCGCCCTCAAGACGCGCTTGGACGAGCTGGAGGCTGCGGCCAGCGAGTCGGAAGAACAGCTGCGCGCCATTCTGACCCGCATCCCGAACCTCACCCGCGACGAAGTCCCCATCGGCCGTAGCGAGGAAGAAAACGTCGAAGTAAAACGCTGGGGAATGATCCCGGATTTCAGCTTTCAACCCAAACCCCACTGGGAACTCGGCGCACAGCTCGGCATTCTCGACCTCGAACGCGCAGCGAAAATCTCCGGCGCCCGTTTCGCCGTCTACTGGGGCGACGGAGCGAAGCTCGAGCGCGCTCTCATCGGCTTCATGCTCGACGTTCACACGCGTGAGCACGGTTATACCGAGGTTCTGCCCCCCTTCATGGTGAACAGCAAGTCTCTCTTCGGCACCGGCCAGCTCCCCAAATTTGCCGAAGACCTTTTTCGCTGCACAGACGACGAGGGCTTCGTCCCAGGTCGGGTTCGCGATAATGATCACTGGCTCATCCCGACCGCTGAAGTCCCGGTCACGAACCTCTATCGCGACGAGACCCTCGACGACGCGAAGCTTCCCGTCTCGCTCACAGCCTACACGCCCTGCTTCCGTTCCGAAGCTGGCTCGTACGGTAAAGACGTTCGCGGCATCATCCGCCAGCACCAGTTCCAGAAGGTCGAGCTGGTCAAATTCACGCGCCCCGAAGACAGCGACGCGGAGCATGAAAAGCTCACACGCAATGCGGAGACGATTCTGGAGCGCCTCGGCCTGCCCTACCGTCGCATGCTGCTCTGCACAGGCGACACTGGCTTCAGCTCCGCCAAGACATTCGACCTCGAAGTCTGGCTGCCGGGTCAGAATCTCTACCGCGAGATTTCCTCCTGCTCCAACTTCGAGGCCTTCCAGGCTCGCCGTGCCAACATCCGTTACAAACCGAAAGGTCAGAGCAAGACCGCCTTCGTCCACACCCTGAACGGCAGCGGCCTCGCCGTCGGCCGCACCTGGCTCGCCATTCTCGAAAACTATCAGCAGTCCGACGGAACCGTCCGCATCCCCGAAGCGCTGGTACCCTATATGGGCGGGCAGCAGATCATCGAACCGCGTACGGGAGCTTAGGCCTTGAGCATAGGGCGCACGTTAAAAAGCTATCTCTGGTGGACGCACGAGCGCGGCAACGTCCACTACGACGTCATGGTGACCCTCATCCTCGCGTTCATCTTCGTTACGCCGCGCTTCTTCGATTACGGCGACCGCCCCAAACCGGACTGGCCCTCCGATGAGATTCGCGCCTCCGTGAACCCGGCAGGCGGCATGATCTACGAGGTTCCCGCGGACATGATTCAGCCGCCGATCCAGGCGCAAGGCGGCCAACCCACCGACCAGCAACTCGGCGATGCCATTGCCCCCACAGCTGGCTCAGTTGTCATCGACCGGAAGGAAGCGGTAAAGGAAATTGGCGGAAGCGTGGTTGCCTGGCGCGTGTGGGCGCACCGCTAAATTACCCTATGGCAGTTCAGAATCCCGCAGTCAGCAAAATCGCCGCCCTGGATTTGCATCCTAAGTGTGCAGGTCAGGATCGCACCGGGTCGAGGAGGGATGTGCCTGAATCCATGAAAACGATGAAAGCCTTGAGTGCCGCGTTGATTCTTCTCGCCGCTCGCGCAGCTATCCCTCAGGACGCCGACCTGCAAAAGGTGCTCAGCCAGATGGACGCCTCCTCGACGAAATTCCAGGACGTGCAAGCCGACATCGCCGTCGACAATTACACCGCCGTAGTCCAGGATCACGAGATGCAGAAAGGGATCACTGCTTTTCGCCGCGTGGGTGGCTCGATGGAAATGGCGAGCCATCTCGACTCTGGCCAAACGTCGCAGAAGGATCTCCTCTACAAGAACGGCGAGCTCGATGTTTACTCACCGCAGCCACAGGCGCAGGAAATGATTTTTTCGGCAGGCGCCAACAGGGCTGAATTCGACAGCCTGCTTGCGACCGGCTTTGGCGCCAGTGGCAAAGATCTGGCCGCCGCATGGACGGTTACTTTCCAGGGCATCGATCAGGAGGTAAAGACCATCGACGGCACACTTACCGCGAAACTCGACCTGGTCTCGAAGCAGGAGAGCATCCGCAAAAACTTCAGCCACCTTACGATCTGGGTGGACCTCAACCGCGACATTTCCGTGAAGCAGATCATGGTTCAGCCCGATGGCGATTCGCGGACTGTGACCTATACCAACATCCGCTACAACAAGCATCCCCCGGCGAGTCTTTTCATCCTTCAAATTCCAAAGGGAACCCGGGTCCAGCGCCACTAGACCAGCCCCGCAGGCGCGCTACGAACTGCTGGTCGAATGCAGGATACTGAACTTCGTCGTGCCGTCGGACTGCCCTTCGATCGTCACCATCACGCTGTTCTTCTTGTTGGTGTCCGTTTCGGTGAGCACCGCGCTCTTGTCGCTCTGGAACACCGACGCGCCTGCGCCGAGCTTCCCCTTGTAGAAGTCCACCACCTTGGCCAACGAGTCGCTCGTCGTGTAAGCCGCCGTGACGGCCGTACCGCCGGGTGTGCTCACCCGCACCGCGCCCTGCTGCTGGGTCGCTCCCGGATAGAGATCTACACCAAGGTCCGACGCGCTGACTTTGGCATCGCTCCCGGCCGTCATTGTGCCCGACGGAGTGCTCACCGACACTGCTCCGCCGTTTCCGATGCTGCTCACGCGCACTACTTTTGAAACGCGCCAGATCCCAAACATGACAGCGCACACGGACAGAATGCCCAACCCGACGAATATGCCGACAATGATCAGAATGATTTTCAACGCGTTGCTGCCCCCGCCCGTCGGTGCAGGCTGCACGGTCGCCGCGGCTGGCAGCCCATACGCGGCGGGCGGTGTATACGCAGGTGGCGCCGGAGCCGAAGCCACCGCGCCCAAAGGAGCACCGCATTTCGTACAAAATTGTGTGTCATCCGTAGCGGCGGTGCCGCATTTCGTGCAAAAACTTGCCATAGTCGTCGCTCTTTCTGAAATTTGAGATGAAGCAGGTGCGAGACACCCAGTGGCTCTTCTCCAGGGGCGGAATTCCGCCGCAAATGGAGAATAACCGGCACGCCGCAAGGCCCACCCCGCGACGCGCCGGCCCGATTCCCCTCTTGCTAAATCGTCGGATTTCCAGCGATGCTCTTCGCGATACCCGCCGCGATCGGCACCTCGAACTTCTTGCCCTGATAGGCCGTCACCATCAGCCCAACCCAGGCAATCAGCGTTATCAGGCTCACCAGCAGCGAAATCAACGACCAGATGGAGAAGAACCCAAGGCTGTACCACCCGAATATCCCGAACGACAGGATGATCCGGATGATGGTCAGCGTCCCGAACACCACAATGGACTGAGCCGCGTGAAAGCGCACGAACGGGCGCTTGTCGGAGATCAGGAAGATGATCCCGGTCAGCCATCCCAGGACGTAGCACAGCAATCCTGCCACGTTTTCGGTCAGGCCCGAGGTGCCCGGCGCAACGACCGGCGTTATCACCGGTCCGGTCGCCGGTGCACCTGTCACCACCGTCCCTGTCGGAGCCCCGCATTTCGGACAGAAGGCTACTCCCTCCGCCACCGACGTCCCGCATTTGCCACAAAAAGCCATACGTCACCCATCCCTTTCCTTGATTAAGGGGACTGCAGACATCTTTGGAACTTCGGGGAGTAGCCGCCGGGAACGTTGGACCGGAACCGCGCGTCAGCCTCTCGGCTAGGTGACACTATACCCTCACTTCATCGCCGCTCGCCATCTTTTTGTCGATGGCAGACGGGCTAAGAGCCACCACAGCGATGACGTCTCCCTGGGGGACTTTCCACAGTAAGAGACGACCGGATTACCCTCGTCAGTCCCCCTTCGCTAATCCTCGTCATCACCAATAGGCATGCCCGGTGGCGCAGGAATCTGCTTTGCCGGCACAAACTTCGCGGGATCGTGGAGAAACTCATCGATTCGCGCCGTCTCCATGGCGCTGAACGCATGCTCCTCATCGTGCGAAGGCCCGTTGGCTGCCAGCTTTTCAAGCAGCGTGGTCACCGCTGCCCGCACCGTCGCCCGAGTCTCCGCGGACGAAACAGGATTGGCCCCCAAAGCCAGCAGCGCTTCGAGGATACGATCGTCGACTGCGCGCTTCACTTCCATCGTCAGCCCCGACGTGCCGGCTGAAGTCCCCGTCGAACCGAGCGTCTCCTCAATGATGTCCGCGAGAGAAGGCTCAGCGCTGTCGCGGGCGTGGTACTCCACCAGCCGATTGGCCCGCTCCGGATTGAAGACAAGCGCCAGCGTGAGGTCAGCAGCCGATTGCGCCGCCGCGATCGGATCGAAGGTCAGCCCAGTCCCGGCGGGAAAACTCTCCTGAGTGCGCGGCAAGCCCGGCGGACGCGGCGGCAACATTCGCAGCAGCGATTCCGGCAGGGTCAGCGTCTCGGGCGAAAGCGTCTTCAGCACCGCTGCCAGCGCAGCCCGCTGGTCCGCCGGCGCGACCATCTGAGGCAGCATCTGCCCATCGCCCCGCACATTATACCGGTAATCCAGCCCGCCGATTTCCTTCACTGCGGCCTCTGTTTGATAGCGATGAAACAGATAAACGAGGACAAGCGTGTCCTCCATCTGTGCCAGCGGCGTGCCCACGTGAATGGCATCTTCGCCGAAGCGCGACAGCGCTGCCGCACGAACGGTGAGAACGCGATTCAGCTCCGCAGCCGGATCAGGCCCGTTGTCCCAAAGATGCGCGTGCGGATGCGCCGAGCCCAGCGGCCGCGCGTCTTCATCCGTGATGTAGATCAGTCCTGTCTGCTCGGAGTCGTGCAGGATTTTGTCGAGCGCCGCCGGGTCTTCAAACGGCTGCCCATCGCGATCGAATTCGCGATAGCCGTAATCGATCGCCACCTTATCCCAAATCCCAATGCCTGCCGGATACGCATGCGATAAATCCGGAACACCATCCACCCCTACTGTCACCCAGGGATGCGGATAATCCATGACAGAAACGGTTTGGTCGGGCTTGTGCGGAAAGCTGCTGGCGGCAAAGTTGTGCGCCAGGCCGAGGGTATGACCTGTCTCATGCGCGGCGAGCTGGCGGAGCCTCTGCAACACCATCTGCAGCGCGGGATCGTGCGCCGCATCGGCTGCCGGCTTGCCTTTGGAGTAAGGCGCCAGCAGCGCCTCTGCGATCAGATAGTCCTGCCGCCCGCGCAGGCTGCCCAGCGTTACATTGCCCTTGATGATCTCGCCCGTCCGCGGATCGGCAATCGCCTCGCCATAACTCCACCCGCGCGTGTAGCGATGCACCCACTGGATCATGTTGTAGCGGACGTCCATCGGATCGGCATCCGCTGGCAGCAGGTCTGCGCGAAAGGTCCCCGGAGCCCACCCGGCGGCCTGAAATGCCTGATCCCACCAGCGCGCACCCTCCACCAGCGCCTCGCGAATCAGCGGGGGCGCACCACGATCCATGTAGTACTGGATCGGCGTGACCGCGATGCAGGCACGCGTGCAGATCGGATCCTTCTTGACCAGCCGATGCCGGATGATGAACTGCTGATCGAGCGGCTCGCCCAGCGGAGTATCGTAGTCGCGATACCGCATGGGGAAATACCCGGCGCGCGGCGAGAATCGCCGGGGCGTGAACCCGGGAGGCGGCGCTTCCAGGAAAGACTGGTGCTCGTGCACCGTCATGGCCCGCGGGTCAGGCGTCACGTCCATCACAAACTTGCCCTTCGGCTCCGGCACTTCTTCCCGCGGCACGAAGGTCAATTCCGCCTCGACCTCGGTGTTCTTCGGAAATGTCCGCGTGTGATCGAGCGTGATCGTCGAGCGCGCGGCATCGACCCGGTAATTGCCCTGCCCGGTACCCGCCAGAGCTTCGGCGACATGATGCATATCGCTCAGGAAGAACTGCGTCGCATCCACCAGCACCGTTCCGTCCGCGCTCTCCGCGTCCACCGTAAAGCCAGCCAGAACCGACGTGGGGAACGACTCAGCAACGGCAAGCTGAGCGGCAGGATCGTCGGAGTTCGTGCGGAAGTCTAGGTTTGGTTCGACGAGTAAGAGCTTCGGCCCGGTGCGCTCGAAGTGAACCAGCTCGCCGCGCGATACCTGTCCGCGATCCAGCCCCACATCGTTCGAACCCATGCCGTAGGGCAGGGAATGCGCGTAGATCAGGTCCGCTGAGCGGGTGTGGTCGGCATTGGCGGTGAGTGGAACTTCGAGGTATAGCTTGCCGGTCTTCGCATCCCAGTCGAGCGGCAGGAGGCCGGGAAAATGCTGCATCGAGGCCGTGCGCTCAGAGAGCGACATCGCCTCGCCCGTGGACGGACCTGTTGCCTGGTCAGGCGAATCGCCGCTGCGCCGATCCAGTGGCGGGGTGGTTGCGTAGACGTTGAAAGTGGTTGCGGCGAGAGCGAAGACAAGAAGGGATTGCAGCAATCGAACCATGTGTTTTTGTAGCACGTTCTCTCGTTACAAAACGCGCTCTCATGGAACCCACTGATTGAAGGAGGGCGAGTTCAGGCGAAGCGGGAGCGCTGGAGCTAACCCGATTCGATCATTTCAACTCGAACTGAGTCCAACCCTCAAAAACCGGTACTCCGCCATAATCCAGAGCCAGATTGGTAAGGGTTCTGTAATAGGTCTGCCAATCGAGCCGACCAGCATCGAAGGCCGCCTGAGGCTTGCTCTGCTGCACATTTTTGATCTGGCTCTCTACAAAGACTCTGTAGTCTTCAGGCTGAATCTTGATTAGTTCACGCAATTCAGTGATCAGTCGGTTTTCGTAGTCAGGTATGGCCAGAGCCTTTGCCTTATTCTGCTCATTGAACCGTGACTTAAACGTCCGCCATCTTTGATTCAGAGACTGCATAACCCAAACCCGGCCCGTGTTGTAAACCAGCTCTCCGCCGATTTCGGCGCCCTTAATGCTCGATATCTTACTTCTGATCAGGACGAGCACCGTTAAACCGACGCAGAGTCCGCGAAGATAGGCATTTGACTGCTTCAGGCCGAGAACCGAATCTACAAGGCTTCCGCCCTGACCGTCTGTGAATCCGTATGCAACCGCGGCGGCGGAGCCGCAAACCAAAGCGAGAAAGATTGCCTGAGGAGTCGAGTAAACAGGCATGGGGACCCGTTTCAACCGGTCCTGCACCGATACATGGCAATCGTAGAGAACGGTGCCCGCCGCGGCAACCAACGCCAGCAGCGTTCCGGCCGGGTTGAGATGGAACTGAACCGCGGCATTCATCATGAAGATCTACGCGAAGGACCTGCGCAGGCTTTTTCTCGAGGGCTCGATAATAATATCCGAAGAATTCGCAATTTCTTCCGGCGATAAGTCAATTAGCGAAGTGTTCGACTTCGGCCCCGAAACATCAATGATGCCCGCGCTTCGGAGTTGCTCAAGTTCGCGAACCAGATCTTCTGAATTTTGCGAGGACCGCATGCTCAGCTCGTTCAGAGCGATTGGACCAGAAGACTGAAGCAGATCAACGACGCTGAAAGACATACTAGACCCCCAGGGTGGGCAACTGAAACGGCCGCCCGTCAGGCTTGATTATCACACGGAACTATGACGCTGGTCTAACCTGGTGGTCGCCACTTTGCCACTCAGAAAGAGGCGAAGTTTGGAGGCGCGGGTCGGAATCGAACCGACGCATAAAGGTTTTGCAGACCTCTCCCTTACCACTTGGGTACCGCGCCTGAACAGCAAATCGTAAACCAGGAATGAATCCTCAAACCAGCGCAGAACGCGCCTGGCAGGTTGGAATCGCGCCCCCTGCATGCCTGCTGTTGGCGTGTTGGGGTGTCTGGAGCGGGAGACGGGACTTGAACCCGCGACCCTCGCCTTGGCAAGGCGATGCTCTACCACTGAGCTACTCCCGCACGGTTCCTCATGAGTATATCAAGCCACGCGCAAACCCCGTCAATGCGCAGCTTCCGGATAATCCACCCGCACCGCGACAATCTCATACGGCCGGAAATGTACCGTCACATGATCGCCCTCGAGCGGCAGCGCCTCGCCCTCCGGCTTCTCCATCAGGTTCGTTTCCACGGCCCCCGTCGCGCCTGGCGGAACCCGCAGCTGCGCGCTCCCGCCTTTGCCCGCCCATTCATAAAAATGGAGAATCAGCGCGTGGCTGTCCTCCGCCTTCTTCATCGCCGCCAACACCACATCGTCCGGTGTCACGCCGACAAACGAATGTTCCGCCGGCAGCGAACCAGTGTGCGTCTCCACCTGCATCGCCTTCAGCTTGTAGTTGTAGTTGTATCCATGCCGCACCGTCATCGCCTGCTTCCAGTCGCCCGCGTGCGGATACAGTGCGTAGCTGAAATGATGATGCCCGCGATCCGCATTTGGATCGGGCCACACCGGCGAGCGCAGCAGCGTCAGCCGCAGCAGATTTCCCACGCCGTCATACCCGAACTTCGATTCGTTGATGAGGCTGAACCCGTGCTGCTCGTTCCCAAGATCCGCCCACTGCTGCGCGCCCACTTCAAACTGCGCCTTCTCCCAGCTGTTGTTCCGCGTCGTCGGCCGCTGAATCGTCCCGTAAGGAATCTCATACGTCGCAAACGGGCTCGTTGCCGACAGCGCAAACGCCGCTTTCAGCAGCACGTGCGTTTCGTGCCAGTCGATGTCGTTCACCACCTCTGCCTGGTCAGACCCCGCGTCGAGCACGATCTCCTGCACGAATTTTGAACTCTGCCAGTGCCGCGTCACTCGGATCGATGCTCGCATCGGCCCGTGCTCCACCACCTCCACCGAATCGGCGTCGATGATGCGCGTCGGCGGCTGATCCAGGGTCCCCGGATCGATGTTCCACGCATCGTAATCCTTCGGCGTGTCCTTAAACGCCTCAAGCTCGTTCCCGCAAGCCCCCTTAGCCAGCGTCTCAAATCCGGTCTTCTTGTCCACGAGGCTGGTAATGCACCCGGTCTTTGGATCGACCATCACCCGCAGTGCTGCATTCTCCAGCGTTGTCCCCGTCACCTTCAGATCGCTGGCGAACGACCGCTTGCCGGGCACCACCCGCAGCAACTCGTACCCCATTGATGGGACATCCCGCGCTTCAACCAGCAAATGAAAGGTGCTCGTCGCCGCGTCCTTTGACAACACCTCCGACCGCAACACCACCCCGTGGCCGTCCAGCACCGAAACATCCGCCGTCGACGCAGGCATTTGTACATCGACTGTTACATTTCCGCCTCGCGCCCACCCCAGCGGGTTGAACACCAGCACCGGCACGCCCTGCGCAACACGCGTATCGACGTGCGCAGCCACCGTCTTCAGCGCCTTCGACGAGATTTCGTTCGTCGACCAGCGCACTGCGTCGTAATCCTTTTGCGCGTCCTGGTAAATCACCCCAATGCCCGAGCCCGCCGCCAAATCGTGAAACTGATTGAAGGTGATTTTCTTCCAGTCCTCGGTCAGCTCATCGCCGGGATACGCATTCCCGTCCAGCCACGCGAGGGACGCATACTTTTCCGCATTCAGCGCCCACTCCGAGCTTTCCCGCATGTTGCGCTTGTGATTCGCCTGCGTGGTGAAGACGCCGCGGTGGTACTCGAAGTACATCTCGCTCTTCCACGTGGGGATGTCAATCTTTCCCTCTACCGGCGGCGGCTCATGGTACCCCTGCGCGATACTGCGGTAGTCCCACTCCGGCGATTGCGGCGCGAGCTCCTTCTCTACCGTTGAGAACCACGGCTGAGCGGTCCCGAATTCCATCTTCGGCACAATTTTGTTGGGCTGCATCCAGTGCAGGCCTTCGTCCAGCATGGCGCGTGTCGGACCGCCCCCGTGATCGCCCACGCCGAACAGGTCCAGCATGTCTGTCATTCCCGTCGCATAGTGGCGCGCCTGCGCCAGATCCACCGACAGCCGAACCGGATTCAGATTCGTATTCGCGTAATCGTGCGGGAAATACGTCAGCACCTTGCTGCCGTCCGGCGATTCCCACCAGAAAAGTTTGAACGGCAGCTGGTTCGTATCGTTCCACGTCATCTTCTGCGTGACGAAGTAATCGACGCCCGACTTCTTGTAGATCTGTGGTAGCTGCCAGTTATAACCAAACGAATCCGGATTCCAGCCGATCCGCACATCCACGCCGTAGTGTTGCTGGTACCACCGCTTCCCGATCAGCAGTGACCGCGCCGTCGATTCGCCATCGGGCATGTTCAGATCCGGCTCTACCCACATCCCGCCGACCACCTCCCAGCGTCCTTCCTGAATGCGCTTCTTGATCTGCGCGTCGATCTCCGGATAATCCCGCGCCATCCAGTCGTTGTAAGCCGCGGCGGACTGCGTGTAGGTNNTCCGTCCACGGCCACAGCCACGCCGCGTCGATGTGCGAGTTGCCCGTCAGATGCAGGGTAGCCTGATCCATCATCGGCTTCAACGCTTCAAGCGTCGTCTCCGCATCGCGCAGCGACGAGTCGAACTGCATCTGGTCCGCATTGTCCAGGGCCTTCAGATCGACCTGCCCAATTGCTTTCCCCAGTGTTGCCTGATCCGCCCCAACATCCTTCGACAGGCTCGGTATCAGCACCGCCGCCGACAAAAACTCCTCGCCAACATCCTGCGGGCTGGGCCGCTCTGTTGCGAACGAAATGCTCATCGGGCTTGCGCTGAAATGCTTCTGATCCACCGTGGCCATCAGCTTTACAGCAATCAGCACCCGATCGCCCGGCCGCGCACGATCGAACAGCACGATCGGCTCCAGATCGTCGCCCATCGCCACGCGGCGCCCATTGAAGTACACAATCTGCGGCAGAGGCCCGTTGACCCACGCCTCAAACCGAAACCAGATCCGCGTGCCCGTCAGGTCGTATCCATCG
>PMSS01000114.1 GCA_003167515.1 Acidobacterium sp. | reverse complement strand
CTGGAGTTGAAGAGCTGGTCGACGAGATCCGCCTGAGTGCGCATACCGCGGGTGAGCACAAACGACAGGAACATGTCGGAGAAATTGTGTTCTTCGTGCACCACGCGAATCATTTCCGCTCGTTCGATCCGGAGCGCGGTGCAGCTCGTAATGGCGGTGGCTGTCGCCGTCCGAATCCCGGCTTCCGCGGCCAGGGACTCCTCTCCCAGGAAGTCGCCGGGGGAGAGAAGCATGATGGTGGCTTCTTTGCCGTTCGTTGAGACAATCGTGAGTTTAGCCCGACCCTTCTGAAGATAGAAGATGGCCTCGGCGTCTCCTCCCTGGGAAAAGAAAGGCAGCCGTGGCCGTATATGGACAATTCTTCGCCCTCGTCCGGCGCTCGCCAGAAAGACGACGTTGTCAAATTCCAGCACCTTCGGCTCGGCCATTTGAGTTGCCTCCTTCAGATTGCGATCTTCGCCGGAGCGAAGTAAGTGAAGGTACCCGCTCAGTCTTCGAATCCCGGGCGTATACGGCGATGACTTTTGGGGCCTTGACGGCGATTCCTTAGCGGCGAACCGCAAAACGCTTTGCGCGCGCGATGCAGGCTCGTCTGGGGTTTGCTTAAGCGATCGCGTCGCGTCTGCCGCTATCTGGCTGAGGGATCTCAGTGCAATCTATATACTTAACGGTCATGAGCCTCTCAAGTTAGAATTTGATCCCACAACTCCTGCCGCGCCTTCAGTCAGCCAATGTTCCAGCCAACGGCAGATCATCATCTGCCATAGTCACTCCTCTAATACATTAGACTTCGTTACGGCTAAATGATCTATGCTCGCTCGCTCATAGGCAAGCTCCTGAGATGTCTCGCCGGCACTTGGTCAGCACGACCCGACTGCCACACCATGCGTGGCGATCATGCACCACAGTAATCCACTCTATTCTGATCTGTCCGTCATATTAGGCCCCACGGATCAAGCTGGATAATATTAGCTCACACACTGTGGTAATGGCACTATTTGGTGACTAATGACTCCATTGTGGGAGATGAGACAGAACAGCGGCAATAACAGCGAAGGAATCCGCGCGGCTCCGGCTTCACAAGAGCGTTGAATAGAAGGCCGCTCCGCGGGCAAAAAACCAGCGTAATGGCGAAAATTTGTTCCATCTATGCCGTAGGCTCCCGGCAAACGCGTGCGGTTGATGGGGTGGAGGGTGTGGGTTTTTCGATCACGATCACTGATCGCCGAATTTGACCGTCGTGCGCAGCTTATGCAGCCGCAGCCAAAAGTGCCACCGTGAGCACGGTAATGTCGTCATCCCGACCAAAATCCTGTGCAGCAGCAGCAAGCCCCGCGGCGGTGGTGCGCCCGCTCAGTATTTTTCGCGGCCCGCTCGAACCCGAATAGGCGACCCTAAAACTGCGCAAAGAGCGACCAATCATCTGCTCCGGGCGTCGCGCAGGGATGCCGGATCTTCTCGGTTCGACTAAGCATCCGTTGCACCCTATTCGGTTACACACTAAAAGCGAAATTCACCATGGGATTCCTCCGGCGGCGGGCAATCTGTCCAGGTTTGCTCATCTTTGCTAGTGACATTTCAAGTACTTTGGATCGCATGACGCCAAATCGAGGCTGGACACTCGTCGCAGTCGCGACCAGGGTATCATCGCAGCAGATGTTCCACCATCAAGGCGAAGAGTAGAGTGTAAGGAAGAACGGATCGATCCGATGCCTCCTCCACAAAAGACGCGTGATTTGGCACGCAGCCTCGTTGCTCGAGAGGCCGATGCAAGTACGACCTCCCTGCAAACCCAACCTTCCACTGTGCGCGTCTACGAGAGGCTGCGCCGGCAACTCGGCGCATCCGTGGGAGTTGACGGCTTTCAGACGCTCGCTTCTCGTGCCTTGGCTCTGGCCAAATCGGAATCTCCCCGACTCAGCGCCGTGCAGGTAACAGGGAATGGAGGCTTGCGCGGTCTCGGCGAAGTTGAATCCCGGGCGGATGCGGACGAGGATGGCGAGGTCGGAATCATTCTGATTGCGCAGCTACTCGGGCTGTTTCTCACCTTCCTTGGCGAGGCAACGACGCTGCGTTTGATAGAAGACTTACGCCTTCAGGTTGACGACATCACAGAGTCTGCTGCGACCGCATCGGACACGACAGACTCTGCGGCCGATGGACCAGCGATGGCTGCGGCTTTCGAAGAACTTCTGGTGGAAATTGATCGACTGAGGAGTGTGAGCGAACGTATTGAAACCCTGGCGGACAGGCATCCCGGCATGGAAGATGGACTCGTGAGTGTTGCGGGAAATATTCGCAGTATCGCAACGGTCTTAGACGTTTTCACACTCATCCGCAGCAAGGCTGGCGGCCCGCAAGATGAGGCACCTAACCTACAAACGAATCTCTACATGAATTGAGTTCCGCCAGCGCTATATCCAAAGCGGCTCTGGACGTTGAACACCGCAACTGGCGGGGTCGCTTAGGAAAAGACAGTCGTCGTTGCCCTGATACTCCCACGACGCAGGTAATGGTTATCGGAGTCTTAAGCGCGAAACAATGCAGGATTGAAAATGGAGATTCACCCAAAGACGCGAGATTTGGCCCGGCGACTTCTTGAATACGAAGCCATGGCGGCCGAGTCCCCTGAGTCGATCGAATCTGCGACTCTTCGCGTTTATGAGAGGCTGCGCCAGAGTCTTGGTGAATTTGTGGGAGTTACAGGCTTTCAGTCGCTCGCCTCTCGTGCTTTGGCGCTGGCCAGACCGGACGCCCCCGGTCTTAGCGCGGCGCGGGTCACTGCGGATGGATCTTTACAGGGCCTTGGCGAGTTTGACCATCAAATCTACAATGACAGGGATCGGGCAGGCGAGTATCCGCCTGGCGAGGGAGGAACCATTCTTATTGCCCGGTTGCTCGGCCTGCTCCTTATCCTCCTTGGCGAAGCCTTAACACTAAGCCTGCTGCGCAATGCGTGGCCGGGTGCAGCCTTTGACGATCGCAATTCGGCACACCGGAGAAGAGCGTGAGCACTCAAGACAAAGTAGCGATAAACCAACTACCGACCGGAGTTCCGGGCCTCGATGAAATTGTAGGCGGAGGCCTCCCCGAATATTCGTTCAACATCATAGCGGGCGCCCCTGGAAGCGGTAAGACCACGCTGGCGCATCAGTTTGTGTTTGCCAATGCCACGCCGGAGCGTCCTGCTCTCTACTTCACCGTCCTGGGCGAATCCGCGGTAAAAATGCTGCGCTACCAGCAACAGTACACATTCTTCGAACCGGCCAAGCTGCCCGGCTCCATCCGCTTTATCAACCTGAGCCAGGTAGTGTTGGAGAATGACCTGGGCGCGGTCTTGGAGCAGATCACCAAAGAAGTTGAAAAGGCCAACCCCGCCGTCGTGGTTGTGGACTCCTTCCGCACCATGGTTCGGAAGCCGCAAAGTGACATGGACCTGCAATCCTTCATTCAACGGTTAGCCTTGTTTCTGGCCAGCTGGCAAGCCACAACTTTCTTGATCGGTGAATATGCCGAGGACGAGTTACGCGACAATCCCATCTTTACCGTCGCCGATGGCCTGGTGTGGCTGCGCCAAACGGCGGAGCGAAATTCCATCGTTAGGAAGTTGCAGGTCATAAAACTGCGTGGTCAGAATTCCGTGCCAGGGCTGCACACATTCCGCATAACCGATGCCGGGGTGCAAGCCTTCTCCCGTACGTTTGGGCTGACCGGACACCTGAAAGATCCACCCAGCCATCGGCGCCTTTCCTTCGGAATTCCGGAGTTGGATACGATGCTGGGTGGAGGCGTTCGCGAAGGCGATAGTGTCCTCGTAGCAGGGTCTTCCGGAACCGGGAAATCGGTCCTGGCAACCCAATTCATTGCCGAAGGCATACGCCATGGGGAGCCGGGGATCGTGGCGGTTTTTGAAGAACGCCCGCAAGCCTACGCGGAGCGGGCCACCAGTTTAGGTTTGGATCTGGAAACGCCGCAGAAAGACGGAAANNAGCGCCTGGTGATCGATTCGCTCGCGGGCTTTGAGATGGCTCTGTCGCCCGGCTTCCGCGCTGACTTTCGCGAATCACTCTATCGGATGATCTTCGCCTTGACGGGAATCGGGGTGACGATCCTAAGCACCGTTGAGGTGGATGAGTCCTTCACGGAATTTCCGTTCAGTACCTACTNNCACGCCAAGGATATTCGCGAGTATGAGATCACGTCCAGGGGCGTGGTGATTCTCGGCAAACGCCTCATAAATTATCAAGGCCTTATCAGTGGAATTCCCGTCCATTCAGACCGATCCGACCCCGAGGAAGAGCCGTCACAGCAGCCAGGAATCGGGAATAAGCGCTGAGGTCCGCCAATGAGGCTAGTCGATTCCGCTCTTCCAGGAGTGTGGGCTTCGCCATTGCAGGTATCCAAAGCGCGCCGGAGCTATTGAGTGAGTACATCCAGGAGCTTCGCTGCGCCTTGGCCGCAAGCGACGTGGTTGTGTCCAGTCCTTACATTAGCGACGCACCGCGATAGGGTTCGAGCGCCATTCAACGCCATTCCCCTTTGACGCGTCCTGAAGTGCTCAGTGCACTCGTACACAACCTGAGAGAACTCATCGGGGTTCTGGTCGAATCACCGGCGATCGGAGATTACCACTTAGTCACTGACGAATAGACCGCAATCCGCGCTGAACCCTGTGAGAAGCGCAGCCGGAGTCACCAAAGGCCAAGGCTGCCCTGGCAACGACTGAGGTCAATGTGGGACTGCGGCCACGTACCACACTCACCGTTCCCAGTTGGCCGCTTTTGATCGAATACGTGTATCGGCCGAGCCAGGAGGTCTCTCGGGGGCACGCTCGGCGAATCGGTCGAGCAGGACTACGTTCAGCAGCGACTTATGGACCCGGATGCGGCCGTTGTATTCGATAAGGCCGAGCCTTCTAAAGCGATTCATGAAGAAGCTGACGCGGGACCGAGTGGTGCCGATCATCTCTGCCAGAGTTTCCTGGGTGATGTGAGGAACCCAGTGTTCCCGTGCTCCCGGCTCTCCAAATTCGGACAAGATCAGGAGAATCCTCGCCAAACGCCTTTCGCTTGAGTTGAACAGCTGGTCGACAAGATCGGCTTGGGTTCGCATGCTCCGGACCAGCAGGAATTTCAAGTACATTTCGGAGAGGGAATGCTGCTCGTGCATCACGCGGATCATCTCTCCCCTCTCTATCCTGAGCGCTGTACAAGCAGTAATGGCGCTGGCTGTGGCCATATGCAGCCTACCCACACTCGCCAGCGACTCCTCTCCAACGAATTCCCCGGCGGCAAGAAGCGCGATGGTGGCCTCCCTCCCGTCATGCGAAAAGACGGTGAGCTTTGCGCGGCCCGTCTGCAGATAGAATATGGAGTCAGCCAAACTTCCCTGCGAAAAGAATGCTTGCTTGGGCATCAAATGGACGATTCTTCGCCCCACTCCTGCCGTCGCCAGAAAGTCTGCGAGGTCAAAGGTCATACTTCTCACCTCGAAAGAGAAGATTGACGGAGCTGCTGAATTGACCCTACTCGCCTGGTCCGGCGGTCTTTGTACGGTTCCTGACACAACCCGAACTTTGTCTGGCATCGTGAGCCTTGCGCATAATAATTGTGGTAGGGTTTTCCTGAAAGTGAGGATTCTTTGCGCACGAGCGGCTTCAAGAACACTCTTTTGAAGGCTCTGGACAGGGACATAATTGAGCGCCTTCGTTTGAAGCCGGTCCAATTCGAGCTGAAGCACGAAATCGAAAGCCCTGGCGACCCGATCGATCACCTCTATTTTCTCGAAGAGGGGATGGCGTCGATGACGACAACGTTCAAGGATGGGTCTCAGGTCGAGGTCGGGATGTTCGGTTATGAGTCGGTCATCGGCGTCTCAGCTCTCATGGGAACGTTAAAGAGTCTGAATCGCGTCTACACCCAGATTGCTGGCCATGGCTATAACTGCCACGTGGAGGACGCGAGAAGAGAGTTTCGCCTTGGCGGCGACTTTCAGTCTCTTGCTCTGCGCTATGTTCAGGCGCAACTCGTTCAGGCAACGCAATCCGCTGGATGCAATGCGAAACACAACTTCGAACAGCGGCTCGCCCGCTGGCTGCTCCTCTGTGCGGACCGCGCGCACATCGACACGTTCAGGATTTCGCACGAATTTCTCGCAGACATGCTTGGGGTTCGCCGTCCCACTGTTTCTACGACAGCCGGGATTCTCAAGCAAAAAGGACTTATCGATTATGCCCGCGGAGAAATCCGCATTCTCGACGTCCCTGGACTCACGAAGGCCTCTTGCGAGTGTTATCTGATCACCAAAGACTATCTCGACAATTACACAAAGTTCGACACCGCAATCACTGCGTAGCCGTTTCACCCACCGCGGCCGTAAAGAATCTCGCCGACTATCAGGCCCAGGCCAGCACCGAAAAAGCGGCCGGAGCTTGCCGAGCTGAGAGTGCACTCCATAGAAGAGGTTCGCAATTGGGGCTGGCGAGCGGCGAATTACCTTCTGGAATCCTTGAAACTATAAGCCAGTCCGAAAGCCACGCGGAGGTCGTTTTGGGTGTTGGTGGCGGAGTTGGGCAGGGCGGTGCGGACATAGTCGATCTCGACGGCGCGCAGGCCGAAACCGCCGGCCAGCGCGATTTCGAGCCCGCCACCTGCCTCGAGCGCGTAAGAGCTGGCGGATGACGTCACTCCGCCGCTGGCAGGGAAGACGCTGTCGAAGCCGTGCGTGCCGCCGGCCAGGAACTCGCCGAAAAGATGCGATCTGTGCCTGTTAGTGAGCTTTCCCGTGAATCGCGAGCTGTTATAGCTGAAGCGCGGCCCGACCAGCCACGTCAGACGACTCACGTCCAGTCCCGGCTGGATGTTCGATGCATGCGAACCGGCGAAGCTGCCAACCAGGCTCCAGGCCGGATAGAACTGAACCGCAACTTCGCCGCTGCCACCCTGTAGCCAGAAACAGTCGCAGGATGATGTGGCGATCTTCGCGCGCTCGATGTCGTAGGTCGCCGCCACTTCGTCCAGGCGAAAGTGGATTTTCCCCGTGGTATTCTGCTGCGCGTGCGCTGTCGCATTCAGGCCCGCGACCAGCACCGCGACCGTCATCAATGTTGCATGCTTGCCGATCTTCTTCATTGTGCTCCGCACTTCGCGCTGCATCTCAGGCTCCCCGATATGTCCGGTTACTTAACCGTCAGTGTGACGCTGGTGGAGTGCGACAGCAGGCCCGACGTTCCGGTCACCGTCACTGTGTAGGTCTGCGGGGACTGAGCAAAATAGCCGCTGCCGTTGGTGCCACAGCCAGTGAGGCCTGCCATTGCGGAGAATCCCACCGCCATCAGGAGAATGACGTACCAGCTCATCCGCATGCCAACCTTGCGCATGCGACCCGCGAATGGCAGCAGCAACAGGGCCAAAGCGAACGGCGCCAGCCTGCGCGCGGGATTGGAGTCATGCTTTTCGGCAGACTCCGCCGCGAAGGTCGATGGAGGCAGTTGCACGGTCAGTGTCACGTTGGTCGAACCTGAACCTGCTACTAGCGAGGCCGGCGAGAAGACATACATGGCGCCCGAAGGCAGACCACTTGCCGACAGAGTTATGGTCGCAGGGAACGTGGTCCCATTCACCGGGCTTACAGTAAAGTTGTAGGCCGCCGTGCCTCCCGGCAGCGCAGTGACCGAGCCGTTGCCGCCGGAGGCCGAGATAGCCAGGCTGAAGTCCTGCACCACTTCATTGATAAGCGTGGCGCTGGTGGCCGCGGCAAAGTTCGTGTCGCCGCTGTAGACTGCCGCGATGGAGTGCGTCCCAACGGCCAGGGTTGTTACAGCTAGCGTGGCCATGCCATTTGCGACCGCAGCCGTACCCAGCGGCGTGGCGCCATCAAGGAAGTTCACGGAACCGGTTGGCACCGTCGCGCCGGTGATGGTCGCAGTCAACATAACCGGATTCAGCACGAAGACTGGATTCGCGCTCGATACGAGCCCAACCAGGGCGGGTCCCCTGGTGATCGTGAGCGCTGCGGGTGTGTTGGTCACCGAATAGTTGCCCAGCCTTGAGTTGGGATCGACCAGTGTCGCAACGATTGAGTACGTGCCGCCGACGGCCGAGGTTGGCGTTGCCGTGGTGCTATACGTTGCCGTGATGCCGTCGCCGCTTACGACACCGGTTACCGTGCCGGTGAAGGTGGGGAAGGCTACGCCGTAAACGCTGATTACTGGGTTCACCGTTACCGTCAGAGAGGCCTTGTTGACCACGATGCTCGCAGTGACCTGGGTCGCCGCGGAGTAGCTCGCATTGCCGGCCTGGTTGGCCGCGATCGCGATGGTGCCCGCGCCGGTTGCCGTCAGCGTGGCGTTATCGGCCCCACTCAGCGTGCCCGGACCCGAGACGATGCTGAAGATGACAGGGTTGCCCGATGCTCCGCCGGTTG
>PMSS01000121.1 GCA_003167515.1 Acidobacterium sp. | reverse complement strand
GCGGGTCATCTCGATGTCGGCCGTGGCGGACGGGCCGGAAACGAAAGTCAAAGGGCGGGTGGCGAACGGGGCCAGCCGATCGAAGGCTTCGGGGACCGTCTCGACGACCTGATCCGCGCGGACCACGCAGAGATGCCGGTCGGGCAGCAACGTCAGCCGGCGCGCGCCCTCGCCGGGGCCGTGGGTCAGAACGATGGTCCCTGTGAACGCGATGGCAACGGCGCAGGCGGTGACGATGCCGTCGCAGGCGTTCAGTNNCAGCGGCGTGTTCAGGAATGACGGCAAAGTCGCGAGGAAGGATCTCGGGCGGCAGGCCGTGAGCGGCGATGACCTTCTTCTGGTTGTGTTCGCGAAGAACCGCAGCGATGGTCGCGGGCAGGGAAGTGGCGCTCGTCTCGACGACATGGGTGTCGTAATCGCGCAGGCGTTCGAGGAAGAGATCGAGTCGCGCTTGGGGATCGAGCGAGCCGGCGCGGATGTAGGAGCGCCGGATGGCCGTGTAATCGGCGGCGGAGTCGGTCGCCGCGCTCGGGTCGCCGCTCAGGCTCGCGCGGATACGGTCGAGGATGGCGGTGCGGTCGTCAGGCATTGGGGTCATCATCCTGAGCCAGTTTGCGCGCGGCACGCAACGGAGTCGAATAGCTTGCCGGTGGATTAGTTTTTGCGCGCGTCTTCCACCATTCGCGGAAGGTCTGTTTGGGGAGCGCGCGCAGGTCGCGGACGCGCGTCCAGTTGCCCAGCATGCCGGGAAGGTTGCGCATCCAGCCGTGCGACACCAGCGGCCATTGTCCGATGCGCCCCAGCCGTTGCGCCGCCTCGAAGCGCGCGCGGCTGGTGAAGATCGCCGCCGCGGCCTTCATCGCCAGCACCTCGAGGTCGAGCGCGCTCTTCTGCTCGCGCACTACGCGACCGCGGAGGTGGATCAGCACTTCGGGGATATTGATTTTGACCGGACAGACCTCATAGCACGCGCCGCACAGCGAAGATGCGTAGGGCAGCGATTGTCCGTAGCGCATGTCCAGCAGCTGCGGGGTCACTATGGCGCCGATGGGCCCGGAGTAGCTCGACCCATATGCGTGGCCACCGGTCTGACGGTAGACAGGGCAGGTGTTGAGGCACGCGCCGCAGCGGATACAGTGCAGCGTCTGGCGCGCTTCCGGGTCCGCGAGCACGCCGGTGCGTCCGTTGTCGAGCAGCACGACGTGAAAATGCTTCGGCCCGTCGCCGGCACGGACGCCAGTCCACAGGGAGTTGTAGGGATTCATGCGCTCGCCCGTAGCTGAACGAGGCAGTAGCTGAAGGAAAACCTCCAGATCCTGAAACGCGGGAATGATTTTCTCAATCCCGGCAATTGAAATGAGCACCTCGGGCAGTGTGAGGCACATGCGCCCGTTACCTTCCGACTCCACGATCGAGACGCCGCCGGTATCGGCGACGAGGAAATTCGCGCCGCAAACGCCGATTTTGACGGTCAGGAACTTCTGCCGCAGATAATGGCGGGCCGCTGCCGTCAATTCCTCCGGGTCATCGCTCAGGTTGGGAAGATTCATACGCTCGCGGAAAATCTCCCGTACCTGGCTGCGGTTCTTGTGGAGCGCGGGGGCGACGATGTGCGAGGACGTGTCGCCGCCCAGCTGAATAATCACCTCGGCCAAGTCAGTCTCGTGTGCGCGGATGCCTTCATGCTCGAGCGCCTCGTTCAGGCCGATCTCTTCCGAGGTCATCGTCTTGATCTTGATGACCTCATTGCCGCCATACTGCTTCACTAATCCGACGATGATGCGATTCGCATCGTCGGCATCGGCGGCCCAGTGAACGTGACCTCCAGCCGCCGTGCAGGCCTTCTCGAACAGCATCAGGTAGTGGTCGAGAAGGCCCATGGTGTGCGCCTTGATCGCGCTCGCCGCGGTTCGCAGTTCCTGCCAGTCCGGCGTCTCACCCACGACAATTCCGCGCTTGCGCTGGATCACATCCGTCGCGTGGCGGACGTTCTTCCTGAGCTGCGCATCTTCGAGCAGCGGCAACGCGGCCTTCTGGAACGACTTTGCGTTCGCTGAGTCGCCGACGCGGATCGTCATGCGAGGGCCCCATCGCTGTCCTTTTCCGTTGGCGCCAGAACCTCGGCGATGTGCGCCATGCGCACGCCTGCCCGTTGCCGGTGCAGCCCGCCGAAGATATGCATGAGGCAGGAAGTATCAACGGCGGTAACGACTTCGGCGCCGGTATTCTCCACGTCCTTCATTTTCTCGGCCAGCATGGCTGCGGAGAGATCGCCCATTTTGATGGCAAACGTACCGCCGAAGCCGCAGCAGCGATCGGAATTTGGCAGATCGACCAGATCGATGCCGCGCACCTTCCGTAACAGCCGCAGTGGCAAATCGCCCAGATGCAGGCTGCGCTGAGAATGGCAGCTGGGATGGTAGGTGACCCGATGCGGGTAATACGCGCCAACGTCTTCGAGGCCGAAGCGATGAACCAGCAATTCGGTTAGTTCGTAGACACGGGCTAACAGCTCGTCGACAGCGCGGGCGAGTCCTGGGTCACCTTGTTCTGCTGCCATCTTCGGATAATGATCGCGGATCATCGCCACGCAGGACGAGGAGGGGATGCACACGGCTTCGGCATCACTAAAAATCTCAACGAAGCGGCGCATCAGCGGCATCGACTCCTGTTGGTAGCCAGTGTTGTAGTGCATCTGCCCGCAGCAGGTCTGCTCCAGAGGGAAATCGATGGTATGGCCAAGGCGCTCCAGCAGCCGCACCACCGCCTGGCCGGTCGCAGGGAAGAGTGTGTCGTTATAACAGGTGATGAAGAGCGATACGCGCAAGTGGGACGCTCCGAGTGCCGTCCTCATCCCATCACATCTGGCGCAGCTAAACAAACTACCGTTTGAAATCGGCATGGACAATGTGGATAGCCATGCGGGAAGAGATGCATTTTCTTAGTGTGTATGCAGTGTGTATAATAATTGATTGAGGAAGCCCAGGAACTATGGACAGCCGGGAAATCATCCGCAGACTGGAGCGGGACGGCTGGTTTGAAGTTGCGCATGTCGGGAGCCATAAGCAGTTTAAGCATCCGGGGAAACCGGGACGTGTAACCGTGCCGGCACCCCGCAAAGACGTGCCGTTGGGCACACTGCGGAGCATCGAAAAGCAAGCTGGCATCAGGCTCCGCTGAGGAGGAAGAATGGAATATATCGCCTATCTGCACAAAGACAAGCATTCAGACTACGGTGTCAGTTTCCCGGATTTCCCCGGATGTATCACAGCGGGAGCCAGTCTGGAAGAGGCGCGGCGTATGGCAGTGGAAGCTATTTCGCTGCATATTGCAGGGATGCAGGAGGATGGCGAACCCATTCCGCGTCCCTCCACCCTGGATGATCTGCGGAACGATCCGGCATTGAAGGACGCAGTTGCCTTTCTGGTGGAGGCGAAAGAGCCGGAAAAGACGGTGCGCATCAATATCACGGCCCGCGAAAGCGAAATTGCGGAGATTGACAGCCTCGCCCGCGCCGCCCGGTTGACGCGGTCGGCGTACATGGTGCGTCGCGCATTGCAGACGCAGGCAGCCGTTATTGAGTTCGGCGGGCTCAAGCGAAAACGTGTGTCTACGGGCTCTGCGCCCCGAGCCTCCAGGAGAACACGCCAGTAAACGCTGAGCGCGTTTGGCAACTCCGCGAAACGTGTCCCCTATTGCTCAGACAGGTACGATCCTGAGCGCTATCGTGGATATGTAGGGGTAGATAGATGAGAGCCCGGCGGCATCAGGGAGTCTCATAAACATACCTGAAACCCTTATGGTGGCTGCTGTTGCCCGATCGTTCCTTGCGGCGACGCAGCGTCCCACCTTCTTTCCAGGAAAACGCAGACACCTAAGGGGGTCACACATGCGCGGATTTGGAATCCTGCTTTCAGCTTCAGCGTTGCTCGGAACCCTGGCGATCGCGCCAGCGGCCAGGGCCCAAGTGGTCATTGACATCGGTGTTCCCCCCGTTTGTTCCTATGGCTATTACGACTATGCGCCGTACGCCTGTGCTCCGGTTGGCTTTTACGGACCGGGCTATTTCTACAACGGCATCTTCCTGGGCATGGGCCCATGGGCGGGCTGGGGCTATGCCCACGGATGGGGCTCCCATCGGTTCAGCCGCAGCGGCGGAGGAACCTACACCGGCGGAGGTGGTTCCGTAGCCGCTCGCGGAGGTGCGAGCGACAGATCGGGAGCACGCGGCGACAGCAGGAGCGCGGCCTCGTCGCACGCCAAGCCTTCCGCAGCCAGTTCCCATGCGGCAGCACCGCGTGGCGGCATATCGGCGGCCAAGGCTCGCCCTGCCGCAACACATACTACCGCAGCGCGTGCATCGCCGGCTAAAGCCCACACGGTAGCCGCGCACAGTACCGCAGCGCATAGTTCCGGCGCCAGCGCACCCCGCGGCGGATCGTCACATGGCAGCGGACGCGATAACAAGTAGCCTTCCCCAGGCGGCTCGCTGGACAAAAGGCGGCGGAGCACAAACTGCTCCGCCGCTATTTTTGTTACAAAATGGCTCCGCTCTCTTACTGCCCCCGCTTCTGCTTCGCAATCCACGCTGTGATCTGCTGATCGAGAACGTCGAGCGGGAGCGGACCCCCGGCGAGCACCGCATCGTGGAACGTGCGGATATCGAACTTGGGCCCCAGTTCTCGCTTTGCCCTCTCGCGCAGCTCGAGAATCTTCATCTGGCCCATCTTGTAGGCCAGCGCCTGCCCCGGCCACGCGATGTACCGATCCACCTCGCTCGCAATGTTCGTGTCGTCCATCGCCGTGTGGTCGTGGAAATAGTCGACCATCTGCTGGCGCGTCCAGTGCTGGCTGTGCACGCCCGTGTCGACCACCAGACGCACCGAGCGCCACATCTCATTTTCAAGCCGCCCATACTCGCTGTAAGGATCCTGATAAAAGCCGACCTCCTTGCCCAGCCGCTCGCTATAGAACGCCCATCCCTCCGAGTACGCGTTGTAACCGGAGAACTTCCGGAACTCCGGTATGTCTGTCAGCTCCTGCGCGACCGAGAACTGCAGATGATGCCCGGGAACGCCCTCGTGATACGCGATGGCCTCGACGTTCAGCAGCAGGCGGTGCGTGGGGTCGTACTCGTTCACGTTGATATAGCCGGGGCGGCTGCCGTCGGCTGCGCCGGGCGAATAGTCGGCAGGCGGAGCCGAGGGCGCGCGGAATGCTTCCATGGGAATCACTTCGAGCTTCGTCTTCGGCAGATGCCCGAAGAGCAGCGGCAGCTTGCCTTCCATCTGCTCGGCGTAATGCTTGTAGAGGTCGAAGATTTGCTGTCCCGACTTGCCGTAGTGCGAAGGATCCTGGCGGATGTGGTCGTTAAAGCTCTTCAGGTCGTGATAGCCGAGCGACTGCGCCAGCTTCAGCATGTCGGCTTCAATCTCCGCCACCTGCTTCACGCCCATCGCGTGAATTTGCTCTGGAGTCAGCTCGGTCGTCGTCTGCTCGCGAACCGCGAAGCGATACCGGGCAGCGCCATCGGGCAGCGCCCAGACGCCGGGATCGGTGCGGCCCTGCGGGGCGTAGTCGTTCTTCACGAACGCCGCGAACTTCGCGTAGGCCGGTTCGACTTCGTTGTGAATAGCACCCTGGATGGCGATGGTGAGCCGCCCCTTATCCGCCTGGCTTATGGACGCAGGGAATTTCTGCAGCGGTTCTGCGAACGGGCTGGTGGTCAGCGGCTTGGTCGCAATGTCCTCCGACTGCACGGCAACCTTGTCGAGAAGATAGCGTGGCGGCATCAGGCGATCCGCCATGCCGAGGCGCATGTCCGCGGTGACTTGGTCGAGCACGTGCGGGATGCCGTGCAGGCGCGCTATGTAGTTCTGGTAGTCCTTCACGGCCTTCAGCGGCATTTGCGTCATCAGGCTGGGAATGCCCAGCTGGATGCCGTTCATCTGGTCAACGGGCATCTCCCAGTCCTTGAATCGCGCCCCCTCCACCGATTCGCGCAGCTGGCGCAGCATCAGCGTCTTGTCGAGGACTTCCTGCTCGGGAAAACCAGCCGTATCGATGGTCTCGAATACGCGAATCTCCGCGCGCGCGTGTTCGGTTTGCCGCGCCTGTCCCGCGGCGGAGTAATCGCTCCACTGATCGTTGTAGCGAGGATCGCCGATTCCCGTGGCCAGTTCCGGATTCGTGCGCAATGTGTACTGCCATTCCTGCTCCAGGGCGTCGCGCAGCTGTGCGCGTCGAGCGGCGAGGGTCGAAGACGCCCCGGGAGGCTGAGCGGCCGCGTCGATCACGAAGATGGGAATCAGGAGGAGCAGGGCCAGAGTGCGGCGAAGAGTGAACATTGGGTACGGCTCCGAAGAAAGGATTGAGGTGCGCGGCGACTGCGAGGTGCAACCAGCCATGGTACAGAAGGACACGGTACAGAAGGACATGGTACAGAAGACCGGGCAGCTCTGAACCTCCGGCGCTGGGCAAGTATGAAACAGGGCGGTATTTGTTAGAGTGTTGGGGGCTCCCGAGTGCAGTAATCAAGCCAGGAGATAAGCACGTGTTTTTGGGAATGGATATTGGCACGGGCGGCACACGCGCCGTTCTGGTGGATGAGAAGGGCCAACTGGTCGCCTCCGCATCGAGCGAGCACGCACCGTTTCGCACGCCGCATCCGGGATGGGCGGAGCAGGATCCCGAAGACTGGTGGCGAGCGGCGCAGCAGGCGATTCGCGAGGTGCTGGCAGCGATGCCAGGCGTGCATGTGGACGCTGCCGCCCTCACCGGGCAGATGCACGGCGCGGTCATGCTCGACAAAGACGGGAAGGTGCTGCGGCCGTCGCTGATCTGGTGCGATACGCGCACCGAACCGCAATGCGTGTGGCTGCACGATCAGTTCGGCGGAGGTGAGATTGGCCGCAGGAAGCTGATCGAGCTGACCGCCAATCCCGCGCTGCCCAACTTCACCCTGACCAAGCTGCTCTGGGTCAAGGAGCATGAGCCGGAGATCTTCGCGCGCATCGCGCACATTCTCTGTCCCAAGGATTACGTCCGCTACCGGCTCACCGGCACGTATGCGATGGATGTGCAGGAAGCATCCGGCACGCTTCTGCTGGATGTGGCGCATCGCCGCTGGTCGAAGGAGGTGGCAAAGGTCGCCGGGATTCCGGAGTGCTGGCTGCCGAAGCTGTTCGAGTCGCCGGAAATCTGCGCGAAGATCAGCGACGAGGCGGCTGCGCTCACGGGTTTGAAGCCGGGAACGCCAGTCGCTGCCGGAGCAGGCGACCAGGGTGCGGGCGCTGTGGGCATGGGGATTCTCGAGCCGGGTTCGGTCTCGGCGACGATCGGGACTTCGGGCGTGGTTTTCGCAGCGACCGCTGCTCCAACCCTGGATCCGCTGGGGCGTCTGCACACGTTTTGCCACGCGGTCCCTGGACGTTGGCACGTGATGGGCGTGACGCAGGCCGCTGGACTTTCACTGGGCTGGTGGCGCGAGACGTTGGCGCCGGACCAGAGCTACGACGATCTCACTGCTGCTGCGGCCGAGGTTCCCCCCGGCAGCGACGGCTTGCTCTGGACGCCTTACCTGCTCGGCGAGCGCACCCCGCATCTTGACCCAACCGCAACGGCGGCCTTCGTCGGCATTACCGCGACGACGACGCGCGCGCACTTCACGCGGGCCGTGCTCGAGGGTGTGGCCTACTCGCTCAAGGACACATTTACGCTGTTCCTGGAGCTGGGCATTCCCGTCAAAGGCGTACGGCTGGGCGGAGGCGGCGCACGCGGCCCGCTCTGGCGCGAGATTCAGGCGAACATCTACGCGTACGCATGCGAGCGCCTCACCGCTGAAGAGGGCGGCGCGTTCGGCGCGGCGCTCATGGCCGGCGTCGGCGCAAAGCACTGGCCCGACCTCGAAGCCGCCTGCGCCGCCGGCATCACCGTCGCCGAGACGATCCAGCCTGATCCGGCCAAAGTTCAGCGTTATGCTGAGGGATATGCGGGCTACCGCCGCGTCTATCCCGCGCTGAAAGGCGTTCACGGCTAGACGCGAAGCTGGCGTGTGGATCGGGCCGTCGTCATGCTGCAGATCGCTAAATTCCTGGCACTCGTCGTCAGCATCCTCTCGCTTTGCGCCCTGGCGAGTCATGCGTTCTTCGTGCCGGGCAGCCCATGGGAAGATCGCTTTCTCGACGCCCTGGCCATGCTCGGGCTGGCCGGGAGCATTTGTTTCGCCAGCGGGCTGATCTTCGAAATTCCGAATCGCCGCTTCGACCCTGAGCCCACGCCGCGGCTGACACAAACCCTGCCCGTCCGCCTCTTCTTCTGGGCAGTCGGACTCATGGCTGTCCTCTTCCTGCTCTCCTGGTTTCTCGCCGACTACTTCGTTCCGATGATCTGGAAGAACCAGCCTTATTGATCGACCCTCAGCAGAGGGGGTCTAGCCCCTCGCATAGTGTTGATTCCATTGGAATGGATACGCGGTCAACCCTGGTCTGATAACCACTTGGTTAACAGGGTCTCGGAACTCCCAGAAGCGAGCCAAACTTCCGTATTGCCGACCATCCAGACAATACTCCAGAAAATTGGCCTCGATGCGTGCGTCGGTGTATTAGCAACAGTTGAGTAGATAAAAATCCGCTTTCTGCCGATAGGTGCTTCATATAACGTGCATCGTAAAAATGCTCTGTTGACGCTCAACAGCCAGCGCCGGGCATTCAACCCAACAGAGGGCAATGACTCCCACGATCGTGGGATAGAGTCGCGAGTCCGAGGATGGAATCGTATTCAAAGACGATGTCTGGGCGCTGCAAATGTCGGAAGCGCCGCGCGTCCGGCGCTGTCGTCACGTTCATCTGTTCCCTCTTTTTTGTGGGAGCAGACGCTGTGGCAGAACCTCCTCAGCCGCCCATCGCGAGACTACCTGTACTCACGACCGCGCGCCAGGCGCATTCGCTCACCTTCAGCCAGGCCGCTCTGGCGTATCCGGTTCACCTGCATGGCGTGGTCACCTTCTACGATCCTTACCAGGAAGGCCAAAAAGCCCTCTTCGTGGCCGATCCCACCGGGGGCATCTTCGTAGCCACCGGACCGGAAGCTCTTCCCCCGATGCATGCCGGTTCCATCATCGATATCACTGGCGTGACCAACCCCGGGGGCTATGCGCCGATCGTCACTAACGCCCGGATCAGGCTTCTTCCTGGATCCGCATCGCCTCCGAAACCTCGACCGGAAACGATTCCTCATTTGCTCACCGGCACCGAGGATGGCCAGTGGGTGGCGATGGACGGGATTGTCCACTCCGTCGATCTGGAAGGGGAACACGCGGTCCTTAGCCTTGCTACCAGCGACGGAACGCTGACCGCAACCACGGACAGAGAGAAGAACGCCGACTACGCGTCGCTGGTGGATGCGCAGATTCGGCTGTGCGGCGTCGCCGCCCCTCTGGTCGATGCCAAACGCAGAATGNNATCCCTTTGCTCTGCCCATCCAGCCGCTCGGCAGTCTGTTGCAGTACTCGTTGCACCCTCCCGGCGGGCACCGCATTCACCTTCAGGGAAAAGTCACCCTCTCCTGGCCCGGGCAGAAGGTCTGCATCGTGGATGGATCCGATGGGCTGTGCATGCAGACCTCCGATCGCACGGTACTTCGGGATGGCCAGCTGATCGATGTGGCCGGCTTCCTGGCACTGGAGAACTATCGCCCGACCCTGTCCGACGCCACCCTGAGGGTGGTTAGCGACAGCGATGCTGCCGCCCCGGTGTTTATCTCCGCTGAGAACGCCTTCAGCGGCGCCCAGGATGGCGAATTGGTCAGGATCGAAGGTACGTTGATGGGCAGGTATTGGGCTGAGGGGCAGTTGACTTTGCTCCTCTCTTCTGAGAAAGCTCTGTTTTCCGCCATGTTGCCCGCGGGCCCCCTCCAGCAACAAGAGGGACTTGGTTCCGCATGGGCGGTTGGAAGCACGGTCGCCGTAACCGGCGTGTTTGCCGGCAAAGTGGACCCGCGCGAGACCACAAGGCAGCAGGGAGTCTCCCGGCTTGAGTCATTTCAGATTCTGCTCCGATCGCCTGCAGATATCGCTGTTGTCCATACCCCGACGTGGTGGAACAGCCGGCACGCCCTCATCGTTCTTGAATCACTGGCCCTGCTGATCGTGGGAATCCTGGGCTGGGTTCTGGTGCTCCGTCATCAGGTTCACCAGCAGACAAGCATCATCCGCAACAACGAGCAGAAGTTTCGCTACCTGGCCCAGCACGATGCCCTGACGGGAGTATTTGTCCGCACGGTTCTGCTGGAACGCCTGGAGGCAGAAATGACGAAAGCCGCGCAGAATGCGACTTCGCTGGCGTTGTTCATGATCGACGTGGATGGCTTCAAACAGCTCAATGACACCATGGGGCACGCGGCCGGAGACGATATTCTAATTGCCCTGAGCAGGCGCATTCAGGGCTCTGTCCGGGAGGCGGACACGGTAGCCCGCATGGGAGGCGACGAATTCATCGCGCTTCTTCCCGGAGTCGATGGGACGCGGGAAGCGGAGAGAATCGCCTCCCAGGTGCTGGGCGCCATCTCCGTTCCTTTCCCGATGCGCGAAACCGACATTTCCGTTTCCGTCAGCATCGGCGTAACGGTTTATCCGGGCGGCGGAAAAGACACTACTTCGCTTTTGCACAGCGCAGATGTTGCTCTGTACCGTGCAAAGGCCATGGGCCGCAATCGTCATCAGGTCTATTGCGATATTGCACAGGTCATTCCCTTCGAATCCCGTACTCTGGCTTGACGGCAAGCCCCGCTTAGCCTGCCAGGCCTCTCTAATCTGTAGCGCGCCATTACCGGAGCGCCGCAACCCGTATCGTCTCTGAGAGAAAATCGCGTCTCTAGCGAGCGCATTGGCGGAAATCATTCTGGGCAACGTCAGTAGTGACGCCGTGAGGGGTCATTTTCGATTCAACAGCCCATCCCCTCTTCGGTCCCGCCTCCGCTTCACATAGAGGCGTTGGCGTCCGAGTTGTTGCTCTATCACCGGCAAACCGAAAGTTTCGCCGGACCCCGCCTCCTCCAACGGCGAAACTTCCGTATCGCCGACCTCACGTCCAGAACCTACGTCAAGTGATCGAGAAGAGAGACAATTGCAACATGAGTGCGGTAATTCCGTTTCGATACGGAAGCTTCTGGGATGTCCCCCGGTCAATCCTCCTGCGTTATCGCGGAAAGGTTCTCCTTCTAGAGAGCCACTTCGACGAAACCCTCGATGAATATCCCGACCATTACACCGTGTATGAATTGCCGACTGGCACTGAATGGTCGGAGGAACGTCTGGGACCGTGGATCCCGGATGAAACACCACGATCTCTGATTGGCCGCATCCGCGTCAGTGAGATTGTGTTTGATTCAAGCAAGCGGATGACGCTTGACGCCGCGTGCCTGGAACCACTCCTCTCCAAGACTCCGGCATCGTAAACGTGTCACCGGCGATACGGAAGTTACGATTCGCGGAAGAAGACGAGGCTGGGATGAGGCGGCCGCACAAATTCGCACAAAGCTTTTTCGGCGGGCTAATGAACTCGGCTTTAGCCCCTGCGGCTTTCCTTCCCCAGCCGTAATGATTACGGGGCTCCGAGACATTGCTCCAGATCTGAGATAAGTCGCGGCAGATCGAGCATATGGCGAAGCCGCACCGAATCACGGCGCGACATACTGGTCCTCGGCCGCGCTTAGCGCCTCGTTCCGAAAATAAGAGCTCAGAAAATTCGGCGTGTTTAGATCGACTTTGCGGCCCAGGATTTGCGAAAGCTCCTCCTCCATGCCGAAGAACGCCAAGCCCGGAACATATCCGGGCTCGAATTCAACCAGCACATCGACGTCGCTGTCAGGCCGAAAATCGTCCTGCAACACCGATCCGAACAGGCTCAACCGGCGAATGTGGTGTCGCTGGCAGAACGCCGCGACGGGTTCTCTCGGGATTGCGATCTGTGCGCGAGCCATCGCCACCTGCCTTGTAGAAGTGTATCTCCGTGAGGTTCACAGAGCCTCGCTCGCATCATCCAGCCTCTTCGCCCGCAGCTTTCCCCACATCCACCATCCCAGCAAGCCAAAGATCGCCGCCAGCGCCGCCAGCGTCAGTACCAGATGCTTCTTCGCCATGTCCGCGATGACAGTAACCATCTGTGGCCCATACTTCACCACCAGCGCCGTCTCGATCCCGAACCGCAGCGTTCTGCCCACGAACACCGCCAGCATAAAGTTCAGCGTGCTCATCTCAAACACACCCGCCCCGAAGACAAACAGTTTCCACGGCGTCGGCGGCGGCATCAGCGACGGAATCATCACCGCCAGGAATTCCTGCTTCTCAAACTGCTTCTGCATCGATTCGAACCGTGCGCGGTCCACCCGCTTCAGCAGGAACAATTCGCCGCCGGCTCGGCCCACCAGGAACGGAACCAGCCCGCCCAGCGTCGATCCCAGCGCCGCCAGCAGCGCGTAAAGATAGAAATGGCGCTTGTCGTTCCACGCCCACAAGGCCATCAGCACGTCGATAGGGATGGGAATCGACGCCGAATCGATGAACGACCCCAGCAGCACGCCCCACGGTCCGAGCGGGATGAGGAAGTGCTGCGTCCATCCGCTGATTTTTGCGAAGAGCGATTTCAGGCTGATTCAACCTTTCCGTTCAACCTTTCCGTTTAGCCTTTCCCTTTGTTGCGATGACCTGTTTTTGGCCTTTTCTATCTTTGGCCGAATTTCATTCGACGTAGCAGCGCCATGTTCGGTCTTCCCCTCCAGCAGATCGAGCGCATGCGGCAGAACCGGCAGCGCGGCGCGCAGAGAACTGACCGCGCCCGCCGGGCTTCCCGGCAGGTTCAGAATCATCGACGTACCTAAAGTTCCGCAGACGGCCCGGCTCAAACTAGCCAGCGGCGTCTCGCGTCGTCCCTCCGCCCGCATCAGCTCGCCGACGCCCTCGATCATCCGCTCACACACCGCCCTCGTCGCCTCGGGCGTCACATCCCGCTTGCCGATGCCCGTCCCGCCCGTGGTCACTACCAGCCTCGCCGACCCCGCCGCTTGCCGCAATGAGTCTTCGATGGCCGGTTGTTCGTCTGGAACCGTAACGCGAAGTACCGTCTCAAAGCCAGATGCGTCCAACTCACGGGCGACAGCGGGGCCCGACAGGTCCTTCCTCAAACCCCGTGAAGAGGCATCGCTTACTGTAATAACCGCAGCGGTTCGCCGCAGTGACTGATGAGACTGGTTCGCCACGATTTCGATTGTACAAACAGCGGTAAGTCTCTCGATTTGATGAGAAAATAGAGGTCAAGCTTCCGGCGCGTTCCCGCTTTGAACCCCGCAGCGCCTGTGCAATCCGCTACGGGGAGCCCGGTGGGAGCCTGCAGAACCAGAAGTCACCCAGGAATGCCGAATCGCTTAAACCTAACTGACGCACCGGCCGACGAGCCGCAAGCCGAACGGAAAGCCGAAGCGTCGCCCCGCTCTGTCGGTCCACTCGGCCTCAGCGTCGAAGAGCCGCTTCCCGAATCGCTCCCCGCGGCCCGGCCATCGGCGCCCTCGTCCAATGGCTCCGGCTCCGCGCCGGCGTTCCGCATGAACAAATACGCGGGACTCGACCACACCGACCTGCTGCACATCATCGAAGAGATCGAAGACAACCGCTCCTGGGTCAGCCTGCGCGAAAAGCTGTGGATCGCCCTCATCATCCACATGATCGTTGGCTGGTATCTGCTCTATGGCCCCAAGTACATCTACCATGTGCGCGTCGTCGATCCCTCCGTCATCATGAAGCAGCGGCAGAAGGACCTGACCTTCCTCGACCTGCCGCCCGACGCTCTCAAGAAGATCAAGCCGAAGCCCACCAACACCCTTTCCGACAAGGATCGCGTCGCGCAGACGCAGCATCCGACGCTCGACCGCAAGACCCTCGAGGAACTCGAGGCGATGCGCCGCGCTGGGCCGCCCGCCCCGGCTCCGGAGCCGAGCCAGCAGGCACAGGCCCCCGCGGCGCCGGCGGCGCCGGAGCCGCAGGTCGTAGAGCAGCACCCGCCGACTCCCCCCGCCCAGCCGTTGCCGCAAAACAATCAGGCAAAGCTGGAAGCGCCGCCGCAGGCGCCGCAGCCGAACTTTCAGGCCAATTCCGGCAATCCCAACGAACAACTGCAGCAGGAGATGCGCCAGGCGATGCAGGGCCGAGGTGGCCAGTATGGCGGCGACAATGGCGCCGGCCTTCCCTCGCAGCATCAAGGCATGAATGGCGCGGTCGATATCCTCAGCGACACCATGGGCTGGGACTACGGACCCTACGTGCAGCGGGTGGTGTGGGACACCGAACGCGCATGGTGGCCGATTATCCCCGAATCCGCGCGCCCGCCGCTCGACAAGCAGGGCAAGACCTTCATCCGCTTCCGCATCCAGCGCGACGGCAGCGTCACCGACATGCATCTCGAGGGGCCCTCCGGCGACGTCGCGCTTGACCGTGCCGCGTGGGCCGGGATCACCGGCGCGGCTCCATTCCCGCCCATCCCCAGGGACTTTAAAGGGCCGTTCCTCGAGCTTCGGTTCTACTTCCTGTACAACATTCGGCCTGGAGAAGAATAGCCGTGGGCAGGATGACGGCGCCTGAGCGGCTGCGGCGCCGGCAGGTCATCGGCATCCTGCTGATGGCTGCGGCTATTCTCGCGTTTGCGCTGTTTCGTGCGGACTGGCGGGAGATTTTCCCGCCCGCCTGGTGGCGCTGGTAGGCTTAAACCTGAGCGATACAGAAATGGCGAAAAAGAAATCACCGACGGGTCCAACGGAGCCGCCCATCTCTCCGGAATTGCGAAAGCAACTCAGCGCGCAAAAGGGCCTGCGCCGTCTGCGTGGCAAAGTGAAATGGGTAGGAGACCTCGCCCAGATGCGCGAGGGCCGTCTTCCCGCCTGGCAAGATGGAATCCCGAACGCTGAGCGCTGAATGCTGGCCTGAAACTTTGCCGGCAAACTTCGGAGTGTCCCCCACCCTCGCACCTGCCATTCTCACAGTAGAGGTGCGAGTACGATGAACTCAGTTGCCATGCTTACCGATGACCAGGCCTGGGCCGCGGTTCTGGCCCGCGATCCCTCCGCCGACGCGGAGTTGGTCTACGCCGTCACCACCACCGGCGTTTTCTGCCGCCCCACCTGCCCCAGCCGCCGTCCCGCCCGCGCCAACGTGGAGTTTTTTCCTGATCCAGCTACCGCGCTTAGCGCCGGATACCGCCCCTGCCGTCGCTGCCTTCCGCATCAGCGCCACATCGACGCAAACCTCGTCGAGGCCATCTCCGCGGGCCTGAAGCGCGACCGCCAGGTCACGCTCAACGAGCTCTCGCGAATCACTGGCCGCAGTCCTTTCACCATCGAGCGCACCTTCAAGCGCGTCCTCGGCGTCACCCCCGCGCAATATCAGCGCCAGACCCGCGCCGCGTCGTTTCGCCGCGAGCTGACCAACGGCTCCGCGCGTGTGACCGACGCAATTTACGACGCGGGCTATTCAGGCCCTGGCCGCGCTTATGAGAACACGCAGCTCGGTATGGCGCCTGGCGAGTACCGCGCCGGCGGGCCCAGCGCCCAGATCGGCTATGCCATCGGCGACTGCCCTTTGGGTAAGGTGCTGATTGCCGCGACGCCTCGTGGTCTGTGCGCTGTGATTTTAGGGGACGACGATCGGCAGCTCGCGCGCCAGCTGCGCCAGCAGTTTCCTGTTGCCGAGGTTCATCCTGAGCCGAAGCTGGACTCCGCCCTGGCCCAGGTTCTCTCGCAGTTCACCCAGCATCCCGCGGCCCTCGATCTCCCGCTGGACCTGCGTGCCACTGCTTTCCAGATGCGAGTCTGGGAAGCTTTGCGCCGCATTCCTCGCGGCGAAACCCGCAGCTACGCGCAACTCGCTCAGTCGCTCGGCCAACCCACCGCCGTCCGCGCCGTCGCCCGCGCCTGCGCGACCAATCCTGTTGCTGTAGTGGTCCCCTGCCACCGCGTCATCGGCAGCAATGGCAAACTTACCGGCTATCGCTGGGGCGTGGAGAGAAAGAAAAAACTGCTGGAACTGGAGGGCGCGGGAGCCCGGCCTTAACGGGCGGGCCGTCTCCCCACCGGCTCCCAGCTCCCAGCTACGAGCTACAGGCTACCGGCTGCCTTCATCAGTCCAGATCGTCCCCAATCACCACCGTCACCGGGGGATTCGTCGTCAGCTGCGCGTCCATGATGAGCGCGGTCCTTACCTGGCCTGCGACGAACGCGATCTGCGAACTGGTATACGGGGTCGTGATCACGCCCGTCGGCGTCACCGCGATGGTGTACGTGCCCGCCATCACGTTCACATAGCTCTCGACCGATTGCGGAGTCACATCGGTCAGCAGCGGCTTCGAGCCGGAGAGGGTGCTGCTGCTCGGTACCAGATAAATATCTACCGCGCCCGCATGGGCCGCCTGCTGCAGGAAACGAATCGAGAAATATCCCGTCGGAGCGGCCGTGGTCTGGTCGGTCAGGATCGTTGCGGTATAGGCCACACCCGAGTCGGTGATAAATACCGAATGCTCCTGGGCAACCAGGAAATCGCCCTGCGCTGACGCCGTCGCCGTTGTGGTCCCTGTCGGATACACGTACGCCGTCGTGTCCTCCGGCGGCAGGAATGCATAATTCGTGAAGGTCGCAGCGCCAATGTTGGTCGCAATCGCTGTGGTGCCCACTTTCACTTCGACCGCCGGCGCGTTATAGGAGGCGTCGATCACGCGTGCGAGCGTCTGCGAAGGAGCGGAATTCTCGACGGTCTGGCACCCGCTTAGCACGGTCGCCGTGATTGGCAGCAGGCCAACCAGGGTTGTTGCACCAACCCGCGTCCAGAGCCGCTTTCGAGTCAGTCGGGCCATACTTAAGATTCAAATAACTTCGCAGAGATATAGATTGATTCTCATCTTACTCGGGGGCAGCCAGACGCTGGGCAGGCAATCCCCATGAACGTTTGTGCCACGAATGGGTCAGCAATGCCGGATATTAAGCCGAATCAGGCTGACGAAAGTACCCGGAGGTAACGGACACGGCGGAATCAAAATTTCCGAACCTGCAGCCGCGCCTCTGCGTATACTTCCTCTGCTATGTTCTCCGCCACCGCAGAAATTGCTTTGCCCGTCTTCCTTGCCCTGACTGCTACGGGGCTCGCCCAAAACCCCTCGGCACCGGCACCCCAGCCTGCGCCCGCACCGCAGACAACGCCCGCTCCCCCCACCTCGTCGGCGGCGCCGAAGCTCGAAGACCAGGACACCTTCACCGTCGTGGGCGTCACGGTGCGCACCAACAATGCGAAGGAAGCCGGCGGGCAGGGAGCCATTGCTCAGCTCTGGCAGAGCGCCATACAAAACGGCACACTCGATCAGATCCCGAATAAACTGACCGACGGCTTCATTGTCGTTTACACCGACTACGCCAGCGACAACACCGGCGACTACAACTACACCCTCGGCTATCGCGTCACTTCGTCCGACAAAGTTCCGGATGGCATGGTTGTGAGGACCGTGCGCGCCGGCAAGTATTCGGCGATCGCATCGGAAACAGGAGCGCCTCAGGAGGTCATCCCGGCTCTCTGGCAGCGCATCGCGCAGATGACGCCGCAACAGCTGGGGGGAGCGCGCGCTTACCAGACCGATTTCGAAACTTACGGCGCCATCACGGACTGGGGCAACATGCAGATGACAGCGCATATCGGGCTGAAGTGAGGGATGGCCACATCGGTCCGACCGACATGCGATCATCCTGATCCTCAGTGGTTATTGCTGAAACGACCAGTCAGGGTGTCAGAGCCGCTGCAGCCATAGAAAAGAAACTGAACCAGGCTGCTGCATTCATTTCCCACAAGCACGCCTTTGGCCTATGCTGGGGGAACCCTGGAGTTCAGGCTGTCAGAGCTCAGGTTGTCTGTCCTGCTCGTCTCAGAATCCTGCCGTCCCCGGAGAGATCCCTGCCGTGCTCCGATGACGCGAAACCCACGGACCGCCATGTTGCAGTGAAACGCGTATGCATCGCTAAAAAAGTTGAGGGGCACCGGTATGAATCTGTCGTCCGCTCGCACGTCGATGAGTCTTCTGGTGGCGCTGTGTTTGTGCTGCGCCCTCGCGCCCGCCCAGAGCACCTCAAATTCCGGGTCGTCCTCGAAATCCGGTTCTTCCGGCTCCTCCGGGCAAGGCAGCGGACAAGAGTCTTCCAACAACACCCCGTTCTCCATCGAGACCGAGATGTTCACTTACAAAGCGGTTGAAGAGAACAGCCAGGTGATCGCCTGCGACATCGCCCGCTATCTTTTCCAGGGAGAGGTCACGGACGCCGCGCCCGGCTCCCACGCCCCCTGCACGGTCAGCAATGGCTCCCAGACCACTCCGGGCATCGTCATCGTGTCGTCGGACAGTTCGCTGCTGGCCGATTTCCAGATATGGCGCGCCGATATGGCGACCATGAGCGCTCTGGAGGCAAGGGCGAACAACGTCTGCGTTGCTGCTCCCGAAGCAAAGGGTGAAAACGGACAGGAAGGGACCCCCCCCCCCGAAGATCCGGTCGAGGGGTCTGGGAAGCGCCGCCGCTGGGCTCGCAAAACTCACCCCTCAGGGCCAGGCTATCGGAGCCGCTCTGCAGCTCTTCAGCAGCAGCCAGACTGTCAGTTCCGTCGTGGGCACCGTGCAGAACCCGGCGCTCCTGAATGAAGTAGCCCGGCAGCTCCGTTCGCTGAACATTCTCGTCCTGTTGCCCGAACTCTATAACCCGAATGCTCTGGGCGCTGCGGACTACACCAATTCGCCTTATCTGAATAACCTCGCGGACTTCTTCACCGCCTACGACAAGTGCGATAAGGCAAAGACCGATAACGGCGCGGAAGCTGCCAGCATCAACAGCATCATCGCCAGCATGGATGCGTTCGTGAAAACAGCCCTGGGCGCTGCAGGACCGGGGCCCTCCGAGAATAACTCCGGCAACACCGGAGAGACCCAGCCCGCTCCGAACAAGCCGACGCCCACCCACCTGACTGAAGCCCTCGCCGCAGACGATATGGCGAAGCAAATGGGCTTCACCGGAAACGGAGCCAGCGGACCGAACCCGACCTGGCAGCACGTGCTGTGGCTCAAGGCACTCGAGTCCGGCGGTTCGGTCAACCGCCAGAGCAATCTCTTTGGAACCAAGGTCACCTTTGCCGGCGGTGCGGTCGACACCTATTCCGTCTTCCGCCTGGATGGTGAACTCGTCTGCTCCGGAAACGCGTACAACTTCCAAAGCCCGGTGCGGACGAAAGATCTGCAGAAGACTTTTCGTGCCGCGCCCACCGACAGTCCGGTGAAGACGTCCGTTCTGCACAGCACCTGCGGCCCTCTCCCGCCTTCCTGAAAGGAGCGAGGCCGGCACGCAAATACTCTTTCCCGCTACTTCTTTTTCTTTGCCACCACCTCTGGCGCCTTCTGCCGCGGTGGTTCCACCGGCGGCAAATCGTACACCTCGATCGCGCCATTGCGAAGGACGGCGAACCGCGTCCCGTCCCGCGAAAGTGCCGCATTCTGCCCCGCTGTCAGCACCGGCGACACATCCTTCACCAACACCAGCTTCCCGCTTTCGGTGTCGTAAACGCCGACAATCTGACCCGTGATGTCCTCTGGATAGAGCGCGTCGAACGTGCTGATCGGCCGGCTGACGGCCACTGACTCATACGCGAATCGGCTCCCGTTTTCCGCGGTGTCAAACCACCCCCACACGTACCGATTCTGCCAGCGGTCTCGCCACAGCTCAGCGCCGTCCATTGAAAACGCCGATACCGGCCGATCGTCCCCGTCCAGATAGCACCCCACCATCAGCGCCACTTTTGCGCTGACCGGTTCCACCGAAGGCTGGCAGGACGACTTCACCTCGCCGACAATTTTCGGATCCCCGCGAAACGGCACATCGCGCATCACCCAGGAGGCTTGCAACCTTCCCTCCATCGTGTCCAGCAGACCATCGCCCATCAGCGGCAGCAGCGACGCATTCTGTCCTTCCGACTCCGCAATCGGCGTCTTCGATCCCAGCGGCAGGATCATCACCTTAATCGGTTGCCCCATTCTCGGAGCCTGCGGTTCAGCCGCCTCGGAATGCAGCTTAATGGGATAGTTTGTTTCAACCGCCAGCATTTTGCGATCGGGCGACACTTGAATCACCCTCAACCCCGAGCTGAATGTCAGATAGGGCTCAAGAGTCAGCGACGCGTCCGTCACGAACAGCGAATCCCGCACACGCACCAGAAATTTGCCGTCCTTATACGGCCACAGATACTGGGAGCGGTCATGCATCCGCCACTCTGTCTGCTGTTCCGCTTTTCCCGTCGTCACATTCAGCACCACCGCCCGAATCTGCTGATCGTCGTCATCAGCCGGATCGTCGGGCACCCTCTGCAGCAGGCCGCCGATGTGAAACGTGAACAGCAAATGGTCGTCGTCGAAAAAGCCCAGCGCCGCTGAGGATAACCGGTAGGTCAGATAAAACGCGCCCGGCGGCTTGTATCCCAGCGGAGCGACCGGAATCCGCACCGCCGGCTCGATGGGTGGAGCCGGCGGCGGGGTCCGCTCCCCCAGCGCCGCCAGAGCGCACAGCACTGCCGCCGCCGCGGCCACACTTGCCAATTTGTCGATCCCCGCGCGCGTCATGAAGGTCCCGCTCTCATTCTTCGCGCCTTGTGCCCCAAAGAGCAAATCGCCATGGAATTACCGCATAAATCGCTCTTCTCCACCGCCTGATTTGACGCCGCGCCACATTGTGCGTATAAAACGTTGTCTGAAGCTTGCAATGAAGACGCTGTGCGCCACAGCCGCGTCTTCGAGGCAAGATTGCCTATGGCCCGAATGCAGGAAGTACCACAAACGCCTCGCCGCTCGCCCCGCTCCCCCGCCGCGAAGTCCAGTTCTCCTTCGGGCGAAAACCAGCGCCACCTCCAGGACTACCAGAACGCTGTCCAGCTGATGCAGCAGGGCAAATTTGAGAAGGCCCGCGTCCTGTTCGAGAAGCTCTCCCGCGAGGGATCGCCGGAAATCCTTGAGCGCTCCCGCGTCTACCTCACCGTTTGCGAGCGCAACTGCGCCGAGTCCTCCCTCACCTTCGACACAGCGGAGGAGCAGTACGACTACGCCGTCTCCCTCCTGAACACCGGCTCCTACGAGGAGGCGCGCGACCAGTTCGAGGCCATCCTTACGACTTCGCCGGAGGCGGACTTTGCCCACTACGGCATGGCGCTGCTCAGCAGCATGACCGGCCAGGCCGAGGATGCTCTCGACCATCTGTCCCGCGCCATCCAGCTCAATCCCGCCAACCGCATCCAGGCGCGCAGCGACCCTGACTTTGTCGATATGGCCGACGATCCGCGCTTCACCGAGCTCCTCTACCCGGAGATGGGCTGACCCGGTCCCCGCTACTGGTTTAGACTTGTAGCTGGAAGCGCAACTCCAATTTGGTGACCCCTAAAACCGCGAACTCCATCCCTCCCGCGGGCCTGCGTGTCGTCGCTATTGGTGGCGGAACCGGCCTTTCTACCCTGTTGCGCGGCCTCAAGCACCGCGTCCCTAACGCCCAGGCCCTGCGCGCCGAGCCAACTGCCGACCCCCTAATTGCCGACCTCACCGCGGTCGTCACCGTCACCGACGATGGCGGCTCCAGCGGCCGTCTGCGCCGCGACTTCAACATGCTGCCCCCCGGCGACCTGCGTAACTGCATGGTCGCGCTCTCCGAAGATGAGCGCCTCATCTCCCGCCTCTTCCGTCATCGCTTCCGCACCGGCGGGGAACTGGGCGGCCACAACTTCGGCAACCTCTTCATCGCCGCCCTCACCGAGATGACCGGCGACTTCGCCCAGGCCATCTGTCTCTCCGCTGAAATCCTCGCCACCCGCGGTCACATTTTCCCCGCCACCTCGGCCAACGTCACGGTCGTTGCCCGCATGGAAGACGGCTCCGTCGTCCGCGGCGAGACCAAAATCACCGCCAGCCGCCAGCGCATCGTCGAGCTGACCCTCGACCCGCCCCATCCGCCACCGCCGCCCGAAACCCTGGCTGCCATCGCCGCCGCCGACCTCATCACCATCGGCCCCGGATCGCTTTACACCAGCATCGTCACCAATCTGCTGGTCGACGGCATCCCCGAGGCCCTCGGCGCTGCCCAGGCCACGCGCGTCTTCATCTGCAATCTCATGACCCAGGCCAATGAGAGCCTGCACCTCACCGCCTCGCAGCACATCGAGCGCATCTACGAGCACGCTGGCCGCCCCATCTTCGATTACGCGCTGGTCAATACAGCGCCCGTATCCCGTGAACTCCGCGAGCGCTACGCAGCGCAAGGAGCTGAAGCCACCATCGCCGACGTCGACATGATCGAATCGCTCGGCATCCAGTGCATCACCGGCAACTTCGCCGCCGAAGGCAACGTCCTCCGCCACGCCGCCGACCGAGTCACCGACGCGCTGCTGTCGCTCCCGGTCCGCGCCAGCGCAGTCGCTGCGCACTGACCGCTGGCCTGCGGTTTTCCGAACCCTCAGCGCCAAACGCTGCGAACCGGTCGTCGAGCCCGGTCGATCGTCTAAGTAGCTAGCAATCAAATAGATACACAGCCCTAGTCTAGCCGCACGATGCGCTGCCCGTGATCGGAAATCATACCGAGCAGGTCCTTCACGTCCCGGTTCCAGATATCCATCATCTGACCCATACGCTGCTCCACGCGATCGATGCGGCCGTCGAGGCGATGCACTCCCGTCTGATTCAGCAGGATTCCGACCAGAGACAGAATCGAAGGCGCCGCGATAACCACCCAGAGCTGAAGTTGAGACATACCCACTTGAATTCGATTCTAACCCGGCCCCGGATCACCTTCCATCCGCGATCCGCCGCTGGCAAACCAAGGTACGCTGATCAACCCCTCCCGCACCCTCATCGTTCTCTGTGTCCTCTGTGCCCTTTGTGGTTAAAACTTCTTACCGCGACGCCGTAAGCCGCCGAAACAAACAAGCCATCCCCTCCAGCCCAACCGCCTCCGCCCGAACCTGGGAAGAAATCCCGCAACCCGCAAACCCCGCCGCGATCGCCCCGGCCTCGTAACCCGCATTCCGCAGATTCTTCCCCAACATCTTCCGCTTCTGCGCGAAACAGCTCCGCACAAAGGGCAAAAATCCCCCCGCCTCAACCCCCAGTTCATCGAACCGCGGCGCCATCGTCAGCCGCACCACCGTCGAGTGCACCTGCGGCGGTGGCGAAAACGCTGTCGGCGGCAACGTCATCAGCTTCTCCACTCGGGCATACATCTGCGTCGTCGCCGACAGCACACCGTAATCGCTCGTCCCCGGATGCGCCGCCACCCGATCGGCAACCTCCCGCTGCATCATCAGAACTGCCCGCTCCACAACCGCCTCGAACTGAAACAACCGCAGCAAAATGTCCGACGTGATGTAGTACGGCAGATTCCCAACCACCAACAGCTTTTCTCCGTCCACGCCCCGCAACGCCGCAAAATCCGTCCCCAGAACATCCCGCTCCAGAACCTCGACCGAAACCCGATCCGCAAACTGCTCCCGCAGCCGCCCCGCCAGCTCCCGATCCAGCTCAATCGTCACCAGCCAACGAGCCCGCCCCGCCAGCAGCGCGGTAAGAGCGCCCCTCCCCGGCCCAATCTCCACCACGGTCCGGTTCGAAGCGTCCCCCAGCGCGTCGACGATGGCAGTCTGCGCCGTGGAATCGACAAGGAAGTTCTGACCGAGCCTGGGTCGTTCGCGACGTTGCGGCATCAGTAACGATTGTGCCTCATCGCCGTTGCTCTCAAAGGACCATAGATCGATGGCGTGGAGTCCTTATCCCCAGGCGACCCCCAGGGTTTAGACTCAGTTTCGGTTCCAACGAATTTCCCCTTAAGGATCGGAGCCCTCGAATGCAGATTGTCTTTGCGGCGTCGGAGTGCGCGCCCTGGGCCAGAAGCGGCGGCCTCGGCGAAGTCATCCGCGCCCTCCCGCGCCAGCTCGCCACTCTGGGACACAAAGTCGCTGTCTACATCCCGTACTACCGCCAGGTTCGCGAGCAGTCGTCCGAAGCACATCAGGAAAAACGCTACGCCGTCCGCAGCATCACCATCCCCTTCCGGTACTACAGCCGCTTTGCCGCGGTCATCGACGGTGGCGTCCATGATGGCGTACAGATGTACTTCATCGACTGCCCTGAGCTCTTCGACCGCGAATCCCTCTACGGCACGTCCTCCGGCGAATACCAGGACAACTGGGAACGCTACGGCCTCTTCTGCCGCGCCGTCCTCGAAGCCACCAGGCAGCTCGGCGTCCCCGATATCTTCCACGCCCACGACTGGCAGGCCGCGCTCCTGCCCCTCTATCTGCGCACCCTCTACTACTACGATCCGGTCCTCCGCAATCGTGGCGCTGTGCTCACCATTCACAACGCCGGCTATCAGGGAAGCTATCCCGCGCAGACCGTTGAACGCCTCCTCTTTCCCTGGGACATTTACACAGCCGAGCGCGCCGAGCATAACGGCCAGTTCAACTGCCTCAAAGCCGGCACCGTCTACGCTGACAAGCTAACCACCGTCAGCCCCCGCTATGCCGAAGAGATTCAGACCCCCGAGTTCGGCCAGACCCTCGACGGCGTATTTCGCAAACGCGCCGCCGACCTCACCGGCATCCTCAACGGCGTCGACTACCACCAGTGGAATCCAGCCAACGACGGCAACATCGCCGCGCATTACACGCCGGAGAATCTCTCCGGAAAATCCGAGTGCCGCCGCGACCTCCTCCACGCCTTCGGAGCGGGTGCGGTCAACGACAGCACCGCCGTCCTCGGAATGGTCACGCGCCTCACCACCCAGAAAGGCATCGACCTGATCGAGCAAATTGCCGACCCTCTCATGGCCGAGAACGTTGTCCTCACGATCCTCGGCTACGGCGAAGAGTATTACGAGAACCTGCTCCGCTCCCTGGCTTCAAAGTTCTCCGGCAGAATCCTCGTCCGCATCGGCTACGACACAACCCTGGCCCACAAGGTCGAAGCCGGCTCCGACATGTTCCTCATGCCCTCGCGCTACGAGCCCTGCGGGCTCGGGCAGTTCTACGCTCTCAAGTACGGAACCGTGCCCGTCGTCCGCGCAACCGGCGGCCTCGACAACACCGTCGAAGAGTGGAATCCCGAAACCCAAAGCGGAACCGGCTTCAAATTTCATGGCTATGATCCCACCGACTTCCTCGCAGCCATCCAGCGCGCCCTCGCCGTCTTCGCAGACAAGCCCACCTGGCGAACCCTCATGCGCAACGGCATGGCCCAGAATTACTTCTGGGCCGCCCCAGCCGCCCAATACGTCGAGGTCTACGAACAGGTCGCTCGCGCAAGAAACTAGAGGAATACTGAGGACATGGCCACCCCGGCGAACCAAAAAGACGAACCCGGCCCCTTCCCCTCCTAACAGAGCGCTGACCTCAAGTCCTGCGCAGCAGGACGACGGTAAAAGCGCCGGGTTTCAACCCGGCGAATAAGCGATCACCGGAAATCGGGCTTCAGCCCCGGGACTGACTGTCTTGGAGCAGTCACCACGAGCACCTCGATCAGTTTCGATCCCCCTTTTCCGCCTCAAATCGCGTTTTCGAGCCCACCGTGCCTATCTGGGTACAATGGGCAACCCATGCCCCATAAGCGGCATTCATTTGCCCCAACTAAATCACTAACGTGCCTGCCAAGGATTTGAGGTAACTCGAACTCAGAACCCGTGGAGATCGTCCGATGAAACAAGCCCTCGCTGCTGTTCTCTGTATCCTGCTGCCGATGACTGCTTTGGCTGGAGATACCAGCTACAAGATCGTCTATGACGGCGGATCAATCCCCGATATCAAAGCTGGTACAGACGTGAAGCTATTCCTCGATGCGGACCACATACGCATTATGAAAGGGAAAGAGGTCATTGCAAACATTCCCGCTGCCGCTGTGACCGAGATCAGCTACGGACAGGATGTTCACAGGCGCGTCGGTGCGGCTGTTGGAGTTGCTGTCTTCACCCTCGGAGTGGGCGCCCTGCTGGCATTAAGCAAATCAAAGAAGCACTACATCGGGATTACATGGGCCGATGGCGAAAAGAAGGGCGGGATCGCGTATCAGGCCGATAAGAGCGATTACCGCGGCCAGTTGGCCGGACTGGAAGGCATCACGGGGAAGCACGCGGTAGATACAGACGCGATGAACGTAAAGAACTGAGGCGGGCACGAGAGAGCAAGAAAATGAAACGGCATATTTCGATTCTGCGAGTGTTACTTACCTCGATCGCTTTGACGGCGGCCGCTGAAACCAGATTCGTCATGGTGACTGGCTTCGCGGGTTCGACTGATCAATCTGAAGCCACGGCCAAAGCCGTAGACGATGCCGAAACCAAACTCGACAACGAGTGCGATGGCGGGCGGCTGAGCAACATTCACACCAGCGTTTCTTGTGACCGTTCGGGAAGCGCCCAGTTCGGCTACACGTACTACTGCACAGCAACGAAGAGCGCTCAATTAACCCCCAACCGCCGATTCTTCTTGCCCCCAAACACGCCGCTCGCTAAGCTAAATACAGTCAGGAAAAGTGTGCAAGCAGCCCGCCATCACAAGCGGGCTTTTCTATTGCTGGCTCGAGGCTCGGTCCGTCGGCCCAGGAGCCCGAGAACCAAACCCCAACACAGATCGCTGACCATCGATTTCTGAATCACTTGTTACCAGGCTTCCGATGACCGCTGACCGCAACAACGCCGCCGCTCTTCACGAACCTCGGAATGCACCGTCCGGAGTGCACGAGAAATGTTGTCGAGTCTGTAAACATTGCCGGGAATTTGAGAACAAAGGCCTTAAAATTGTACCCCCGAAAAAAAAACATACAGATTCCTCCCGTCTGTACCAATTTCGGTGCACACCTATCAAGCCCATCTCCGCAGGACTTCGGCAGACCTGGCTCCCCAGAGTTCGGTCGGGCCCGAAAAGTTGTCGAGTCTGTAGACATCGCCAGCAACCTGAAAACAAAAGCCTTAAAAATCGCACCCCAAAAAAGCAGACAGATTTCCCCCTCGTTGCCCCAAAAACGAGGCAACGAGGATGCAAAACCCTACTGACCCGCCCGCGCCTTAATCAGTTCATCCAGATAGTCCGGCTTCCCCTCATCCCGCGTCAGGTGCGGATAGCGCCCGCCACCGTGGTAGTCGACGTCAACGGTCTTGTAGTAGTCATCACTGATCACGAGGATCGCGATCGGCTTCGACCCCTCCTTCGCCGCCTCGATCGCGTCTTCGAGCCCGTCATGCGTATAGACGCGGCCGTTGATCCCGACAACTTTCATCCCCGAGGTAATGCCGGCGTTGTAAGCAGGGCTCCCGACGATCGAATCGTTGACCGCGCCATCTTCGCCAAGCTGCAACCCGATCGAGTAGGCGTCGCCCGCATTACCCCGCCGTCCCGGCAGATGAATCGGCTCGCCGCTGTATGTAACCTTCCATCCGCCGTTCTCGATGCCCCCGGTCGGCGCATCCGGCGATTTCGAATCGAGCCGCTCGTGCAGGAAAGCCGCCCAGTCATAGGGCGCAATGCTGTTCAGCGTGCTCACCAACTGATCGAAGGTGTAGGTCTTCACCTCCGGCCCGTTGTTCGCTCCGCCGTGAAAAACGTGGCAGAAATCATCGATCGATTTCTGCCCGTTGGTCACGCGATGGATGATGGTCGCAACTTCCAGCCACAGCAGATCCCCTTCGTCGTAGTAGTCGGTCCCGCGCTTCCAGTTGGACCATCCGCGCGCCCCAAAGCCGCCGCCGGCGGGCTCGCCGCTGGCCGTGTCCAGCAGCGGACGCCACGTCCGCCCGGGACGCCCCGGCCCCAGCGATGCGGAAATACTGGCCAGATATTCGCGATACTGCTCCGGCGTCCACAGTCCACTGCGCGCCGCAAGCATCGGACCGAGGTAGTCGGTCAGACCTTCGTAGCCCCAAAGCAAATCCGTCTCCATGGGCTTCTCGAAGTCAGGCGTCGTCAAATCCTCCGGCCGCCGGAACTTGCCATTCCAGGAGTGCACAAACTCGTGGGGGAGCAGGCCGCCGACAATGAACCCGGCGCCCGGCGAGAGGAAGACGCGTTCAGGCAGCCGGCTGTCGTTCGACTCATGATGCTCGAGGCCGAAGTGCGCAACATGATCGCTCAGCGTCAGCAGGAAGTGGTAGTCGCGATAATGGCGCGTCCCAAAGAGTGCCCCGGATTCAGCTACGACGTTGATCAAACCCTTCTGAACAGCAGGGGTGATCGCAAGCGCGGCCTCGCTGTCAGCAACCAGGTCGAGCTCGTGGTGAATCGGCTCACCCGGCGGCGTCAGGTCGATCACGCGGTAGTATTCGCCCTCGATCACCGGCGAGTCGACGAGCAGCTCGAACGAGATGGGCTTGAACGAGACTTGATTACCGGACTGGGTGCCGACAGGAAGCGACGTGCCAAATTTCCAGCCTTCCGGCAGAATCAGCGTCGCGTCGTAGGTCAGCTGGGCCGACGGCGTACCCGCCGGATACAGCGCAACCTCATTCCATTCGAGCACCAGCAGCTTGTCGGTGGCCGAGAAACCCGCGCCTTCGATGTAGTCATAAGCCGCATCGAGATGCGTGACCCCGGCTGGAACGTCAACATGGAACGTGTAGACATCGAGCAGATCGCGCTGCCACGGAATCTCCTTCCCCGCGGCAGTGAAGTGTAGTCCGGTCAGTCCCGAGAGGGGTCCGCCGGGGCTGTGCTCGCCCGGAATCCACTTCGGGTAGTAGAGCGTCAGCGGCCCGGCCTGAACCGGGATCGCTTCGCGCACATGCAGGATTTTCTCCGGCGAGTGCGTCGTGTCGACGGTGAGGGTCATGGCGGGCTCCGCGATAGCGGTAGGCGCGAGAGAGGCGAGGCAGACGGTTACGACGAGAAGACAGAGAGGGCGAAGGTGCATGCACAGGCTCCGAACAAAAAATGGACTATGCGTCGCATCATAGCGGAAATCCCGCGGAACGCCCGCTGCCACGGCAAGCACTCCGTTCGCCAGCCCGAACGGTGGAGACACGGTAGGATGCCTGCATGGAAATTACCGCTGACGAACTGAAAAAGTTGTTGAAGCTGGTGCCGCATCCGCGGGAGGGCGGATGGTTTCGGCAGACGTGGAAGGCGAAGGAGACGATTCCGCAGGAGGCGCTGCCGGAGCGATACGCGGGCGCGCGGTCAGCAGGGACAGCAATCTACTACCTGCTGGAGCCGGACACTTTTTCTGAGATGCACAAGCTCGCATCGGATGAGGTGTTTCACTCTTATCTCGGCGATCCAGTGGAGATGCTGCAGCTGTGGCCGGACGGTTCAGGCCGCCGGTTGGTGCTGGGCAGAGAAATTGCGAATGGAGAACTGCTGCAGACGGTGGTGCCGCAGGGGGTCTGGCAGGGTTCCCGCTTAGTGCCAGGGGGGAGAGTAGCGCTGCTGGGCTGCACCGTGAGTCCCGGGTTTGATTATGCAGACTATGTTTCCGCGAGTCGCGAGGAGTTGCTGCGCCGTTGGCCGGAGTGGGCAGAGATGATTCAACGCCTCACAAGGACATGAAGCGACCCGCTGATAACGAAACAGTCGATTCGCCCACGCGCGGCTTCGTTCTTCAGAGTGACATCACTGTTTTGATTGATTGGGTAGCTGGGATACGTCTGGCGCCCAAGCGTTAACGATGGTTTGGCCCATCTTCCCGATGAGGATCTCGGCTTCGTTGTCCGCAGTCCAACTGGTATCGGCGTTGTCGTGGGTAAACGCCGCAATAACGATGGTTCCCTGTTTTGTGAAAATCGCGCCCACGTCGTTGCGAGCGTGGTCGATGGCGCCCGTTTTGTTGGCGATAGCGGAGTCGCCTTCAGTGCTGTCCAGCTTTTCCAGATGGCGCGGGATCATGTCGCGGTCGGACTGCACTTTGAGCATGTGCATGGCGGCGGCGCACAGGTCCTTGTCAGCAGGGATCGGGATGGAGATCTCCGTTTGCGCCGGCGCGGGGCCAAGGTTGCATGTGACGAAGCGCTCCATAATCCCGGCCATTTCGCGGGCGGTAGTTTTGCCGAGTCCGAACTGCGGCTGATCCGCCGGAACTGTCCCTTCGGCGGGGCGGTAGACCTTCTTATAGAGCCAGGTGTTTTTGAGGCCGAGCCCCTGAGGTTCCGGGCTGGCGAACTGGTCGTCGATGGTTTTGAGGCCGAGGTTGTCGATCACGAGGTTGGCGGCGGTGTTGTCACTGACAGCGATCATGAGGGTGAGCGCGTCTTTCAGGGTGAGAATGTGCGGCGTGTCGAGGAAGAGGAGTACGCCGGAGCCTGGGACCTGGTCTTCCTTGCGCAGCGTCAGGCGGTCGTCAAAATGGGCGTTGCCCGCACGAATCTGCTCGAGTGCCGTATAGAGAATGCCGAGCTTGATCACCGAAGCGGTGGGGACTGGCTGGTCAGAATCGATCGCCACGATTTGGCCGGTGGCGAGATCGTGCGCATAGAGGGAAACTTTGCCGCGGAAACCAGCGGTCAGCGGTTGCAGCTGGGCTGTAAGGGAGACGTCGTTCTGTGCGGAAGAGTGGACCGCAAGAACGAGGATCGAGGTCGCCATGAATCGCAGGCGCATGCTGCACTCTATCATTCGGGTCTGTCGTGCGCGGTCACTGCGCTCCAGGCATCGAAGTGATGCGAGTAGAAACGCGGCGAAGCTTGACAGGCTTTGCCACTGAGCATCGAGCCCATCGTGCGCGGTACAATAGCGAAAGCGCCAGCAACCGAGACGATGTTTGCCCGAGGAGGCCGGAATCCGGCGTTCTCATAAGCGGATCGGGGCGGCTAGATGAGACGTTGATCCCTATGATGCTTCGCGTTCCGCCTTTTTCCGCCATGCTGGCTGCCGGCGTGGCCCTCTCACTTGTCCCCGCAGTTCATTCGTCCATCGCACAGGGCCGAAGCTCCAGCGATGTCACCACGCAACGATCCAGCCAGTCTCCCTACCAGGGAGCCGTGGTCGAAGACATCGTGGCGATGGTGAACGACCAGGTCATCAGCAAGTCGGACTATGATCGCGCGCAGCAGGATCTGGACGCGGAGGCCAAGCAGCAGGGCTGGTCCCAGCAGCAGTTGATGGAGCAGCGGCGCGACCTCCTGCGGTCGCTGATCGACAAGCAGCTTTTGTTGTCGAAGGGCAAGGACCTGGGGATCAACGGCGAGACCGAAGTAGTAAAGCGGCTGGACGAGATGCGCAAGCAGTACCACATGGACACCATGGAGGATCTGCAAAAGGCGGCCGAGGCGCAGGGGGTTTCGTTCGAGGATCTGAAGCAGAATATCCGCGATGGCGTGATCACGTCGGAGGTGATCAGCCAGGAGGTTGGGTCGCACATTCAGATCGCGCCCTCGGAGATTCAGGCGTATTACAGCGCCCACCAGCAGGAATTCGAGAGGCCGGAGCAGGAGAAGCTGGGCGAGATTCTGATAGCGACGCCAAACCCTGACGATGCCACGCAGGTCGCGGAGGCAGAGAAGAAAGCGGATGGGATTGTGGCGCGGCTGAAGTCGGGAGCGGATTTCGCAACGGTGGCGAAGGCGGATTCCAGCGGACCAACGGCGCAAGAAGGCGGACGCCTGGGCGATTACAAACGCGGCGACCTTCCCAAAGTGATGGAAGACGCGACGTTCAACCTGCCGCCGGGGCAGTTTACGGCGCCGATCCGCACCAGGCAGGGCTGGCTGATCCTGGAAGTGACGGAACACACGAAGGGCGGCCTGGCGCTGCTGGCCGATGTGCAAAACGAGATTCAGGAGAAGATCGGCTATTCCAAGATGGAGCCGGCGCTGCGTTCTTATCTGGCAAGGCTGCGCGATGAAGCGGCCATCGAGGTGCGAACCCCGTATGCCGATTCAGGGGCGACGGTCAACGAGATCAAGTTCATCCAGGGCGCGTACACTCCGCCGCAGCCGAAGAAGAAAAAGAAGGTGGAGCGGACCCGCTTCCGCCAGAAGCCGGTACGGAAGCAGAAGCAGACGGAAACGGCGAGCGCGGCCCCTCCCGCGGGCGTGCCGACGCTGGACAAGGTGAATGCGCAGAGCGGCGCGCCGAAGACGGTAGCCAGCAGCGCCGGAACTCAGAAGCCAGGCAAGAAAGAGAAGATCCGGTTTGGCCAGGCTCCGCGGGAGACGTTGCCCACCGGCGACACGAAACAAGTGGATGCGGGATCGGTTGCACCCGAGCCGACGACACCGGCGACGACACAGGTCGCGTCGAATACTGCCCCGGGCAACGCCGTAGCCCTGACGAATGCTGAAGGCAATGTGATCAGCAGCAACGATGACGAGAAGAAGGCGAAGACCCGGTTCTCTGACCGGATGAAGGAGCCTAAGCAGAAACAGGCGGAGGCGAAGGCTTCTAGAAAGAGGCAGAAATTTGTTCCGCCGACGGAGGCTCCTGAGCAGTTGGCGCAGGACCAGCGTGATCAGGCGGCTCAGGGACTAAACGGAGACACGACGAAGAAAAAGAAGCCGACCCCGGCGAAGGGCGGCCCGAAACGGCGTCTGTCCGACCAGGACAAGAACGAAGATAAGAGCGGCGACAAGAACGCCCCACCAGCGCAGAGCCCGGCGTCGTCCACTCAGACCGGAACACCACCTGCGCAAACCACGCCTCCCGGAACCCAGAGCACTACACCGCCCCAACAGGGAACGACGCCACAGTTCTGAATCAGATGAAAGAACCAATGGTTGCCGATCTGGCCAGCCGGGAGAACCGTGAGATTACCGGTTTTTTCGCGGTGGGCTGGAAACAGGTGCGCTCGGGCCGAGATGGCGGGCGCTACTTTGCGCTGACGCTTTGCGATCGCACCGGGCAGATCGAAGCCCGGATGTGGGATACCGACGGCGCGGGCGAGTTCGATGCGGGCGATGTGGTGAAGGTGCTCGGCGAGGTTTGCCGATTCAACGAGAAGCTGCAAATCAAGGTGAAGAAGATTCGCCGGGCCGCGGAGGGTGAGTACGACCTGGGCGATTTTGTTCCGCGCTCGCAACGGGACATCGCGGAGATGTGGACGGAGCTGGAGGGTTGGGCCGCGAGCCTGCGCGATCCAGACCTGAAGGCGCTGGTCGAGACGTTCCTGAACGACGCGGAGATTGCTGCCGCGCTCAAGCAGGCGCCGGCGGCGAAGAGCATGCATCATGCGTGGATGGGCGGGCTGCTGG
>PMSS01000417.1 GCA_003167515.1 Acidobacterium sp. | reverse complement strand
GTCGATGAACACGCATATTCATCTGCTGGAGGCATTCACGCAGCTTTACCAGGTGTGGCCCGATCCAACGTTGCGCGCGCGCCTCGAAGAAATGCTGACGATCGTGCGCGACAAGATCAGCGTGGAGCCGGGCGTGATGAATCTGTTCTTCACCAACGCATGGCAGGCGATCCCCGGGCATGATTCATACGGACACGATGTGGAAACGGCCTACCTGACTCTCGAAACCGACGAGGTACTGCACGGCAAGGCGAGCGAGAAGACAGAGCGGATGGCGAAGCTGCTGGTTGATCACGCGCTCGCTTACGGATGGGACGAAAAGAACGGCGGCTTTTTTGAGGACGGCACGACCTTCGGCCCCGCAGAGGATACGAACAAGGAATGGTGGGTGCAGGTAGAAGGGCTGAACGCGCTGCTGCTGATGCATGAGCGCTATGGAAAGCAAAGCCCTATCTACTTCGAGAGATTTCTGCAGCAGTGGGCGTTCATCAGCAGGCACACCATCGACGCGCAGAACCATGGCTTGTNNGAAATTCAAAGAGTCGCGGCGGAGTGAGGGAGAGCCTGGCTCGCATCGCGCTCACGTGAGGATCACGGCTGTCGCATTACGGTACATCCTTCCCGAAAAGTTGTAGCTCGCAACGCCGATCAGGTGACGGGCATTTGCAGCTTTCTTCGTTATAACGGCGTAGGGTAGCGCGGTTGAGAAGTGGCGCAGGGTTCTCGCACGCCGAAATTCCCGCCGCGACTCTTTGAATTTCCCTGAAATGCAGGCCCGGCTCTCTGCGAACCCAGGCAACCGCCGGGTTCAGCTTTCTCACTGCTTTGAAGGAGCTGCCGGTTTGCCTGAATCCTCCCGTCTTATCAATCACCGGCTTTCCGCGAAGATCGACGCAGCCGCTGGCATGGCCGGGCCGCATCGCGACGCCGCCAGCTGCGAGCCTCTGGCGAGGACCCGATGAAAGAGCTTCTCTGGCAGAGTAAGTCAGAGCCGCCCGGACCTGACCTCAGACCCGTGAATGGGTTTGCGCCGCCAGAAGACGAAGAGCCCTGCAAGTCGCCCGATTTGCGAGCGTTCATTCAGAAGCTCGAGGATGCCGGTCGTTTGCTGCGTGTGAAGGAGACGGTCGACTGGAAACTCGGCATCGGCCGCTGGTCGAGGGCCAGGCGCAAGCCTCTGCTCTTTGAGAAGATCAAAAGCTACCCAGGCCAGCAGGTCCTGACGAACGGCCTGGTGGATCTCACATGCCTGCGATTGGCGCTTGGATTTGAAGCGGCGACGCCGTGGAAAGAAGTGATCGCAGAAGCTCGCGAGCGGATGGAGACAGCGGTTCATCCCAGGATGGTGCGAACTGGTCCGGTGCTCGACAACGTTGTGCCCGCGTCGGTGCTCGACCTGCTCCAGTTCCCGGTTCCGCAATGGAGCGACTACGACACCTGTCGGTATCTCGGAACCTGGCACCTGAATATCAGCAAAGACCCGGAAACGGGACAGCGCAATGCCGGCGTATACCGGATGCAGCTCCTGGGTGCGAAGCGGGCAACCATCAGCGCATCGAAGGGGAGCGACCTTGCCCGGCATGTCGTCAACGCGGAAGCCCGGGGAACCGAGCTGCCCGTGGCGGTGGCGATCGGCGCGCCGGAAGCTATGGTCATCGCGGCAGGCGCGGCCTGCCCCGCGGGTATCGATGAATTCGAACTGGCCGGTGCACTGCAACAGAAGGCGGTCGAACTGATCCGGTGTGGAAACCTCGAGGTGCCCGCGAACGCCGAGATTGTTGTCGAGGGATTCATCCATCCCGGCGTGCGCGTGGAGGACGGGCCGTATCTCGATTACGACGGAAGACCGAACACCAATCCCAAAGCCTTCCTCTTCGAAGCGACGCGATTGATGCATCGCAGTCAGCCGATCTTTCGCGGCTGTGCGACGGGAAGACCGGGCGCGGAAGATCACCAGCTGTTTGCGTTTCTTGCCCAGCTCAATCTGCTGGACTTTCACGGATCGCGGATCAAGCAGAGATTCCAGAATTTCTTCTGGAGGCGCCGCGCTTTTCGCACTGCGCAGATGGTGGGAAGAATGGGCAGCGAACCGCACCGGCGGAAATAGCCTCCGATTGCGCGACCGGCTCGCGCGGACGTGGCAAGATGGTATTCGGTCGAAGATGCCGGGAGACAACGCGCAGAGCCAATTTGCCGGGAGCGTGCAGAACGAGAACCGGCAGCGATGGATCATCGCCGTCCTGCTCGGCGTGGGCGTGCTGGTCAACTATTTCGACCGCGTCAACCTCTCGGTTTCGCACGACGCCCTCTTCGCTGAATTCCGCATTTCGGACTTTACCTTTGGCCTGCTGCTGGGCGCCTACAACTGGACCTACGCGCTGTGCCAGCTGCCGTCGGGCCTCCTGCTGGATCGTTTCGGGGTGCGGCGTGTGGGCTGCGTCAGCACGTTTCTCTGGAGCCTGGCGTCGTTTGGAGCGGCAGTCACTCCGGGGATTGGCGGCTTTTTTGCCGCGCGCTTTCTGCTCGGGGTGGGCGAAGCTCCATCGTTTCCGGCCAACGCCAAAGCTGTCGGGTACTGGTTCCCGCCACGGGAGCGGAGTTTCGCAACGAGCTTCTTCGATGGCGCGGCCAAGTTTGCCTCGGCTATTGGCGTGCCAGTCATTGGATTGTTGCTGCTGCGCATCGGATGGCGGCTGAGCTTTGCGGCTACGGGTCTGATCAGCCTGCTGTATTTCTTTTTGTTTTGGGGAATCTACCGCGATCCGCCGCACAAACAGATTGAGTCAGCCTCCGTGGACGGAGATCACCGCTCCCATCGGCGAGTGGCGCTCGCCTATCTGCTGCGACGAAAAAAAGTCATCGGCCTGGCGGTCGGCTTTGGCTCGTACAACTACGTTTTCTATCTTCTGCTCACGTGGCTGCCGGTCTATCTGTCCCGATCTCAGCACATCGACCTCGCCCATTCCTTCATGTACACGGGAATCCCCTGGCTATTTGCAACCTTCACTGATCTTTTTATAGGCGGCTGGACGGTCGACAGGCTGATTCACCGGGGATGGAACGCGAGCCGGGTTCGCCGCACGGTCCTGGTAGCTGGAACCGCGCTGGGCCTCGGGATTTTCGGCGCAGCGGGCGCCCACACGGTGACGCAGGCTGTCTTGTGGATCAGCCTTTCGATCGGCGGACTGTCGGCAGCCGCGCCGGTCGGGTGGTCGATCCCCTCATTGATTGCCCCCGGAGACAGCGTGGGTTCCGTAGGCGCGATCATGAACATGTCGAACCAGATTTCCGGAATCGCCGCCCCGGCCATCACCGGCTACCTGGTCGGAGTTCGCCACTCCTTCAAGGCGGCCTTCACGGTGGCGGCCGCTTATCTGCTGGTCGGCATCGCCAGCTACATCTTTCTTCTCGGGGAAATTCGTCCCATCCCCGAGCCCGATTCACCGGCAGCGTAGTGAGCACGAATCCCGGACCACGGCCGACTAAGAACGCTGCTTCGGCGGGACGGTTGCTCGCATCGACCCGGTCGAGATGCCCCCGTCAACCAGCAGCGTCTGCCCTGTCACATAACGGCTGGCTTCCGAGGCAAGGAAGACAACGGCGCCGTCGAGATCGTGCGGCTGGCCTGGCCGTTTAACCGGAATGCGGTCGGTGAGATAGTCCACCCATTCCTGATTCTCGTAGAGGACCTGGTTCTGCTGGGTTTTGAACCAGCCAGGAGCAAGACAATTCACGGTCACGCCGTGTTGGCCCCAGTCATCCGCCAGGCTCATCGTGAGCTGGCGAATCCCGCCGCGGCTCGCTCCATAAGGAGCGAGCCCCGCATACCCGAAAACGCTGGTGACCGATCCGATATTGATGATGCGCCCGTAGCTGTGCGCGATCATGCCCCGGGCAATGGCCTGAGCAACGAAAAAGCTGCCTCGCAGGTTCGTGTCGAGCACAAGATTCCAGTCGTCCCAGGTGACGTCGAGCGCGGGTTTGCGCACATTGCAGCCGGCATTATTAACCAGAATATGAATTTGCCCGAAGGCAGCATCGGCTTCGGCAGCCATGCGCTGGATGCTGGCCAGATCGCGCACATCGAGTTCGAGGGCCAGAGTGCGGCGACCGAGGACGCGCATCTCCGCCTCGAATTCCGCCAGAGATGCCCGACGACGGCTGGTGAGTATCAGGTCGGCTCCGGCTTTGGCGAGCGCGCGTGCGATGTCTTGGCCAAGCCCCCGGCTGGTGCCGGTAACGAGAGCGACCTGCCCGGACAGGTCGAAAATATCATCGCTCATCATGCGGGCCCCCCCTGCGGCGTAAGCACGATCTTCATCAGGTTGGGTTCGTGCGCATAGAGGCGCTCGAACCAGCGCGGGCCTTCAGCGAGAGGAGCGACGGCGGTGATCAGCGGCGCAACCTGAATTTTGCCGCGACTGACGAGATCGATGGCTTCGGGGTATTCGCCCGCGGACGCGGCGGTGCCCTGGAGGCGAAGCTGGCGGCTGACCACGACCTGCAGCGGGATTTGCACCTGAGGCGCGATGTTGCCGATGAGCGTGACGGTCCCGCCCTTGCGCACGGATTGAATCGCAGCCTGTACGGTTTCGTCGCGGCCCACGGCCTCCAGCGCAACGTCAACCCCCGTGCCGGTGCGGCGGATGATTTCCCCAGGAAGATCGGCGCCGGCAAAATGAAGCGTTTCAGTCGCGCCGAGCGATTCGGCCAGACGAAGTCGCGTTGCATCGACGTCCGCGATGAAGACGCGACGGCAGCCAGCAGCCCGGGCTGCCTGCAGCGTCAGCAGACCGATCATTCCGGCGCCGATCACCAGGGCCGTCTCTCCGCCGCGAACTTCGCTGACTTTGACGGCATGCAGCGCGACGGCGACAGGCTCGAGCATCGCCGCCTCTGCAAAGGACATCGCTTCGGGAAGGCGGTGAACAATACGCTCAGGGACTGTTACGTATTCGGCGAACGCGCCGGCGCGACGGTACTCTCCGCAGGAGACGCCGATAACCTCGCGGCGATCGCAGAGGTTGATCTCTCCGCGAAGACAGTACGGGCACTCGCCGCAGTAGACAGTAGAGTCGAATGTGACGCGGTCGCCGGGCTGAAAAGCGGTGACGTCCCGTCCGGCGGCGGCAACCAGCCCCGCCGCCTCATGGCCCATCACAATCGGAGGAATGCGGCGTCCGGAAGAGCCATCGTAGCCATGAACATCGCTGCCACAGATGCCGCAAGCGGCGACCTGGATGAGGAGTTCGCCGGGAGCAGGCGCCGGTTGGGGCAGATCGAGCAACTCCAGGTGCTTATATTCGCGAAGCAGCAGCGCTTTCATTGCATCCAGTGTGCCACGCTCGGCCTGAGTGCTGCTCCGGCGCAGGCAGCAGCCGCTGCAGACTCTGCCAATCCAGAGCACGCGGGATAAAGGTCTCCCTGTCGGGAAAACATCTTCTGCCGTTCGTCGGCCATCTTCAGGAAAAGCAGGAAGGTTAGCTGCTCGATATAGTCCTGATGCGAGAGCCCATCATCCCGCAGGATGTTGCAGTAGCTTCACAACTTCTGGACGATGCCGTTCGAGGTCATTGCGCCCTCTGGCTTCCTGACGACCGCTTCCGGCGGGCCGCTTTCGCTCCATCGGCGGAAACTGCCGCGCACTGTTGTGCCACCCACAGCACCGCTTCCTTGTGGTCGGCCCAGGCAGCCAGGAGATTGTCCAGACACAAAACAGCCTCTTCCTCGCTACCCATCGAATACATCTCGGGCATGCTTTTCGGAATCGGCTTGCGCCCCATGAGGTGAAGCTCGACGTGGCCGTTCGCCGCGCGCGCCTCTGCCAGAGCCGCGCTGGCGCCTTCGGGGTCGCCCGTCAGAAAACGCTCCAGCACGCGCCCCCAGGCAAAATTTGCCGAACCGTCATTCTTGTATTTCTTCAGCAGCCCGCCCGCGGCCGCCACGTCTCCTGCCGCCAGGTACGCGCCCAGCAGCGGATCGCGCACACCCTGGTTGTCGTTGGGATTCAGCTCCAGCATGCGTTCGTAAATGCGAATCGCATCCAGATAGATACCCTGGCTACGCAGCACGCCAGCCAGCTGTTCCATCGCGCGCATCCAGGGGCGCGTCTCGATCAGACCCCAGAAGTGGCCGGTATTCTCGCGGATATACGACGCGCCCAGCGAGCGCCCGCCGGCGGCTACGGCTTTTTGCAGTCCTTCGATCGCTTCGCGCGGCGAATCCGCATCCAGATTCGTCAGCAGCATCAGCGCGTCCACGCAGTCCGCATCGAGCCGCAGAGCACGTTTGGCCAGTTTCCGCGCCTCGGCCGCGTTCCCGGCTTCCATGGCATCGAAGGCCAACTCCTGCGCCTCTTCTTTTGGAGACAATGCCGCATCGCCCAGGGCGTCGAGAGATCCCGGCCCGGTCACCGTGCTAAGAAACTTGTTCAGATCCTCGATGGTCACGAAATCCTTGCCCTGAATAACCTTTTTCAAGTTGCGCATTGTCTTTTCGGTGGCCGGCGTGCGGCCGTGCGGCGCCGCCGTCTTCTTCGCTGCGGACTTCTTCGTCATCTCCTACCCTTTTCCCAAACGCGTGATTGGCGGCTGTTTGTGTGTCGAGAACCCCCTGTTGCGCGCGGGGCCACTCGCCCGCTCTGCGCGGACGCGCTCCAGAAGCAACGAGGCGGGCTCGTCATTCGGATTTTGCTCAACCAGCTTGCCGGAAAATGCGGAAAATGGCCCGCCCAATCATCGTCCCCAGCATGTTCGCCTCTCTCAAAGCGGGCGCGGCGTTCGCACAGGTCAGATTCGCATCGGCATGATGATGTAGCGGTACTTGTACTCGTCGGAGCCGTCTTCGGGGCGAATCTGACCCGCGGACTGCGCGTCCTTGAACTCAAGCCGCACTTCGCCTTCGTTTCCGATGGCCTTCAGGAAATCGATGAGGTAGGAGGAGTTGAACCCCACCATGATGGGATCGAAGCTGTAGGGCGTTTCTATCGTGTCTTCGGACTCGCCCGCTTCAGTCGACGAAGAAGAGACCTTCAGCTCGTTCTGCTCGATGCGCATTTTTATCGCGCCTGAGCGTTCGTCGGCGAACTGCGCCACGCGCTGAATAGACGCGGAAAGATCTGTGCTGCGCACGATTACAAATTTGTTGTTATCGCGCGGCATCACGGCTTCGTAGTTGGGGAACTGCCCGGTCAGCTTGCGGCTGGTAAGCACGCGATGGCCTATGCGGAAGAAGAGCGTGCTGTCGTCATCGGCAAACTCGACAAACTCGGCCTCGGTGTTGGCGAGGAGCGATTGCAGCTCCTGCAGAGCTTTGCGCGGCACGAGGGTTTTCTTTTCGTTGCTGATGCCGGGGAAAGACTCCGCGGTCTTCTCGATGTGCGCGAGGCGATGGCCATCGGTGGCGACCATAGCGATCGATTCAGCCTTGAGGATGAGCAAAGCCCCGTTGAGTGTGTAGCGGGATTCTTCGTTCGAGATTGCGAAAATAGTGCGCGCGATGAGATTGCGCAGAGAAGCGACCGGGATGCGGGTAACGCCGCCTTCAGGAAAGGCAGGCACCTGCGGGAAATTGGCGCGAGCCATGCCCACCATGCGAGTGTTGGAGCGGCCGGCGCGAATCTGCACCCAGTGGTTTTCGAGCAGCTTGATGGACATGTCGCCGTCGCCCAGCAGGCGAATGTAGTCGTAGAGCTTACGAGCCGGGATCGTGCAGGAGCCGGCCTTCTTGACCTTCGCGGCGCACGAGGTGCGGATGCTTTGATCGAGGTCGGTGGCAGTAATGACAATGCGGTCGTCGTCCGCTTCGAGGAGGAAATTGGAGAGGATGGGAATTGTGGTTTTGCGCTCGACAACGCTTTGCGTGGCAGTGAGCTCACGCAGAAGATCCTGACGGCTGACGGTGATCTCCATAGTCGCTCCCTGAACGGCCTTTTCCTCTTCGACAGCCGGCATGTTGGGCTCCCCTCGGTTCGAATCGACTCAAATGTACACCAAGCGGTGGGACGGTCCGCAAGGAGGACAGGATCGCGATTTCCATTCTAGTGTGAAGCGCCTTCTGGAAAAACGGTACTTTCTGTGAGAAGCGGCCAGAGTCGGAGACAAGCCCTCAAACGATCCGATCACGAAGTCCCTGGCCCCCTCGTTTCCGCGACGGCTACTACGGGTTTATAGATTTACTTCTTACTAGTAGCCGTAGTCGTTCGGGCCGGAAAAGTGGAAAGAGACGGGGAAACACTGTTGGGAGCGGGTCCGGGGTGGGTGCGGGTTTTAGAAAACCGGTTTGTGGGAGTGATAAGAACGAGGAAATCTGGAGGGAGCGGCCAGGATGTGCCACAGGTTCTCCACCACATCAACAGCGGGCATGCAAAAGGGGTGTGGAAAGGAGTTGTCGTGAGTGGAAAGGACGGTTTGGGCTAGTCAGGATGCGGCTCTACGGGGGACCGGTGATGCACAGGGACATCGCTGAAACAGTAGAAGAAAGGGGGAGGGCCTGGGGGAGGAAACCAGTCGGATGTCTGCGCATCCCGCCAGCGCGGCTTTTACTCCGCGCTGGTGGAGTTGCTGTGGCTGATGGTGATGCCGCCGTTGACCGTCTGAGCGTGAATCGTCGGACCACCGGTGCCCAGGTCGGTGTTGAGCCGGTTTTTGATCTCCCCTTGGATTGTGATGGGGAAGTTGACTTCGATTCCGCCATTGACAGTGCCGGTTTCAAGATGCGCAGAGTAGTTCTCAGGCACGCGCAGGTCGACGCCACCATTGGTGGTCTCGGCGTGCAGGCCCTGACCCTGCCAACGCGCGCCGGCGAGCGAAATGTCGAGTCCGCCGTTGACGGTTTCACCGCGAACATCGCCGGAAAGCCGGTCAAGACTCACCCCGCCATTGGTGGTTTGGAAGTGCAGATCGCCATCGAGTCGCGTCAGGTCGATGCCGCCATTCATGGTGTGAAGGTCAGCAGCAAGATGACGCGGCACATGCAGGTGGTAGTCGATGCTGTATCCCGTGCGATTGAAGAAATGCGTGTGCGGACCGTGATCGCGAATATCGCCGTTGTCCGTGTCGATAACGACCTGGCTCAGCAGATCGTTAGCCTCGGATTCCGAAGCCGCCCACGCGGTCACCCGCGCTTCGAGGGCCACGTCGGAGCGATCCTCGCCGGTGATGTCGATGCCGCCATTCGTGGTGCTAACCCCGAGGTGTCCTGAAGGAAGGGCAAAGGTGGTGCGGCGCATCTGGCACACGTGAGCTTCGCCCCAGTGATTTCCTTTGTCGTCGCACTCGCCGTTGTGCCAGTTGCCGGACTGCTGCGCGGCGGCAACGAAACGAGAGCCCCGGTGCGAGTGCGGGAGCGCCACGCCGAGAACGACGATGACGGTGAACACGAGGACAAACAAGCCGAATCGGCGCATGGCGCGGACCTCGTTGGATGTATACCCGGATGGATTCATAGCAGTTCCCTTGGTTGCGATTGGGGGGGGGACCCGAGTGAAGAGAGAGCACGCAGGATGCCGTAAATGGAAAGGTGGCGGGGCTGGATAATCAGGGGTTAGCAGAAGCGCTGGGCGGCAGGGTGTCCGAAAGGCAGAACTGGTGTTCGGGATTGGACAAGAAAGGGCAGGAGAGAAGATGGCGTCGGAAGGGCCGATCAAGCCCGTCTAGTCTCCGGCTCGACGGTTTGGGCCTCGATCACGACAACCACGCAAAAGCGCGTGGCACGTCGGTGGCACACCCCGATATGACTCGAACGACGTAGGCGTATGGGACCTGAAACGGTAATGACTGTGCAACAGTATCGGTCGTTTACCAGTCCTATCTGTGCGGCCCCAGCCTCAGATCCATGAGGTAACCATGTCCCCCATCGTTGAAAGGGCGATCTTCACATGGACATTCACACACTGCATGTGGAGCATGTAGTCCTTTTGACGGTGTACACCCTGCTGGTCCTAGCTAACTCGTGGGCGCACAGGGGGACGAGAGGGATTCGCTGGTTTTTCCTCTACAACCTTTTTGCCCTTCTGGGGGCAGGATCGGTTGCATTGCGGGGAAGGATTCCGGACTTTCTCTCTATCGTGGGCGGGGACATGTTCGTAGTGGTTGGCTATTTCCTGCTCTTTCTTGCCCTTGCGGCGTTGTTCGGACGCAGAAGCCGGCAAATCTATCTACAGGTTTTTCTGGTGCTGGTTGCAGCGGTTGCGACGGTGGAGACTGGGTACATACACCCGGACACGAAGGCGCGCCTGATCGCCTACAGCACGATTCTGCTTTGCCAGCAGGTTCAGATTGCGTTCTTCCTGTTTCGCAGGGACATCGACGAGCTGCACGTGGCGGGAAACTCGATGGGGCTGATCATGGTCGGTCTCGCGCTGAGCAATCTGATACGGGTGGTGGGAGTTGCATACAATGGCGTGCCTCAGGATTACCTGAAGTCCGGTGATTTTCTGGCATGGATCGTGATCCTGAACTCATGCCTGCAATGCGGGGCGATGGTGGCGTACGTTTGGATGACGGCATCTCTGTTGCGCCGCGATCTGGAAGTGCAGGCATCGACAGATCCGCTGACCGGCCTGCTGAACCGGCGTGCCTTCGAAGAGGCATCGGAGAGAGCGCTTGTAGCCTGCAGAGAAGCGAACGTTGGGCTCGCGGCGATCATTATCGATCTGGACGACTTCAAAGAGATCAACGACACCTACGGACACCGCTACGGCGATGAAACATTGATCTCCGTTGCGCTGGCCCTGGGCGCGGGGATGCGGAAGAACGACTTACTGGCCCGCATTGGAGGCGATGAATTTGCGGTGGTGCTGCCGCAAACCACGGCGGCTGAGGCGGACGAAATCGCAGAGCGTCTGCGCCATGCCATCGAAGGGACAGAGCGACTGCCTGAAGGGGCTCGATCCACGTTGACGGCGAGCTTTGGAGTCGCGGTAAAGCAAAACTCCACCGACAGCTGGGATGAGCTGATTATGCGTTGCGACCGGGCGCTCTATTCAGTCAAGAGGGTGGGGGGAAATTTGGTACAGCGTGATTTGGACTGGCCCTCCGGTTTATTCACGGTGTAAAGCGGCGGAAATAACCAAATGCACTCGCTCGACTTTGAAGCTGGGATTCCCGTTGACCGCACCCAAATTTCGGTTGTCGGGAAATGGCTTCCCACCGCAGCCTGCCGGTCCTTCGTCCCTCCGGGCATCGACCCGATAGCAGCTTTGCGTGCCACGATCACCAGGCCGGGGGGCTGCGCGCGGGCCAGATCCCGTGTTCAATCTCGCTCTTTGATCGTTACCAGCTTGGCGCCGCCGTCGAAGGTGATTATCCAATTTCGCAGGATGTCCCTTCCTATCAGGCAAGAGTAGTAGCGCTCTTTTGCGAAAAGCGCAGAAATTATTCGGATTGAATCGAAACCCCGAAGACCGGTGTTGGGGAAACTGATCGACCCTGCATGCTCCCCGCAGCGGTGGATGGCGCCGATGGCGGAGATCTCTACCCTCGTTGGTCTGACGAAGTTTGCAGTAATCTGCAAACCGCCTGCTTATCAGGGTCACCGATGCGCCGGTATCCAGCAGCGCTGTCACGGTGACGGGACTAGGGTATTCGAGGCCAACGGCGCGCCCAGCCTCGATCACCTCTGGAGAGTTCACTATCTGAACCTTTATGCACGGACCGGGGTCGTGCTGATCAAATGGGTTCCAGGGGACCTGGACAGTGGCCACGCTATGAAACCAAATAGACCTGTTCCGTGGTCCATACTTGCTTGACTAAAAAATCTCGCGCGACGTCGAACCTCTTTAAGCCGGCTTTCAGTGCCTCGGCATATGAGCCGAAAAACCCCTCTATAGCATTCCCTTGAATCGCGACGAATTTACCCGGATGCGCCAGCGACCACTCTTTACGGTGCTGCTCAAAAATCTCGAGTTCGGCGGAGAAGGGTCCGGTTGCGGCCATAATGGTCCCTCCAATATGTGATTACTTAAGCGGGATGGCGATTCATTCTCAACCGCGTTACAACGCTATTGCACTATAACGTAATAATGCTGCAATTCTATAATGCACTCAACAGAAAAGTGAAACTTCATGAGCCCCAGGGCAAAGCACATCCCGGACGATGCGCAGCGCACTTCCATCTGTCTGACTGCTGAAGAGAACGCAGCGATCAACAGGATCAGGGAGGCACGCCGGATCAGGAAGGACAGTCGCCGGACGAAGAACGACATTCTCGTCGATGCACTTTGGTATTTGCTTGAGAAGACCGAGGGCAAGACCAAGGACCAAATGCGGGCCATGGTTCCGTCCCGTCCGCCCGAGGAACTACCAAAAGGTAAGGTCACACAGATGCCTAAGCCAAAGAACAACAAACGCTGAGTCGGAGATCCTGCTCAGCGCCTGCGTTCCCAGAATTCCTCATGGCGATCGTCGCGAAAGCGGATGCCGGTGACGCGGCCGTCCGAATCGCGCTCGAAGACAAGCCGCCGGGTCCCGCCGGTCGGGTAGAAGAACGTAGTCGGGCTTTCGGGCAGCAGCTCGGTGACTTCGCCGATGCGGTCGCGAGAAAGAAGCTTGTTCCCTTGGCGGAAGACCGTGGAGATGACTTCGTTCTGATCTTCGTATTCGCCCACGTACGCGTTGTATATCGCGGGATCGACCTTTACGGGCACGGGGTGAACCGGCACGAGAATCTGCTCCGATGCGGCAACGAGTTTGGGGATAGCGCTCAGCCGCTGCGCGAGCAGCCAGCGCGGGAGCTGCGGCTCCGCATAGGCGCGATCCCAGACGTTGTGCTTGATGCCGGCGTACTCCCAGAAGCGCACGTCGCCGCCAGCCGCCTTCAGCGCCTGAAACATCAGCAGCGACTGGCGCGGGGTTACCACGGGATCGTCGGAGCCGTGGAAGATCCAGGTAGGCGTGCGGCCGACGGCGCGAGCGTATTCCGCGGGCAGAGTGTTGACGTCCCGCCAGCGGTCAGGCTGATACGACCAGAAAACGCCGCCGCAGACGGGAACCAACGCGGCAAAGCGGTGAGGATAAGCCTTCGCAATTTCCCAGGTCCCGTAGCCGCCGAGCGAAAGGCCTGTGAGATAGACGCGATCGCGGTCGCCGTGGAACTCCTTCATCTCAGCGTCGAGGGCGGCGATGGCCATCGCCATCATGTCGGGATCGGTCCAGTGATGGTGGTTGAA
>PMSS01000115.1 GCA_003167515.1 Acidobacterium sp. | reverse complement strand
CAGAGTTTTCCCCAAGCACCTCGAACTCTTTGAATGAGACGGTGGTGGCCATAGGGACTATGTCGGCGCTGGGAATAAGTCCGAGCGGCGGATCTCTGGCCGCTGGAGAGCCCTACACGCTGACTGCTAGCGTGAGTCCCACAAGCGGAACCGCGACGTGCACTGGCAATGTCCTCTTCACTATCGGTTCCACCACGCAGACGGTGGCGCTCAACGCGTCCGGCGTGGCTACTTACACGATCACAGCCCCTGCAGCGGGGGGCAGCCTGACGATCTCGGCAGCCTATCAGGGATCGGCAGAGTTTTCCCCAAGCACCTCCAACACGATGAACGAGACGGTCCTGACGATTTCTCCGATTCTTCCTTATATTGAGGTGAATGGAGGAGCCTGGCAGTACGTTGCCAGTGTCACGGTGGCCTATGGCAGCACGGTCAATCTTGGACCGCAACCGGGTAGCGGCGGTACGTGGAGCTGGACCGGTCCTAATGGGTTCACCTCCACTTCGAGGCAGATCAACAGTATCCCCCTGACTTCGGCCAGCAATACGTTTACTGCGACTTACACCAATTCCGTCGGTCTTCCGAGCACACAGGTGTTTACGATCACGATCGCACCAACCCCGATCGTTCCTTATATCCAGGATTTCCAATTGAATGGAGGAGCCTGGCAGAACGTCTCCAGTCTCACGGCGAACTACGGCGACACGGTGAACTTCGGCCCGCAACCGGGTAGCGGTGGTACATGGAGCTGGACCGGTCCCAACGGGTTCACGTCCACTTCGCGTGCCATCAACGGGATTCCGCTGACCTCGCCCATTAATGTTTTCACGGCGACTTACACCAATCAGGCTGGAGTGACGAGCACGCAGGCGTTTACCATCACGGTCGCGTCCACTCCGATCGTTCCGTATCTTGAGGTGAATGGAGGAGCGTGGCAGAACGTCTCCAGCATCACAGCGAACTACACGGACACGGTGAATCTGGGACCGCAACCGGGTAGCGGCGGTTCGTGGAGCTGGACCGGTCCCAATGGGTTCATGTCCACTTCGCGGGCCATCAACGGGATTCCGCTGACTTCGCCCATTAATGTTTTCACGGCGACTTACACCAATCAGGCCGGAGTCACCAGCACGCAGGCGTTTACGATCACGATCGCGCCCACTCCGATCGCTCCGTATCTTGACGTGAATGGAGGAGCCTGGCTGGCGACGAACAGTGTGTCGGTCGCCTCCGGCAGCACGGTCAATCTCGGACCGCAACCGGGCAGCGGTGGTTCGTGGAGCTGGACCGGTCCCAATGGGTTCACGTCCACGGTTCGGGAAATCGACGGCATAACCCCGAGCGCGGGTACCAATAATTATGTAGCTACGTATACCAATCCGGACGGAGTGACGAGCATGGAGACGTTTACGATCATCGTCAACTAGACGCACTTCGCCCGTCTGAACAGGCCGTGTCGCCGCTGGAACTCGTCGGCCACCTGGCTTCTGAGAGCTGTTTGCATTTCACAAACAGATGTAGTAGAAAACACGACAACCATAGGAGACGCTGTTGCCGACTCCGAAATTGTCGAGACTCGAATTTCAGATCATGGAGACTCTGTGGGCTCGCGGCGAACTGTCGATTCGCGAGATTCAGGAGTCATTTCCGACGAGACAAAAGCCTGCCTATACGACCATCCAGACGACCGTGTACCGGATGGAATCAAAAAATATTGTGCGGCGCGTGAAGAAAATCGGGAACTTCCACGTCTTTGAAGCAGTGGTTTCTCGTGGCGCCGCGCAGAGGCGAATTCTGGACGACGTGCTGGGTTATTTTGGTGGGCAGTGCCGGCCGGTCATGGCTCACCTGATCGAAGCGGGCAAGCTGTCTATGGATGACGTGAAGGACGCGGAGCGAACGCTGAAGAAGCTGGCAAGAGGGGGGGAGAGAGAATGATTTCCCCTGCACACTGGACTTCGCTCTGGATGGGGATGTGGACTGGAGCCTGGGCTGGGGCGCTGATCAACCACCTCTGGCAGTCGACGATCTTTACGCTGGCGGCATGGGTGCTCGCGCAGGCGCTGCGGCGCAACCAGGCGCGTACACGATACTGGTTGTGGCTGCTGGCTTCGGCGAAGTTTGTTGTTCCGTTTTCGATTTTCGTCGCCGCTGGCGAACGTCTCCAACTGAGAATGTGCTCCTCCGCCGCGCAGCCGGCGATCTCGAGCCTGGTTGAAAACATTGCGCAGCCGTTTTTGGTGAGCGCATCGGGTTTGGCGACGAGTTACGGCATTTCGTCAGCTGCCGCTCCGGTCGCAGTTGCGGCCAGCGCAGCGCACTTCAACCCAGGTTGGTTTCCATTGTTACTCGTCGGCGTATGGGCCTGCGGCGCAGTTCTGCTGCTCGCGCGATGGGCGAGAAGCTGGTGGCTTATTCGTGCCGCGGCGCGTGCGGCTACGCCGGTCAGAACAGTGGCTGGAGTGCCGGTGCTGGTGACGCCCACTAAGGTCGAGCCTGGAGTCTTCGGCATCGTGCGGCCTGTCTTGCTGCTGCCTCGGGGCATCACCGAGCGACTAAGCGCCTCGCAGATGGATGCCATTCTCGCTCACGAACTGTGCCACGTCCGGCGCCGCGACAATCTGACCGCCGCGTTGCACATGCTGGTGGAGGCTTTGTTCTGGTTTCATCCCGCTGTCTGGTGGATTCGCGCGAAGTTACTCGAGGAGCGCGAGCGCGCCTGCGACGAGGCGGTGCTCGTGTCGAGCCGCGAGGCGGTCGTCTATGCGGAAGGCATTCTTAACGTATGCAAGTTTTACGTGGAGGCACCGATGAACTGTGTATCTGGCGTGGCTGGATCGGATCTGAAAAAGCGGATCGCGCGCATCATGACGGAACACGTCACGCGCAACCTGGATCTGTCGCGCAAGGCGATGCTGGCGGCCGCGGCTGTACTGGCTATAGGGCTGCCGGTCACCTTTGGATTTGTGCACGCAGCGGGGGCGCAGGCTCAACCAGCGGAGCAGAAGAAGGGGATTGAGGGGACCTGGCAGGGGACGCTGCACATCCCCAATCACGATCTGCGCACCGTGTTGAAGATCGCCAGGACGCCGGCGGGTGCGCTGAGCGCGACGTTCCACAGCATCGATCAGGGAGGACAGGGAATTCCGGCGACGTCGATCAGCTTTGACGGCGGAGTGCTGAAATACGGGATTCAGTTTGCCGATCTCACCTACGAAGGCAAGATATCTGCCGACGGCAACTCGATTAACGGAAGCACGACGCAGGGCGGCAACTCGTTGCCGCTGGTCTTCGAGCGGGCGACGCCGGATACGGAATGGGCGATCCCGGAGCCGCCAGTGAAGATTCCTCCGATGGCCGCCGATGCTAATCCAAGCTTTGAAGTGGCGACTATCAAGCCGACGAAGCCGGATGAGCAGGGCAAGATTCTCACCGTGCGCGGGCGCGAGCTGGTGGTGGTTAACTTCACGCTTAACGACCTGATCAAATTTGCTTACGGTGTGCAGGAGAAACAGATCGTGGGCGGGCCCGACTGGATGGGATCGGATAAATTCGACGTCAATGCGCAGCCCGATGTACCGGGCATGCCGAGCGAGCAGCAGATGAAGACGATGATCCAGAAGATGCTGGCGGATCGCTATCAGTTCAAATTCCATCCCGACAAGAGAGAGATGTCGGCCTACGTGTTAACGGTGGGCAAGGACGGACCTAAGATGACGAAGAACACGGCCGATCCGAACGGGCTGCCCGGGCTGTTCTTCGGACCGCTGGGTGTGCTTCACGTGCGCAACGCGACCATGGCCAACTTCACGGGCCTGATGCAGGCAGCAGTTCTGGATCGGCCGGTGGTGGATCGGACCGGTCTTGACGGCAAATGGGACTTCGTATTGAAGTGGACGCCGGATGAGTCGCAGTTCGCCGGGATGGGCGTCAAGGTGCCTCCGCCCAGCGATGCCGCCGATGCGCCGCCGCCGTTGTTCACTGCCATCCAGGAGCAGCTTGATCTGAAACTGGACGCCGAGAAGACGGCGGTCGGCGTCATGGTCATCGATCATGTGGATCATCCTTCGCCGAACTAGCCGATATGGATTGGCGAAGAATATGCCGACTTCGTCTCCTGCATTTTGTGTGCGGGCTCGCGATGCTGCTCGGGAGTTTCACAGCGTGGGCCACGGAATATCACGGCCAGGTTTTTTATCAAGGCATTCCCATTCCCGGGGCTACCGTTATCGTGAGCCAGGGTGCGAAGCGGTTCACGACCGTCACCGACGAGCAGGGCCTGTATGAGTTTCCGGACCTCGCCGACGGCACATGGAAAATTGAGATTCAGATGCGCGGCTTTGCGCCACGGCAAGGCGACGTCACTGTCGCTCCCGGAGCCCCACAGGGGAGGTGGGAGCTGAAGCTGCTCGATCTCGAGCAGATGCTGGCCGAAACAAAGATCAGCAAGCCGGATGAGCCGCAGCTCGCGCAGCGGACTCAGGAGGGGAAAAAGGAAGAACAGCCGAAGGGGCCGGCGACGGATATGCCGCCGCCGGATGACCCCAGCGAGAAAGCCACGGATGGAATGCTGATCAACGGCACCTCGAACAACGCGAACACCTCGAAGTTCTCGCTGTCGCCGTCCTTCGGCAATCACCGCCCGGGCAACAAAGGACTGTACACCGGGGGGCTGGTCGCGGTCGTCGATAATTCCGTTTTCGACGCGCGGCCGTATTCGCTCACGGGGTTTCAGATCCCTAAAGATCAGTACAGCCGGGTGACCATGGGAGCCACGCTGGGAGGCCCGCACAATATTCCGCACCTTTTCTATCACGGGCCGAATTTCTTCGTTGCGTACCAGTGGACACGTAACAGCGATGCCGCCACCGATCCCGGCCTGGTGCCCGATGCGGCAGAAAGAAGTGGCGACCTTACGGGCCAGCTGAACCCGTACGGGCAGCCAGTGACCATCTACAACCCGGCTACAGGAACACCGTTCACGGGGAACGTTCCAGTGAGCCTGCAGGCCCAGGCGCTGCTGAATCTTTATCCGTTACCGAACCTGGCCGGCAATTCGCGATACAACTACGAAGCCGAAGTGCTGAACAACACACATACCGACGCGCTCCAGTCGCGTCTCGACAAAACCCTCGGCCGCAGAGACCAGCTCTATGGCGGATTCGGCTTTGAGAGCTCGCGCGCCGATGCCGCCAACATCTTCGATTTTCGCGACGACACCGACACGCTTGGCCTCGACGCGAAGGCTAACTGGGCTCACCAGTTTCATCATCAGATCTTCGCCACCTTCGGTTATCACTTCACGCGAATTCGGACTGAAGTCACGCCGCAGTTCGAAGATCGCGAGAACATCTCCGGCAACGCGGGAATCACCGGCAACGATCAGAATCCGCAGAACTGGGGACCGCCTTCCCTCGTGTTTTCAAGCGGCATTGCCGGGCTTACCGATAGCAACAGCACTTTCAATCGCAACCGGACAGACGCTGAATCGTTCAGAGCTTCAACCACGCATCGGCGCCATTCCGTGACGTTTGGTGGCGACTTCCGCCGCCAGGAGTTCAACGAATTCACCGAGCAGAATCCGCGGGGTACCTTCGTCTTTACCGGTGCGGTGACCGAGGCACCGGGCAGCTCCCCCGCCGTCGTGCCCACAACTGGTTCGGATCTGGCGGACTTCCTGCTTGGCATCCCGGACACGAGCCAGCTTGCTTACGGCAATCCGGAAAAATACTTCCGCACCTCCGCTTACAACGCTTACATCACCGACGAATTTCGCGTGCAGCCCACACTCACCATTAATGCGGGCATGCGCTGGGAGTATGGTGCGCCGATGACTGAGTTATTCGGCCGCATGGTCAACCTCGACATAGCGCCTCGGTTCGCCGCGGCCGCGCCGGTGCTGGCCAGCGATCCTACAGGTCCGGTCACCGGCACAAAGTATCCGAGCTCCCTGGTGCGTCCCGACTATCGTGGATGGGAGCCGCGCATCGGCATGTCCTGGCGGCCGATACCCGCGTCCACGCTGGTGGTGAAGGGCGGCTACGGCATCTATGACGGCACATCCGTCTATCTCTCGGGCGCCGAGTCGATGGCGCAGCAGGCGCCGCTTTCCACCAGCGTGAGCGTCGCCAACAGCAGCAGCTGTCCGCTTACTCTCGCCAACGGATTTCGTAACTGCGCCGGTACCACTGCGGACACTTACGCCGTCGATCCGAACCTGCGCGTGGGCTATGCGCAGGACTGGCAGTTATCGGCGCAGCAGGATCTGCCTGGGGCACTGGTGATCACGGCTACTTATCTCGGGATCAAAGGGACGCGGGGTATGCAGGAATTCCTGCCCAATACTTATCCGCTCGGGGGCGTAAATCCCTATACCGGGTTGCCGGTGGGCTTTGTCTATCGGACATCGAACGGGAATTCGACGCGACAGGCCGGCGAGTTGCAGGTGCGCCGCAGGCTACGCAGCGGCCTGACCGCGACGCTCGACTACACGCGGGCGAAGGCTCTCGACGACGATTCGCAAATAGGAGCGCAGGGGCACGTTGCCACCTCGGAAGCCACTGCATCGCCCAGCGACACGGCTAACACGCAGCCGGCTGCGGCGACCATTGCGCAAGACTGGCTCGATTTGCCCGGCGAGCGCGGGCTTTCGACCTTCGACCAGCGCAATTTGGTGAAGGCGTCGTTCCAATACACCACGGGCATGGGGCTCGGCGGCGAAACGCTGCTCAGGGGCTGGCGCGGCACCCTCTTCAAAGAGTGGACCGTGATGACTCAGATCACGGCCGGCAGTGGATTACCGGAGAACCCCATTGTTCTCGCGGACGTGCCGGGCACAGGCTATACCAATATCATTCGTCCGAACCCGACCGGCGCATCCCTCTACTCTGGTCCGGCGGGATACTACCTGAATCCATCGGCGTTCACGGCGCCGCCTGCTGGCCAGTGGGGCACAGCCAGGCGTAACTCGATCACCGGCCCCGATGAGTTCAGCCTCGACAGCGCGATGGCTCGGACCTTTCGTGTGCGCAGTAAGTGGAGTCTCGACACGCGCGTGGAGGCCACGAACCTGCTGAACCATGCGGCGTGGACGGCATGGAACACCACCGTCAACAACACACTCTTCGGACTCCCCGCGGCGGCCAATCCGATGCGCAGCCTGCAGCTGGTGGGAAGGCTGAGGTTTTAGCGATGCGACCGCTCAGAACAGTTCCGGTCGGCACCGTACTTATGGCGTTGCTCGTCACGCTGCTCGCTACCGACGTTCCGGCGCTGGCGCAACAGACCGGCACGAACGAGATGTCCGGCCAAAACGGGACCTTCACGCTCACCGTCAACTCGCAGCTGGTTATCGAAACCGTCGTCGTCAAAGACAAGAAGGGAAACTTCGTTCCCGGACTCACCGCCAGAGACTTTGCCGTCACCGAAGATGGCCAGCCGCAAACTATCCGCATCTTCGAGCACCAGGCGTTGTCGACGGCTGCAACACCGTTGCCCGTCACGCCGCGAGACGACGAACAGATCACACTCTACAAGACACTGACGCGTACACAAATTGCGCCGGAGAGCCCGGGCAAGCCGCAGTACAGCGACCATCGCCTGCTGGCGCTTTATTTCGATATGACCGCCATGCCGCCCGACGATCAGCTACGCGCTCTTAGCGCTGCGGAAAAATTTGTACGCACCCAGATGACCGTTGCCGATCTTGTTGCCATCCTGCGCTATCAGGGTGGGTCGGTCGACGTAGTACAGGACTTCACTGGGGATCGCAATCGACTGCTGAGCATCCTCGAGACCATGATTGTGGGTGAAGGGCAAGGCTCGGTTGAGTCCATCGACGACGCCAGCAGCGCCGATACCGGCGCGGCCTTTGGGCAGGACGACAGTGAGTTCAACATCTTCAACAACGATCGCCAGCTCTCGGCGCTCCAAACCGCGGCGAAGATGTTGGGTTCGCTCAGCGAGAGAAAGTCGCTCATTTATTTCGCGAGTGGAATGCGTCTGCACGGTCTCGACAACCTTGCCCAGCTGCACGCCACCGTCGACGCGGCCGTGCGTGCAGGCGTTTCCTTCTGGCCGGTCGATGCGCGAGGGCTGGTTGCCAGCGCCCCGCTCGGCGACGCGACCCAGGGTTCGCCCGGCAACGCGGGCATGTATTCGGGAGGAGCGGCTGAAGCAGTCACCACGCAGTTCCAGCAATCGCAGGACACGATGTATTCGCTCGGAGCAGACACCGGCGGCAAGTCGCTCTTCGACAACAACGACCTGACCCGCGGCATCGTCCAGGCCCAGAGTGCCATCGAGGACTACTACATCGTCGGCTACTACACCACCAATACCGCGCAGAACGGGCGATTCCGTCGCGTTAAGATCACGACCGACTCCCCACTCGCCGACAAGCTCGATTACCGCGAGGGCTACTACGCCAACAAGACCTTCAACAAATTCACGGAAGCCGACAAGGAACGCCAACTCGAAGACGCGCTCATGCTGGGCGATCCGGTCACCGATCTTACGATCGCGATGGAGATCGACTACTTCCAGCTTAATCGCGCCGAGTACTACGTCCCCATCATCGTCAAGATTCCCGGCCGCGAACTAGCGATCGCCAAGAAATTCGGGGCCGAGCACACGCTGATAGACTTCGTTTGCGAGGTCAAGGACGAAACTAGCGGCATGACGATGAGTAACGTGCGCGACTTCGTCAACATCAAGCTCAGCGATGCGACTGCTGCGGAGCTGGCGCATCGCCCCGTCGAATACGATTCCGGGTTCACACTTTTCCCTGGGAAATACACGATCAAGTTCCTGGCGCGCGACGATGAAACGGGCCGCATCGGGACGTTTCAGACGACCTTCGTCATTCCCGACCTCAACAAAGTCACGAAGCGCCTGGCCCTCAGCTCGGTGGTGCTCAGCAGCCAGCGCGTCAACCTCAACGATGCGCTCTACAATGCGACCCGCGGCAAGGAACAGGCCAAAGACGACGCAGCCAATCCCCTTGTGCAGGATGGGCAGAAGCTCATCCCCAGCGTGACGCGCGTGTTCAGCAGGGACCGGCAGATGTACGTTTATCTGCAGGCGTACCAGAAGGATTTGGCCACGCCCACTGGGGCGAGTGCAACGACATCGCCAGCCGCGAACAGTGACGCGCCGCTGTTCGCGTATGTGAGTCTCTATAGTAACCAGAAGCTCGCTCTCGAGACGCCGCCGATCGCGGTTGGGGCGCAGCCCGCGACGCGCCTCGGCATCGTGCCGCTCAACTTCCACATTGGACTGGGGGGACTTAACCCCGGCCCTTACCAGTGTCAGGTCACGGTGCTCGACCCGGCGGGCCGACGGGCCGGCTTCTGGCAGGGATCGATTCTTCTGGTGCCGTGAGAGCCTCAATCGCGGCCCTTGGCCATGCGATTATTGCCGGAGTAATTGCTCACTTAAGGTACCTGGTTCCAGTGGGGTACGAGCAGAGGCTGAAAGTTGTATAGCGGGTGCCCGGACATCGGCCGATTATCTAGGGATGGAGCGAAGCGGCGCTACGGGAATCCGCATGGCCGCCATGCTGGTAACAGCGCTTGGTGCCGCGATCGCCTGCACGACAGTGGGGCAGTGGTCTTTTCTCGTACGGCACAATTCGATTCAGCAAATTCAGGAACTACCTGTGGACTCAGTCGTTCACCTGGTGGGAGTTGTCATCGACGCCGACGAAGCGGGCGGGAAATACTGGATCGAAGACAAAACCGGGGCGTTGCCGATCGGGCTGAACCCTGGGTGGCCGGGAATCCATGTCGGGGAGACGATCTCCGTCGAAGCGAAGAAGCTAGCCGGTATAGAAGATTCCAAAGTACCCACGAGTATCGATTTGGGACACAGCGGTGGGCATTCCCCCCTCAAGGCGCAGCGACCGTCAGCCGCCCCGTCGAAGAGCTTCGACAAGAGCAGCGGTTCGGGCCCGGCGATCCGTCCGGGGCCAGCCGGTCTGGGAGATAACAATCAGAAAGGACGGCTGTCTATCACGGATGCGGCGCCCGAAGTCAAACTAGACGTTATCAACTTCGAGCGTAATTACCTGCATTGGGTCACGGTGGCCCTGCTCATCGTGATGGCGCTGATGGTCTGGCTTCTGATACTGATCCGGCGGATTCGCCTGCAGGCGGAAGCGCTGAACAAGGCATCTGAAACGACGCATGCCATCACCGATCTGTCGACTGAAGTACAGCGCGTGACACAGGAAGCGAGTTTCAATACTGAGATCTCGGTGCAGAGCGTGCCCGAAGTTGCGCCGCTGGCAGACGGATTCAACGTAATGCTGGCTGAACTGCAGCGGCGGGATCGCGCGAGGCGAGACGCTGAATCGAGGCTGCAGCACATGGCGCTGGTCGATGAGCTGACCGGCTTACCGAACAGGAGACTGCTTTCGGATCGATTGTCGCAATGCCTGGCCAGAGCTCGACGGGACCAGAGGATGATTGCGCTGCTGTGTGTGGATCTGGACGGCTTCAAGCTGGTGAACGACAGCTTCGGCCATACCACTGGAGACGCGCTTCTGGCACAGGTGGCGCAGCGTCTGAAGGCGCGCTTCAGGCAGTCTGACACGCTGGCGCGCATCGGTGGTGACGAGTTTGCTCTCGTGCTGGACCACATTGAGAGCCGGGATGCCGCGCAAAACGCGGCGGAGAGCCTGCAGGATCTGCTGAAACCGCCTTTCCAGATCAACGGCCAGACGGTTCGTGCGAGTGCCTGTATCGGGATCGCGATCTTCCCGGATGGAAATGAGAGCGGACAGCTGTTGCAGCAGGCCGACTGCGCAATGTTCGCGGCAAAGCGAAGCGGGAAAAGCAGCATTGTCCATTTCGGTGACGATCTGGGCAGCGCTGCCCGAGAACGGCTGACACTGGAGGGCGAACTGCAGGATGCTCTTGCCAAGGGTGAAATCTCAGTGCATTACCAGCCCGAGTTCGATCTCGGCACGTTTTCCATCGTGCGGTTCGAGGCTCTGGCCCGCTGGACCCACCCCAGGCTGGGGCAGATTGTGCCGCTGAGTTTTATTCCCATCGCCGAAGAGAGCGGGCTGATTCTGCCGCTGGGCGCCCACATCATGGAGCGGGCATGCACCCATGCGGCGACATGGCAGGAAATCGCGCGCCGGCCGGTGCAGGCCGCGGTCAACGTCTCCAGCGTTCAGTTTGCGCGGGACTCTTTCTTTGAAGAAGTCGCCGACGTTCTGCATCGGACGGGGCTGCAGCCCAACCTTCTGCAGATTGAGATCACGGAATCCGCGACGGTTTCCGGCGTCGAACGCACTGCGGAGACGATGCGCCGCCTGAAGAGAATGGGAGTCAGCGTGGCTGTGGACGATTTCGGTACGGGTTACTCGTGTCTGAGCTATCTGCCGAAGCTGCCTTTCGACGCGCTGAAGCTCGACCGCTCCTTCCTGCACGAACTGATGGTGCGGCGCGAGACCAAGGACTTTGTCCGGTCGATCCTGACGATGGCCAGCAATTTGCAGATGAAAGTGATCGTCGAGGGAATTGAAAAGAGAGAGCAGCTCAATCTGGTCAAAACCCTGGGCATCAACGAAGCACAGGGATACTTGCTGGGTCGAGCCTCGCCTGATCCAGAGGGGGTGCTCCGCCAAAGGCGGAACGACCCCGGGCCCGCGATGGAAGAGCACGTGAAGGCGACGGAGGCCGAGCACGTCGTGTGAGGCGACTGCGGGCGCAGCAATCGCCGAATGGCCTGGTACCTGCGAGATGGTGACCCCGGGAAGACTC
>PMSS01000373.1 GCA_003167515.1 Acidobacterium sp. | reverse complement strand
ACGTAGCGATGGAGGACGCCGTTGACTTCGATGGAGCGATTGAGAAAACCGGTGTCCTGAGGGCGCGCCGCGGCGTTTGCGGGCAGAAGAAGAATGGCAGGTAAAAAAGCCAGGAGCGCGCGTCGGAGCATCGTCGTTTAAAAAACAGGGTATAGGGGATGGGGTTCAGGGCATAGCAAAAAACCCACCAGAGGAATGCGCAAAGCAACTGTCCAGGAATGGACGGCGGTTCTTAATTGCGGACAGGCGCCGCAGCGCGGAGTAACCAGGCCGGTTCGGTAAGGCTCCTGCTTTCCCCCAGATGCCTCCTGCGAGCGGATGGACGCAGAGGTGCAGGAGTGAGGGAGGAAATCCCCGGCTTGATCTGGAGGAGCGATGCACGAAATTCTGAGCGACTTGCGGATTGCGATACGGAGACTGCGCCATTCACCAGGATTTGTGTTCCTGGCCGTGCTGTCGTTGACCATGGCGATTGCCGCCAACCTGGTGGTCTTCGGCGTCATGAACGCTGCCATTCTCCGCCCGCTGAACGTGGCGAACTCCGGCAGCCTCAAGATGATCGAGCAGAAGCCACACGGATATGTCAGCCAGTCGTATCCGGACTTCGTCGATCTCCGCGCGCGAAACTCGACTTTCACCGATATCGCCGCCTACCGGTTCAACGAAGCAGGCCTAAGCGCCCAGGGGTTGGCGAAGAAGAGCTGGACCTACGAGGTTTCCGGAAACTACTTCGACATGCTCGGAGTCCAGCCCCAACTGGGGAGGTTCTTCCATGCCAGCGACGAGCATGGGCCGAATTCGGCCCCGTACATCGTGTTGAGCGACGCGTTTTGGCGGTCGCGATTCGGTGCCGATCCACGAATTGTCGGTTCGACCGTCGAGTTGAACAAGCACCCATTCACGATCATTGGCGTCGCCCCGGCGGCGTTTCATGGCACCGAGCTCTTCATGTGGCCGGATTTCTTTGTGCCGATGGTGAACGAGGAGCAGATCGAGGGCTACAGCTATCTCGAGAAGCGCTTTAACCACGGCCTGTTCGTGATCGGGGAGTTGAAGCCGGGAGTCACCGCGCAACAGGGCAGCGACAATCTCAACGCAATCGCAGCCCAGTTGGCAAAGCAGTACCCAGCAACCAATGAACAAATGGGCGTGCGACTCGTCAAGCCTGGATTGCTGGGAGACATCCTCGGGGACGCAGCGCGCGAGTTCCTGACCGGCGTGCTGCTCCTGGCGTTCCTGGTGCTGGCGGCCGCGTGCGTCAATCTGGCGAGTATCTTCGCTGCGCGCGCAGCGGATCGTGGCCGCGAGATGGCGATCCGGATGGCGATTGGCTCAAGCCGCTGGCGCATGCTGCGCCAGGTGCTGGCGGAAGCGGTCCTCTTGTCGCTGGCAGGCGGAGTTGCTGGAACCTTTGCCGCCGCGGCGCTGTTGAGGGTGTTGAGCCAGTGGCAGCCCATCGCGAAATTCCCGATCCATGTGACGGTCGTTGCGGATGCGCGCGTGTACGGAATCGCCATCCTGCTGGCGGCAGCCAGCGGCATCCTGCCCGCGGTCCTGACCTCAAGGCAAATCTGGAAGACCGATGCGATACAGGCGATCAAGTCCGGTTCAACCCAGGTCGTCCGCAAGCTGACCGTGCGGGACCTTCTGCTCGGATTGCAGGTCGCACTCTGCGCATTGCTAGTGACCTGCGCCCTCGTGGGATTGCGAGGGATGGATCGGCAGCTCCATGCGCCATTGGGCTTTCAGCCTGACGGGGTAACAGTCGTGGGGGCGGAGATGAATATGGCCGGCTACTCGGATGCCTCGGCGCTTCCTGTGCAGAAACGAATACTGCAGGAGGCCGCGCAGATTCCGGGAGTTACGGCGGTAGGGACCAACAATGAGCTGCCCCTGAGCGGAGGCGGGAGCAGCACGCCGGTGTACCGGCAGGGCACAACGGACTTCCGCAACTCGAACAGCGTGACCGTCGCGCATTACTACACGATCTCGCCCGGCTACCTGCAGGCGGCGGAGACGCACTTGGTCGCCGGGCGCGACTTCACCTGGCACGACGATGCAACCACGCCACGCATAGCCCTGGTGAATCGGACGTTCGCTCGTGAAATGTTCGGGAACCGTTCGGCAATAGGACAGCATTTTGCCCAACCGGGACCCACTACCTACGAGATTGTCGGAGTGGTCGAGGATGGGAAATACGAGTCCCTGACTGAAGATCCGCAGCCCGCGATGTTTTACCCCCTGGCGCAGAACAACGACAGCGGCACGAATCTGGTAGTGCGGTCGCGAGGAACGCCGGCGGAAACAGCAGCGGCACTGAGCGCGATGATGGGGAAGATCGATCCGAACTTGCCCGTAACCATCTCAAACTGGCCCGATGATCTGGAATTAGTGCTGTTCCCAACGCGCGTAGCGACGATAGCTCTGGGAGTTCTGGGCCTGCTGGCGGGAATGCTGGCGGCGACAGGAATCTTCGGTATGGCAAGCTACACCGTCGCGCGACGCTTGCGCGAGATGGGAATCCGCGTGGCGCTGGGCGCGCAGCGGGTGCAGGTGCTCCGTGCCGCGTTGGGCCGGACAGTGCTGCTGATCTGCATAGGGTCGGTCGCTGGACTGGCGCTCGGAGTCCTCGGCAGCCGCGTGCTCGCCAGCATCGTGTATCAGGCGACAATCTACGATCCCGTCGTGCTGGCGGGTGCGATCGCCGCGATGGTGCTCATCGGCTCGATGGCCGCAGCCGTCCCGGCGCGCAGAGCCGTGCGCGTGGAGCCGGCGATCTTGCTGCGGGAGGAGTAAGGCAGACTAATCGAAGGGGTTCTTCACCCGCGTCTTGCCAAAACGCTGTCCATCCTGAAAATCCTCGCTGTACAGAACGGCGCAGTCTGCCTCGACAGCAGCCGTAACAATCAACGCATCGTACCAGGAGAGGCGATAGTGGCTATACATCTGTAGCGCCTCGCTGTAAAGGGCGGGCGAAGAATGAACGGCTAACAGGGGCTGCAAAATCGTCGTCAAATATTGCACAGCGTCGGGGATGGCCATGGGAGGCACCGTTCGACGCAATGCGAAATTGAAAAATTCCTGGACTACCTGGAAGCTGACCACGCCTTTGCGAGAGCTGTGCGCCTCGCGAATCAGGGTCAGAGCGCGCTGTGCCTTCGCCAGTGAGGTCAGGTCAAAGGAATAGATAAATACATTTGTGTCGAGGAAGAACCTATCGCTCATTCAGTTCGTCCCGGGTGTAGCGACGGCCCCCGGAGTCCACGTACTTCAGGCGCCGCATCAGTGCGTCGATCTCGCGCACGCGAGAAGGGCGTGCCGTGAACTGGATGAGCCATTCACGGAAGGCGGCATTAAGCGTGGTGCGCCGAGAGCGGGCGACGGCGCGCGCCTGCTCAATCAAATCCTCGTCGGCACTAAGGGTGATGTTCTTCATGCAGGCACAGTGTACACGAGACTCGTGTGAATTTGACAGGCATCCATGCTACCGCGTTCATCCTCAGGACCGCGCAGGGTAGGATGACCGGATGAGAATTGTTGTCTTCGGAGCTTCGGGTGGAACCGGCCGCGAGCTGGTGAAACAGGGACTGGCGCTTGGGCATGAAGTAACGGCCTTCATTCGCAATCTTGCGGCGTTCACAGGCGGCGATCGGCTGCACGTGGTGGTGGGTGATGCGAGGGACAGCAAGGCAGTCTCCGTGGCGATCGTGGGCCAGGATGCGGTGCTGTCCGCGCTGGGAGGGACCCTGGGCGACGAGACGCTGCTGCCGGAGTCCATCGGGCACATCCTTGCAGCCATGAAGCAGGAGGGCGTGCGCAGGCTGATCGTCCTGGGCGCGTCGGGCGTGTGGCCGGGCGCGACGAAAAGACTTTCGAAGAGCATGCAGCTGGTCGCAAGGGCGCTGAACGCCCTCGTGCTGAAGAAAGCGTTTCAGGCGCAGCGGGCCATGCAGATGCGCATCCAGGCGAGCGAGACGGATTGGACGGTGGTGCAGCCTCCGCGCCTTCTGAACAAGCCTGGGACCGGAAGAATCCGCGTCGATGGCGGAGCATTGCCGGCAGACGGAACCCGTATTGCCCGCGCCGACGTCGCCACGTTCATGCTGGCGCAGCTCAAGAGCACAGAGTGGGTGAAGAAGTCGCCGTTTCTCGCCTGGTGATCTTCGCTGTGGGCCGAGACTGTCACGCGAGGTCCTACAATGGCCGCGGAGGATTTCCCCATGAAGCTGAGTCGCCGGGATTTTTCCCGACTGGGTGCGATGGCCGCGTTCGCCGGGGTGTTGCCGAAGGTCGAGTCGCAGAACGCCGACAGCGAGCCAGCCGCCCGAAAGCTGCGGTGGTGCATCGTCGGCCTGGGCCGCATCTCGATGGATCACTTTATGCCCGCCGTCGAGCTGTCAAAAACCGGAAAGCTAACCGCGTTGGTCAGCGGCCATCGCGAAAAAGCAGAGAAGCAGGCGGCTCAATACAACGTGCCTTCCCCTTCCATCTACAGCTACGACAACTACGACGAGATTCGGCAGAACAAGGAAATTGATGCGGTCTATATCGCGCTGCCCAACTCGATGCATGCCGAGTACACGATCCGCGCGGCGAAGGCCGGCAAGCATGTGCTGTGCGAGAAGCCAATGGCGACCAGCGTGGCCGATTGTAAGGCGATGATTGAAGCCTGCCGCAAGGCGCATGTGAAGCTGATGATCGCGTATCGCTGCCAGTACAATCCGCTGCACCTCAAGGCGATTGAATTGATTCGATCCGGCGCGCTCGGCCAGGTGCAGGCGATCGAGAGCGCATTCGGCTTCAATATCAAAGCCGGAGAATGGCGGCTGAACAAGAAACTGGCGGGCGGCGGCCCGCTGATGGATGTCGGCATCTATTCGCTGAATGCGTCCCGCTATCTTACGGGCGAGGAGCCGGGGGACATCAAGGCCAACTCCTCGATCATCGATCACGATGGCCGGTTCGACGAGGTGGAAGAAAACGACTCGTGGACGATGGAGTTTCCCTCCGGCATTGTGGCGAGCTGCAATACGACTTACGGCGCCAACGGCGCGAACTACTTCAAGGTCCATGGCTCGAAGGGGACCATGCAGATGGATCCGGCATTCAATTACGACGGCATGCACCTGACCGCACAACTGGACGGGCAGACCATCGATGAGCCGGAAGCAGAGCAGGATCCCAGGGATTTCACCAGGCAGGCGGATTATTTTGCGGATTGCGTCTGGTCGAATCGCGAGCCGAAGACGGACGGCGAGGAAGGGCTGCGCGACACCATGCTGATGTCGCAGATTTACCAGTCGGCGGGGTTGCGGGGCCTCTGAGGTGCAGGCCGCTCAATCGTGTTTGGCTAATGCGTTTCGACGATGCCGGTTAGTTTGGACGAGATCTCCTGCGAGGTCGCCGCCTGTTCCTGGGTCGCCTGCGCGATCTGAACGACGGTATTTCTGATCGTGTTGGCCTCGCTGACGAGTCTTGTCATTGCGTTGCGCGCAGAATCCAGCTGCTCTCCGGTGGCGTGGACTTTTTGGCGCCCCTGTTCCATGGTCTCGATATTTCCCTGCACTTCCAACTGGATTTCACGGATCATCGCGCTGATTTCCTGCGTCGATTTCGTGGTTCGCTCCGCGAGACTGCGTACCTCACCCGCGACCACGGCAAATCCGCGGCCGTTTTCGCCGGCGCGAGCAGCTTCGATGGCCGCATTGAGCGCCAGCAGATTGGTCTGATCGGCAATCTCCTTGATGGTGCTGACGATTTTCCCGATGGCCTGCGAGCGGGTTCCGAGCGCCGCCATCTTGTCGGAGGTGTGACTGACCAGTTCCGTCACGCTTCGCATGCTGGTGTGAGTCTGCTCCAGTACTGAGGCTCCGGCTTCTGTCTGCTGCAGCATGGTATCGACGGAAGTGGAAGCGAGAGAGGTTTCTCTGGCAACCATCTCGGTTGCAGTACCGATGTCGTTGAGGTCGCGAGAGAGCTCGCTGACGCGGCTTTCCAGCAATTCGCGGCGCTCGTCGCCTGCCTTCTGCAGGGCGTCGGCGCGCTCCTCAGCGCTGACATCCTGAAAGCAGGCCATGAAGCACTTTGGGCGGCTGGAATCTTTGTCGTCCCAGAGTGCAAAGGTCTTGGTTTTGAGACTGATCTGTCCGATGTGAATAGGCGCCTCGTGAGAACCGATTCTGCGAGAGGCCAGGTCGGCAAGGATGCGTCGGATGCGCGCGGGATCGCGGTGAAACTGATGAATGCTCTGCAGGTGCGCATTGGTCACGTCCGCGCCGCGCCCCAATGTGCTGTTCATCTCGTCGCGCAGACGCTTAAAGAACTCGCGCGCAGTTCTGTTCATGTAAAAAATGATGTTGTCGGGCGACGTGTCGGCCAGCATGACGATGTTGTCGCAGCGGTCGAGCATGGCCTCCAGCATATGCAGGTCATACTCGCGATTCGGTTCGCCCGCCCTGGAGCCGTTGCGAGAAAGCCCCGCGGCTCCCGTCCGGCCATTGCTCTTTGTGCCGAAGATTCCCATACAAAGGACCTATCGGCTGGGCGGGCACGCACATGAGGGCAATATTCCTCTTGAGCCGCCTGTGCGTCGCGAGTCGACGAGTCCTGGCGAAAAGGGATTGCGGAACGCGGAGGTCAACGCCTTGCTTGTAGGACAGGAAAATACGATAAAATACAGACATGTCCCGATCACGCGCCATCGCGAGCGTCAGCTTTCGAGCTCCGCAGAACCAGATTGAGCGTCTCGATTTGCTCGCGAAGCGCCAGCGCCGCGATCGCACCCAATTGATCGGCGAAGCAATCGATCAGTACCTCGAATTGCAGGACGTGCATCTGGCCCGAATCGACGAAGGAATCAAGGCTGACGAGCGCGGCGAGTATGCATCGGAACAGGAAGTTGAGGCAGAGTTCGCACGCTGGCGAAAGCTTTGAAGCTTGTATGGACCCGGCCCGCGCTGCGACATCTTTCGGAAGCTAGAGAATACATCGCCCTTGACAACCCTGCAGCCGCGAGTCGGCAGATCGAAACGATCCGCCTCGCGGTCAATCGTCTGAAGGCCTTTCCCATGATGGGCCGCGTCGGACTTCGGGCGGGGACGAGAGGATTCCCGGTGCCCGGAACGCCGTACATTTTGGTCTATCGAATCCGGGAAGAGCGGCTCCGGATCATGGCGGTTCTCCACGGCTCGCGAAACAGGAAGAGCGGAGATCCCACCTGAGCCGGATGCGCCGGCTTGCGCCTTGCTCCGCTACCCGTTCAGCGTTTCCTGCAGCTTGTTCAGAGTGCTGTTCAGGTTCTTGTCGTTGCGCCGCTGTTCGTCGATTTTGCCGATGGAGTGCATCACCGTGGTGTGATGTTTGCCGCCGAATTGCCGCCCGATCTCCGGCAGCGAAGCTTCCGTGAGCTGCTTGGCCAGGTACATGGCAATCTGGCGCGGCACAACGACCGCGCGAGAGTTGTTCTTCTGTTTGAGCTCAGGTATGCGCATGCCGAACTGCTCGGCGACGGCTCGCTGGATCGATTCGATGGTGATCTTGCGCCCCTGCGTATCGATGAACTGTTTGAGGCACTGCTGCGCGGTGGGCAGCACGATCTCCACGCCATTCAGACCGCACCATGCGACGAGGCGCACCAGCGCGCCCTCAAGCTCGCGGACGTTGGTGCGAACGTTGGACGCGATGAACAGAGCAACGTCCATCGGCAGGACAACGTGCTCGCTTTCCGCCTTCTTCTGCAGGATCGCAACTTTGGTTTCGAGGTCGGGCGGCTGAATGTCAGCGATCAGGCCCCACTCGAAGCGCGAGCG
>PMSS01000162.1 GCA_003167515.1 Acidobacterium sp. | reverse complement strand
CGCTGTGGCCGAAGCCGGGATAGTCGGGGGCGACGAGGTGGTAAGTGTCGGCGAGGCGCGTGAGCAGGGGCTGAAACATGCGTGAGGATGAGGGGAGACCGTGGAGCAGGAGGATGGTGGGAGCGTCTTTGGGGCCGGCTTCGCGGTAGAAGATGTTGAGGCCGTCGACTTGTAGGTTGCGGTAGAGGATGGGGTGGGGCATGGTTGGTTCCTTTTTGGGGTTTTGGGCTTGCAGGTGGAGAGCCATTGCTGCGAGGGGCAGGAGCAGGTATTGGAGGGGGCGTTTTTGGCGNNGGTGAGGCACGGTTTTGCTCCTCTTTATGCGGGCTGGGTTATGCGGGGCCGGGGAGACAGGAGGTCACGGGGCCGGGCCGCAAAAAAGGGGGCCTAAATGCTGTCGGCTTGCGTCCGGCGTTACGACAAGGAGCTTGGTGGGCAAAATTGTACGCCTGGCGGCGGCGGAGTTTGACGCGGCTCGATTGTTCACTGGTGCGAGCTGAAATTCGCGGGCGCGCCGGGGGAATTTCGGGCTTGCTGTGCGCCGTTGACGCGAGCCGAGATTCCTGCTTTGCTGGCGGAGTGCATCCTCTGCGGCTGATTTTCGGGATTGTGNNTGTCGGCGCTGCTGGACGCGTTCGAGACGGTGATTTTGCCGCGGCGTGCGACGGGGCGGTTCCGGCTAACGCGGCTGTTCTACATCATGACGTGGCGACCGTGGCGGTGGGCGGCGCGGCGAGTCCGCAACGATCGCAAGCGCGAGACGATGCTGAGCTTTTATGGTCCGTTGTCGCTGGTGTTCCTGATTGCGGCGTGGGCAGGATCTCTGCTGCTGGGGTTTGCGCTCGTCTATTCCGGGCTTGCCAGCCCGTTCATCGATCCGCGCGGGATGCGGCATCCGTTTGTGACCGATCTGTACGCCAGCGGAACAACGCTCTTCACGCTGGGGCTGGGCGATGTGGTGCCGAACAGCCTGCCGGTGCGGATCCTGGCGGTGATGGAATCGGGAATGGGGCTGGGGTTTGTGGCTTTGGTGATCGGCTATTTTCCGGTGCTGTACGGGGCGTTCTCGCGGCGCGAGGTGAACATCGCGCTGCTGGATGCGAGAGCGGGATCGCCGCCGACGGCGTATGAACTGATTAAGCGGCACTCTTTCGAGGGCGGAGGCGCGGCGCTGGTGAAGCTGCTGGAGGAGTGGGAGCGCTGGTCGGCGGAGCTGCTGGAAAGCCACATTTCGTATCCGTTACTGTGTCTTTTTCGATCGCAGCACACGAGCCAGAGCTGGCTAAGCGCGCTGGTCGCGATTCTGGACACGTGCGCGCTGCTGATCGCCAGCGTGCAGGAGCACAGCGCGCGGCAGGCGCAGCTGACGTTTGCGATGGCGCGGCACGCGCTGGTGGACCTGTCGCAGATCCTTTCGCAGGGGCCGCTGGAGAGCCATGGGGATCGGCTGCCGGCGGAGAAGTTTCACCTGATTTACGATCGGCTCTGTTCCGCGGGAGTGAGCGTTTGCCGCGACGACCAGAGCGGCGCGCGACTGAGCGAGCTTCGGGCGATGTACGAAAAATATGCGGAAGCGCTCAGCCGCTATCTGGAGATGCCGTTGCCGCCGTTTTTCATCGAGCACCCGAAGAAGGACAACTGGCTGACAGTGGCGCGGGTGCGGGCTCAGGCTGAGGTGGGGAAACAGACGGTGAGTTCCGCGTTGCTGCACGACGAAGAGCATCTGTTCTGAGGGCAGCGATGCGCTATCGACGATCGGCGAATCGGAGAGCGATGCTTGTGGTCAAACGATTGAGCCGGAGCTCGCCGATGAGGAAAACTCCTCACGACGGTGGATTTTTTGATCCATCGGCATCACTAAAGTAACGTCATCCTTTTTGTGGTTTCGGGGGGCGCTCCGCGCCCGGAAGAGGGTGCGAAGCCGGGAGATCCTCGGGCTTCTGAGGGGCAGGAATTCTTCAAATCTCGGCATGTAACGGGTTGCATCTGGGGGACGGCAGATCGGGCGGCGGGGTGAGCCGGCCGTCAGCGGTACTAGAAAGGTAATGGTAATAAATATAATGACAGATAACTACACAGTTATGTCGGGCCAGGGTCGCCGAAGAAGCCGATTGACGAGTCTGGGTCGTAAGTGTTACACCTCTGTCGCGATTCGGTGCAGCGGAAGCACGTCAGCTAAAACTCTTTAGTACAGATGATCGACGCTGATCTGGGCTATTGAGGAGATGGCAGCCGTTCGATCACCGAGCGCAGGGAGGTTGTCCAGTGACACTGTGGAAACGACTGCTGTGTTTAAGCATCGTAGTCCTGTGCACGGCTTTCATAGCGAATGCCCAGGAGAACGCAGAGCTAACGGGGACGGTGAAGGATCAGAGTGGTGCGATCGTTCCCAATGCGAAGGTGACGTTGACCGAAGCCAGTACGGCGGAGGTGCGCGCCGGCACAACAAACGCGGACGGGCTATTCGATTTTCCCGGGCTGCATAACGGAACATACGACCTGAAAGTGGTAGTGACCGGATTCAAGACATACGAGAAGACCGGGATCGTGATGGACGTGGCCGCGACGGTGCGTGAGGATGTGACGCTGTCGTTGGGCGCGAGCACGACGACGGTGACCGTGCAGGCAAACGCGATACACCTGCAAACGGAAACCAATGATGTGAGCAACCTGATTACGGGTCAGCAGATCACCGAGCTGGCTACCAACGGCCGCAGTATTACTTCGCTGACCACGCTGGGTACTGGCGTCTCGTCGAATTTGCCGGCTTTCAACGGCGTCGCGGCGCAGGGCAGCAGCAGTTCGGTCAGCTTCAACGGGATGCGTCCGGGCCACAACGACTTTCTGATCGACGGTGGCGAAGTGTATGACCGCGGCAGCGGCGGCAGACTGGGAGTGATGCCTTCACCGGATGCGCTGGCAGAATTCCAGACTCTGGACAGCAATTACCAGCCGGATTATGGAATCGCGTCGGGAGGCACGGTGACGGTGGTGCTGAAGTCCGGCTCCAAATCGTTTCATGGCGGCGTCTGGGAATTCAACCGGAACGACGACTTCGACGCGAACTATTACTTCACCAAGCTGTCGGCCGCGGAGTCGGGTACAACCGCCACAATACCGGAGCTGCGCCTAAATATCTTTGGCGGAGATATCGGCGGGCCAGTATTTATTCCCGGGATTTATCCGAAGGAAAAGAGCAGGACCTTCTTCTTCTGGACCGAGGAATGGCGGAAACTCATTCAGGGATCGAATCCCAGCGCCAATAACGCGGTGCCAGGGTATGACATTCCGAGCGCCGGCGCGGCGCTGGCCTATAAGGTGCCCACCAGCTTCAAGGAAGTGGCGAACGCCGGAGTCTGCACCGCGGGGCCGCAGGCAGCGCCATGCGTACCGAACACATCCGATCCGGCCAAACTGGCGCTGTACGCGCAGGATGGGCTGACCATCGGCGAATCGTTTGCAAACGCTCCGGGGGGCGTGATTCCGGCCAATCTGATCGATAGCAACGCCGTGCTGTTCATGAAGACGGGAGCGATTCCGGCGGCCAACACGACGGCAGCCAACGGAGCGCCGCAGTATGTAGCGTCTGCGCGGCAGCCGACCTATGTGCGCGAGGATGTGGTGCGCATCGATCATGACATCACGGACAGGATGCACCTGATGGGGCACTGGATCCACGATCAGATGTCACAGACCTATTACCCGGATATGTGGGGCAACGACAGCTATCCGACCACCGGCGACGTGTTCGGCAATCCCAGCTGGGGCACGGTGATCAAGCTGACCCAGACCATCTCGCCGAGCTTGCTAAACGAGACGTCGATCAACGTGAATGGCAACACTATTTCCATCACGCCGGCGGGGATCTACGCTCAGCCGTCGGGATGGTCGCAGACGGGTTATTTCCCGGCAGCGAACAACACGGACAACCGCATGCCGTCGGTCGATCTGGGGACGCCCTACGGGACGAACTGGACGATCAACTACTGGCCGTGGAAAAACTCCTTCCTCGACTGGCAGCCGCGCGACGACATTTCCTGGACCAAGGGCAGACACGCCCTGAAGTTCGGCTTTGCCTACATGCGCAACGACAAGAACCAGCAACAGCAGGCGGATACGCAGGGGGATTATACCTTCGGCACCGATTTTTCGGGCGATGCGTATGTGAACTTCCTGCTGGGTATGGCGGACAGCTTCCAGCAGCTGGAGAGCATAGAGACGTTCCACTGGATCAACAACACCTATTCATTCTATGGAATGGATAACTGGCACGTGACTCCGCGGCTGACGTTAAATCTGGGGCTGCGCTACGACGGGCTGCCGCATGTCTACAACAAAGAAAACATGACGGCCAACTTTGTGGCCTCGGACTTCAGCACGGCCAATGAGCAGGTGCCGAATGCCACCACTGGGCAGATGAATCCCAATGGGCCGGGGTTCGCGAATCCCACCAACGCTCCGGCGCCGTTCTATCTGAATGGTGTGGAGCTAGCCGGGAAAAACGGATTCCCGCGCGGTCTGGTCAAGAACGATTACTTCACGTATGAACCTCGACTGGGCTTCGCCTACGATCTGTTTGGCACCGGCAAAACGGTTCTGCGCGGCGGCGGTGGAATCTTCTACGAGCGCGTGCAGGGCAACGATATCTACGGGACCGACACCAATCCTCCCTTCGCTTATCAGCCTCTGGCGGATCAGGTGTACTTCAGCGACCCCTCTACGAGCGCCATCAACGGGCAGAAGGCTTCGCTGCCCGTCTTCCCGGCGAGCATGGGAACCCTTGGCGACTACTATCCGAACCCGGGCACGCTGCAGTACAGTCTGGGCGTTCAGCACCAGCTTGCGCCTGCTGTCGTGGTCGCGGTTCAGTACGTCGGGTCCGGTGGGTGGAACCAGGACGTCAAGCGCCAGATTGACACGCTGCCGCTGAGCGATATAACCGATCGCGAAGCAGTCAACAAGGGCGCCAACGCGAACCTGTACAGAATCTTCCCTGGATTTTCCAGCATCACGGAAGACGACAACTCTACTAACTTCAGCTACAATTCTCTGCAAACGGCCGTAGGCATCGAAAACAAGCACGGTCTCACTTTGCACCTGGGCTATACCTGGGCGCATGAGATCGATGTTCAGAGCGACGATCTGAGCGGCAACCTCTCCGATCCGTTCAACGCGAGGTACGATCGCGGATCGGGAACCTATGACCGGCGCAATATATTCACCGCCAACTACATCTACAACGTGCCGTTCTTCCTGCACTCCGGCAATATGCTGGAACGCAGCGTGCTGGGAGGCTGGGTCATCTCCGGTATTACCTCGGCGGAAAGCGGGTTCCCGCAGACTGTCAGCTACGGTCCGGATACGCTGGGCCTCGGTGCTGGAACAGCCAATCGTCCCAACGTGTCAGGCAAGGTGGGCGGGGCCAAGACGCGTCAGGAATGGTTCGACACCAGCAAGTTCACCCCTCCTGTCGCACCGTGGGCCGGGGGCCCGAACAATGGCTGGGGCAATGCCGGCAAGGATGCCGTCTACATCCCCGGACTGGAGAACACAAACCTGAGTCTGTTCAAGTCGTTCGCCCTGGTACCCAGTGAAGGGGCGCGGCTTGAGATCCGCTTTGAATCGTTCAACACGTTCAACCACACGGAGTGGAACGGCGTCGATACAGGATTCACCGATGGCAACTTTGGCGAGGTCACGAGTACTTATGACCCGCGCGAGCTGCAGTTCGGAGCGAAGTTCCTGTTCTAAGCTGAACGCAGGACCAACCGACGCAGTGGGGCAATGCTCCACTGCGTTTTTTTTGTGGTGCTAAGGCGCGGACGGGTGTGCGGGATCTTGGCGTGATTCTTGTGCGGCGCTGAAGTGGTCTAATGATTTTTTGAGGATCGGATTGAGGATATTGCCGGGTTGGCGTGGGAAGATGCTGTTGGGCGCATGCGCTGCGTGCGCGTGGGGCGGGTGGGCTCGAGCGCAGGGAACCGCAACGGCGAGTCAGGCGATGGCGCTGGAGCAACAGGGGCGCTACGCGGAGGCGGCGGAGAGCTGGCGCGCGGTTGCGGAGAAGAATCCGCGGGATGCGACGGCGTTTGCCGGCCTGGGGTTGGACCTGGCCCGGCAGGGGGATTATCCGGGTGCGGTGGAGGCATATCGGAAGGCGCTGAAGCTGGACGCACACATTCGGGGGCTCGAACTGGATCTGGGGCTGGCGCTGTTCAAGCAGGGGAAGCTGGAGGAGGCGATTGGGCCGCTGAAGCTGGCGGCAGCGGCGGCGCCGGGGAATGCGCAGGCGGGGATTCTGCTGGGCATGAGCTACTACGGGACGGCGCGGTATGCGGCGGCGGTGCCGTATCTGCGGGCTGCGGTGAAGAGCGCGCCTGAGAACGTGGAGATCCGCGGGGTACTGGCGCAGAGCTGCCTGCAGGCAAAGCAATACAACTGCGTGCTGGAGCAGTACAAGCAGATTCTGGCGGTGAACCCGGAGTCGGCGCAGGCGCACATGCTGGCCGGCGAGGCGCTGGATGGGATGAATCGCCCGGTGGATGCGATTGCGGAGTTTCAGACGGCGGAGAAGGCAGCGCCAACGGAGCCGAATGTGCACTTCGGGCTGGGGTATTTGCTGTGGAGGGAGCATCGGTACCAGGAGGCGGAGCCGGAGTTCAAGCTGGAGATTGAGAATGAGCCGACGCACGCTCAGGCGCTTGCTTATCTGGGAGACACGGAGATTAAGCTCGAGCACCAGGCGGAGGCGGAGGCCGATCTGGAGCGGGCGGTGCATCAGGCGGGGGCGGTTCCGCTGGCGTGGCTGGATCTGGGAATCGTGGTGGCGGGCGAGGGCAAGAACGACGAGGCGGTAGTGGATTTTCAGCGGGCGATTGCGATGGATCCGAATGGCGTGGACGCGCACTGGCGGCTGGCGCGGCTCGATCAGGCAATGGGAAAGACGGATGCGGCCAGGGCGGAGTTTGCGAAGGCGCGGGCTCTGCATGAGAAGGAAGATAAGAGTCTGGTGCAGCGATTGACGCCGCCTACTCCGGCGCAGCCGAGGTAGACGGCGGGCTGGGAGCTGGAGCTTGGGTCAGTCGCGTTTCCAGAACGAGGGTGGTTCGATCCCGAGAGCGCGCAGGTAGACGTATGCCTGGCCACGGTGGTGAATCTCGTTTTCGATGGCGTACTGAATGGTGGCGATGCCGGGCATTTCCCACTGGTCGAACACCTTATCCACTTCGCTGAAACGGGCTGGGGGAATCTGGGGGAACTTCGCGTCGAGTTCGACGGTCTGCGCATCCCAATCGCGCAGCAGCTCGGTTTTCGTGGCGGGTTTGGCGGCTTTGTATTCTTCCCATCTTCCCGTGGATACGCCCTCGACGACAGGGGCGGTCATGCCGATGAGCTCGGAGGCCATCTCCGCAAAGGGGCGCATGCCGCCGATCGAAAACTGGAAGAGCTGGTCTTCAGGAAAGGCCTCGATGGTACGGCGAGTGAGGCGCCGGTTTCTCTGCCAGTCCTTCAGGAGATCGTCCGCGGTCAGGACGGGGACGGATGTTGTCTCGGTTGCCATTTTGATCCTCCTTCATGTGTACCCTGTGTGGGCTGATTTCAACTGTACGCAGAATTCCCGACAGGATCTGTCGTAAATTCGACAGAGGATGGTTCCTGCATGTACGACCCGATCATGCGTGTGTTTACGGTTCTGGAGATCCTGCAGGCGCGGGATTTTGTGACCGGAGCCGAGCTGGCTGAACGGCTCGAAGTAGACCTGCGCACCGTGCAGCGCTACATCGTTCGCCTGAAGGATCTGAAGATACCGATTGATTCTTCGCGAGGGGTGGGCGGGGCATATCGGCTGCGGCCTGGGTTCCGCGTGCCACCTCTGCTGCTGACGAACGAGGAGGCGTTCGCGCTGTCCCTGGGACTGCGGGCATTACGTCAGATCGGGCTATCGGCGTTTGCGCCGGCGACAGAGAGCACACTGACTAAGCTGGAGCGGGTATTGCCGGAGAAGCTGCGCGAGAGCATCAGGACGGTGGAGGATGTAGTGGCTCTGGAACCGGGGCCATGGGTGGTTTCGACCTCGGTGGAATGCCTGGTTCGCGCAGCGTCTGCCATTCGCACCGGCAGAAGGATTCGCTTTGGGTATCGATCGCACGACGGCGCCGCTTCGAGGCGGCAGATCGAGCCGTATGGGGTGATTCACACGGACGGAAGGTGGTACCTGATCGGCTACTGCCTGTCACGGCGGGCGCTGCGCACATTTCGACTGGACCGCATCTCGGATCTGGAGATTCGGACGGCCACGTTCCGGCGTCCGGCGGGGTTCGACGCGCAACGCTACCTGCACGAGCACATGCCATTCGTGCAGTCGGAATATCAGATTGACGTGTGGGTCGACATGCCGATTGAGGAAGTTGAACGCAGCGTTGCGCCGTGGAGAATCGCCACCGAGGCGGAGCGGGGAGGGACGCGGCTCCGCTGCGGACGCGACCGGCTGGAGATGCTGGCCGCGCTGCTGCTGAGTCTGGGGTGTCGTATTGTGGTGCATGGTCCCGCGGAGCTGCGCCGGACTTTCCGGCAGATGGCGCGGCTGGCGCTGGAGGCGGCTGGGGAGTCTGCGTTGCCGAGCTAATAGCTAAGGTCCGGTGAGCTGAGGTCCGGTTAGCTGGGGTCCGGTCAGCTGAGGTCCGGCTAGCTAAGAAGCGGGTAGCGAAGAGCCAGGCCTGGGCTCGCTAGCGCTGCGCTATGAAGGTGACTTGCGGAAGACGGAACCAGATGGCTTCGCCGTCTTGCTGGATGCTGAGCAGGTCGCGGAGATCCGGCGAGGCGGTGGTGAAGAGGCGGCGCAGCTCGGCGACTCGCTCGGGCGGGGTTTTGGATCGGCGCACCCAGCTGTCGAAGTCCATGCCGCGTGGGCTTTCACTGTAATGGTCGGTGACTTCGCGCTGGATTTTCAGGCCGGCAGCCTCCAGGAATTTTCTCCAGGAACTAAGGCGGTGGGCGCGGACGTGCGATGCGTCGCGCAGCTTTTCGATGTTGTGCAGCTGGGCGTCGAGGGATCCGTCTTCGGAACTGTAGTTGTCGACCACCACGACTTTGCCGCCGGGCTTTGTAACGCGGGCCATCTCACGAACGGCTGCGGCGTTGTCGGCGAAGTGGTGTGAGGCGAGACGGACGGAGACGATGTCGAACTCGGCGTCGGCGAAGGGAAGTTTTTCTGCTGGACCTTGTCTTGTGACGACGTTGGTGAGTCCGCGCTGCGCAGCGTTCTTCGCGGTCTCGGCGAGCATGGCTTCGGTGAGGTCGTAGGCGACGACTTTCGCGACGTGGGGTGCGAAGGCGAGAGCGGTGTGTCCAGCGCCGGTGGCGATGTCGAGGACGGTATCGGTGGGGCGAGGAGCGGCGAGAGCGACGAGCGTGCGCAGTGCCGTCTGGTCGCCGTGGCCGGCGCTGGTGGAGTAGGCTGCGGCGGTTGAGCCGAACTGGGCCTGGACGGCTTCGTGCACTGAGTCGGCAGTGGATCTCGTCGTCATCGTTCCATGGTATCGCGCGGTGTGATGGCGCTCACATCGAAGCCTGATTTGGGGCGGCTAGAGTTCGGGTAGTTTCCGGGCGGGATATATAAGGATGCGGATTTTCCCAGCGCCCGGTGCGAGGTTCCCGTCAGGATGGCGATCCAGAGGATGATTGCGGGTGGCTTGGCGTTCGTCCTGCTCGGGGTGGGGGCGCCGCGCTAATTGCGCGGGGAGCGAGCCATGGCGGAGGAAATCCAAAGTCGGCAGCTCGATAGCCCGGAAGCCAGGGCGCATGGTTCGGATTCGTCGGGTCGCGCATCTGGGCACGCATTCGGGCGCGGCGGGGTAAGCCAAGAGCACAGCGAAATTCAATCTTTCGATGGAGGCGGTGCGAGGCCGCCGGGTTTAGGCTCACCTGTTCCCCAGAGAAGTGGAGCCCAGGTGGGCGGAGGTTGGATCGAGCAGTTTGCGGACGCGCCGGATGTTCTGAAAAGCGCGCCCGACCAGAAGACCGTGGTGTGGGTGCGGGGGGTGGCCATTGGCGGCGGCGAATTTGTCACCATGGCTGGTCCTTGTTCGGTGGAAACCGAGCGCCAGCTGATGGAGACCGCGGAGCGCGTGGCGGCGGCAGGTGCGCGAGTGCTCCGTGGCGGAGCGTTTAAGCCGCGGAGTTCTCCCTACGCGTTTCAGGGGCTGGGGCTCGAAGGGCTGAAGCTCCTGGCTGCGGCGCGCGAGGCCACGGGTCTGGCCATCGTGACCGAGGTGATGGCGGCAGCGGACGCACCGCTGGTCGCCGAATACGCGGACATTCTGCAGATCGGCTCGCGGAGCATGGAGAACTACGCTCTGTTGGAAGCCGCTGCGAAGACGGGGCGGCCGATTCTGCTGAAGCGGGGCATGGTGGCGACGGTGGCTGACCTGCTGCGGTCGGCGCAATGCGTTGTCAGCTACGGCAATCCCAACGTCATTTTGTGCGAGCGGGGCATTCGCACTTTTGAAACCGCGACGCGGAACACCTTCGATGTGACCGCGATCGTGATGCTCAAGGAGATTGCGCGCCTGCCGGTGATTGCCGATCCCAGCCACGCGGCGGGACGGCGGTCGTTGGTTCCGGCACTGGCGCGTAGCGCGGTGGCTGCAGGCGCCGACGGGCTGCTTGTCGAGGTGCACCCGCATCCGGACGAGGCGTGGAGCGACGGGGAACAGTCGCTGACGTTTGCTGAGTTCGACGCGATGATGGCGGAGCTCGCTCCGTGGTGCGAGCTGCGAGGCGCACGGAGCTGCGTGCCGGAGACGGTTGCATGAGGCGTGGCGCGGCAGTTGCGGTCGCGATGGGCGCGGCTTCTCTGCCGGCGCTGCTGTGCGGATTGCCGCCGCAGCCGGCGAGCCACGTAGTCCATCAACAGACTCAGGCCGTTTCGGTGATCTTCACCGCTGCGCCGATGTATGAATCGCTGGCCGCGTTGCATGGCGACGAGCGGTTTCCGCAGGGCGCGCAGCTGATGGTTTTGCGGGACGGGCGGACGCAGGCGCTCGTTCCGGAGTTGGCCGCGAGCGCCGATGCCAGCGTTTCTTTCGATGCGAAGTCGGTGCTGTTCGCCGGAAAGAAACACGCGAGCGATCCCTGGGGAATTTGGGAGGTTTCGGCTCAGGGCGGCGCGCCGCGGTTGGTGCTGGCTGGAGCGACGGATTTGATTCGTCCGCTGTGGATGCCGCAGGGGCGGATGGTGTACGCGCGGCGTGGGCCGGGGGGATTTGCGCTGGAGTCGGCGGCGCTCGATGGTTCGGGTGCGCTGAAGCTCAGCTATCTGCCAGGGAACTTTGTTCCGGACGATGTGCTGCGCGACGGGCGGGTGCTGTTTGAGTCGGGCTTTCCGCTGGGTGCGGGGGCTCCGCCAGAGATGTTCCTGGTCTATGCGGATGGAAGCGGCGTGGAGTCGGTTCGCTGCGACCATGGTGCTGGATCCGCAAACCAGGGTCGGGAGCATGGTCGGCAGATGAGCCTGGACTCGAAGGCCGCAGGCGCGGGAGACATTGTATTCGCGCAGGGAGGGCGGCTGGCGCGGTTTACTTCGGCGCTTGCGGCGGAGGCTTCGATTGCGGCTCCGGCGGGGGAGTATGCCGGGGATGTGACGGAAATGCCGGATGGGCACTGGTTGCTGGCTGTGCGCGGGTCTGGGCGGAAGCGATTTGCGCTGGCCGCGTGGAAGCCGGGTGCGGGACCTGTGGCAATTGTTGCGCAGGATGTTTCGCGGGATTTGATCGAGCCAGTGGTGGTGGCGCCACGCGCAGTGCCGAACAGGCATCCTTCGGGGCTGCACGACTGGGCGTTCGGGAATTTGTTGGCGCTCGATGCACGGCAATCGCGGAGCGGAGCGCTCTCGGGCGTGCCTGCGTCGGTGCGAGCGGAAACGCTGGGGACGGATGGACGTGTCTTGTCGCTGGGGACGGCTCCGGTGGAAAAGGATGGATCGTTCTTCGTGCAGGCGACAGGCGATCGGCCACTGCGATTCATCCTGCTGGACGCGGAGGGTAAAACATTGCGCCAGGAGCAGGGGTGGTTCTGGGTGCGGCGTGGCGAACAGCGTATTTGCGTGGGTTGCCACACAGGGCCGGAGCGCGCGCCGGAGAACAGAGTGCCGCAGGTGCTGCTGCGAACGACTATGCCGGCGGATATGACGGGCGGGCCGGCTTCTGCGGCGATGGGAGGTGGTCACTAAATGCAACTGCGGCTGTTACTTGTTCTGGGATTGGCCTCCACTGCGATGGGGCAGGTGGCGCCGCCGCCTTCGCATCCGCGCGGTGTACCGGCATCGCGGACGCCGGCAGCGAAGTCGGCGATTCGGTTTGAGGATGCGACGGCGAAGGTGGGGATCGATTTCACACACAGCTTCGGGTCGGCAAAACTGGGATCGCTGGTCGAGGGCACAGGTTCGGGATGCGTTTGGTTCGACTACAACAATGATGGTCTGCCGGACTTGTACGTGCTGAGTGGCCGTTCGCTCGACGATTCGATGCACCCGTATCCGCTGAAAAACAAGCCGCAGCCTCCGCCGCACAATCATCTTTATCGCAACAATGGGGATGGGACTTTCACGGACGTAACGGAAAAGGCTGGACTGGATCCCGACATGTATGCCGTGGCCGTAACGGCTGCGGATTACGACAACGATGGTTATGTCGATCTGCTGGTGACGGGTTATGGGAAGACGATCCTTTATCACAACAATGGCGATGGCACGTTTACCAATGTTACGGCGAAGGCCGGGATCAAAGTGGAGGGGTGGGCGATCAGCTCGACGTGGCTGGACTACGATCGCGACGGATGCGTGGATTTGTTTGTTGGCCGCTATGTAAAGTTCGATCCGAAGTACCACAATTACTATGCCGCGGATAACTATCCGGGGCCGCTGGATTACGAAGGTGAAACGAACAAGTTATTTCACAATAACTGCGATGGGACATTTACCGATCTGACGGATAAGTCAGGCATCGGGGCGTATATCGGGCGAACCATGGGAGTGACGGCGGCGGACTTCGATGGCGACGGATGGCCTGACATATATGTTGCCAATGACAGGACGGAGAATTTTCTCTTCCGTAACAAGCACGATGGCACGTTCGAGGAGATCGCAAACGACGCCGGCGTGGCCTACGGTCAGAACGGCGAGGCGACGTCGTCGATGGGGCCGGTGTTTGCGGACATTACCAGGAGCGGGTTACTCGACCTGTGGGTGAGTGACGCGCACTACAACCGGCTGCTGAAGAACAACGGCAAGGGCGGGTTCGACGATATTGGCATCGCGTCGGGGTTATCGCAGGCGAATGCGCAGTATGTGAGCTGGGGCACGGGCGTCTACGACTTCGACAACGATGGGTGGCTCGACATCATGGTGTTTCATGGCGGGCTGATTCAGATGATCCCGCAGGAGCATTCCGTGTTTCGTGGTCTGGGGGAGGGACGGTTCGAGGATGTTTCGGAGCTGTCGGGCAGCGTGCTGGGGACGAAGACAGTGGCGCGCGGGGCGTGCTTCGCGGACTACGACAATGACGGCAAGGTCGATGCGTTTGTCGTGAACCTGGGCGGGCGGGGCGTGCTGCTGCACAATGTTTCGACGGGAACGGGGCACTGGATTGCGATTCGGCTAAAGGGCGCCAGAGGCGGCAAGAGCATCGGCGGAAGCAATCGCGACGGAATTGGCGCACGTGTTGAGGTGTGGGCCGGCGGGCGAGAGCATCTGGCGGAGCGCGTGGCGTCGTCGGGGTATCTTTCGCAGGATGATGCGCGGCTGCACTTCGGGTTGGGAGCCGCGGCGAAGGTCGACAAGATTGTTGTGCACTGGCCGAGTGGACGGGAGCAGACGCTCGAGAGCCAGGCGGTTGACCGTGTGCTTACGGTCGAGGAGCCCCAATGAGGCGGCGTCTTGTGATGGCCGCAGTGTGTGCGGCGGTTGTGAGTATGGCTGCGCTGTGGCAGCCAGAGCTGGCGTGGGTTGCTGCGCAGCCCTCAGCTTCGGCAGAAGAGCGGTATGCTTCGCCGCTGGAGGTGCTGCTTTCGCCGGATGGGGCGCGGCTGTATGTGCTGTGCCAGGGGACGGACGAGGTGCGGGTGCTGAACGCGGCTACGGGACGGGTTTTGCGGACGATTGCGGTTGGACACCTGCCGCGTGGGTTCTCGTTGTCGCCGGATGGCGGACGGCTGTTTGTGGCGAATTCCTGGGACGATACTGTCACCGTGATTGATACAGAATCGGGGCGGGTGAAGGCTACGTGGGCGGCGGGATTTGAGCCTTCGAGTGTGGTGGAGGATCGGGCCGGCAAGCTGCTCTATGTCGCCGACAGGATCGGGAACAACATTGCGGTGCTCGATGCGGTCACGGGAGAAGAGAAGACGACGCTGGCGGCCGGACGTGGGGCCAGTTATCTGGCGATGAGCGCGGATGGCAGCAGACTGTACGCGACACACGTATATCCGAATCCGTCTTCGCGCCAGGAAGGAAATCGGACTCCGCCGCAATCGGAAATCACGATCATCGATCCTGTGCGGGCGCGGGTGGTCGATCGGATGATGCTGCCGGATATCGCTGGAGTGTTTCATTTGGCGCTTTCGCGGGATGGACGGCTGGGCATGGTGGCGCAAGTGCATCCGAAGAATCTGGTGCCGCTGGCTCACGTGGAACATGGATGGGCGTTTGCCGATACGCTGACGGTGTTTGGTGCGGATGTGGGGCGCAAGTCGGTGGAGGTGCCGCTGGACGAGCTGGATCGCTATTATGCGATGCCTTTCGGCGTGGCTATTGCTCCGGATAAGTCGCGCATCTACGTGACGCATGGCGGTTCGGATTGTGTAACGGTCATTGATACAAAGAAGCTGCTGGCTTATATCCACGCTCATCCGGAACCGTTCGCCGAGAACCTTGCTGCGAGCGCGAACTATGTGGTTGCGCGCATCGCGGTCGGGAAGAATCCGCGTGGGCTGGTGCTGAGTCGCGATGGCGCTCGGCTCTATGTTGCGAATCGACTGGACGACACAATCAGCGTGATTTCCACGCGGGCGATGAGTGTGGTGCAGACGACTCGCCTGGCCGGACCGGAGAAAGTCTCAGCGCTGCGGCGTGGCGAGCAGACTTTCTATACCGCGAAATATGCGTTTCAGGGGCAGTTCGGTTGCTCGAATTGCCATATCGATTCGACGTTTGACGGGTTGCGCTGGGACCTGGAGCCGGATGGGTTTGGGAAGGACATCGTCGACAACCGGCTGATCGAGGACCTGGTCGGGACAGAGCCGTTCAAGTGGAACGGGGGCAATCCCACGCTGGGGATGGAGTGCGGGCCGCGGACTGAGAAGTACTTCTACCGGTCGCAGAGCTTCGATGATCGGACGCTGGTGGATTTGGTGACGTACATCCGGAGTTTGCCGTCGCGGCCGAATCGATTCCGCGCGGCGAACGGAGAGCTGACGCCGGCGCAGGATCGCGGACGCGTCATCTTCAACCGCACGGTCGACAAGCTGGGGCAGGCGATTCCGGAAGGCAACCGTTGTGCGTATTGCCACAGCGGGCCGAAGGGGACGAGTCAAAGATCGTTTGACGTTGGGACGGGCAAGACGGTGGATAACAGCAGCCTGTTCGATACGCCACAGCTGATGAGCGTGGCGCTGACGGCTCCATATCTGCACGATGGGTCGGCTAAGTCGCTCGAGGAGATCTGGACGGTCTACAACCCGCATGACCGGCACGGACGGACCAACGATCTGACGAAGGATGAGCTGAACGATCTGGTCGAGTATTTGAGGACGCGATGAGAAATTTGACGATCATCGGTGTATTGGTTGCGACGGGCGCGCTGGGGGTGGCTGGGCAAACGGCCGCGCGACCAGCGCGGAAGGTTCATGCCCTGGCGCAGTCGCAGAGTGTGCCGGCGATGCCGCGGTTCCGGTTCGAGAATTTCACGACGGCCAACGGGTTGCCGGATAACCATGTGTTCTCGGTGCTGGTGGATGGGGATCG
>PMSS01000022.1 GCA_003167515.1 Acidobacterium sp. | reverse complement strand
ACATCATACCCACAACTGGGCCAGGGGCAATTGACGCTCTGGCGAATAAGTTTGCCACCGGCAACTACTGGCCGGCTCCAAAAAATCCTGGGGGCGGTTACAACTTCAACACCACGGTGAACGCACCGACGACTTCCAACGAGTGGGGCATTCGCATCGACCACAACTTCAACGCGAATAACCGGATCTATGGCCAGTTCTCGAATAAGCACGAAGGAAAGGTTCAAACAGGCGCCTTTTACGGAGCGAGCGATGTCGCCGGGCCCTATGTTTTCGACCCGAACAACCGCATGTTTGGGGTGCTGGGCTATTCTCACGTTTTCTCGCCGACTTTCGCACTAACCAGCGAGTTATTCTTCATTCGCAATCCCGGGGGAAACGTTGTCCAGGGCTATCCTTTCCAACCTTCCTCGCTCGGGTTGCCGGGCATCCTCGATTCGTGGACGCCGCAGTTTCCGCAGGTTCAGTTTGGTAACACTTTCAGCGGAAGCGGTTTCTATGCTCCGCTGGGAGCGAGCCAAGGCTCCGGCGAAGCCAGCTTCCCGCAGAATAACGGCAGCCTGACCGTAGACGTGAACAAAACTTTGCAAACGCAATCCATCTCCGTCGGGTATATGGGTATTTGGCAAACGGACGATGGCGGCAGGCTCACCGCGACAGAATTTAACTTCAGCAATCAAATGACTGCAGGTCCTAACCCGACGAATCTGAGCGGCGAAAGCCCCGGAGACGCGCTTGCATCTTTTATGGTGGGCGCCGGCAATCCCGGAGCCGGTTCGGGCGGCTCCACGGGATTTAACGCATTTCCCGCGCCAACCTACTACTCGCATGGGATGTACATTCAGGACGATTGGAAGGCGAGGCGCAATCTTACCATCAACCTCGGCTTCCGCTATGACATCCAGATGCCTCCGCCCGCGCGGCATAACGAGCAGGCGTACTTCGATTTCAATGCCGTGAACCCGATCAGCGTAACGGCCGGGATTCCGGCTTATGGCGAGATCGTCTACAACAACCCTGGGAACCGCTTCCTGTATAACCCTAACCTGAATGACTTCGCGCCCCGCATCGGCTTTGCGTATGCCGTAATGCCCAAGCTGGTTTGGCGAGGCGGCTATGGCATCTATTACGCAAGAAACTTCTACGGCGGCAATGGACCGGACCCGGGATACTCGACATCGTCGGTGTGGACGTCATCGACCGACGGGGTCCACGTGACAACGCCCCTCGCGGGGGCGTTCCAGTCGGGACTGGTGCCGGTGACCGGGAACGCGCTGGCAGGCCTGACCAGCGTGGGCCAGGCGCCCGGCGTGGTGAATCCGCACCGTCCCGATCCTATGACGCAGCAGTTCAGTTTTGGATTCCAATACGCCTTTACCCCCAAGGACGTTCTGGATGTCAATTACGTGGGCAGCCGCGGAAGGCGCATTACGGTTGCTGGCTTCAACTACGGCCAACTCAACCCAAGCTATCTCTCTCAAGGTGCGGCGCTGGAAACCCTGGTGCCCGATCCGTTTGCCAATGCATTGCAAACCCTGGGGCTGCCGGCGAACGCCTGTGACTCGAAGCCCGGCATGATCGAACAAGGGTATTTATTGGAGCCGTACCCGGAGTATTGCGGCGGCGTCTCAGCCACGGACGAACCGGTTGCAACCAACAACTACAACGCACTGCAGGCCAGCTTCAAGCACCGTTTCAGCCAGGGTCTGCTGTTTACAGCCTCCTACACTTTCTCGAAGTTCCTCTCCGATACAGGCGGCCCGGAAGAATGGGGTTCGATCAATGGCGACCAGGGGGGATCGAGTATCCGCAACTTCTATAACCTGAAAGGGGATTGGTCGGTGGACGGCGACGATATCCCTCACTCTCTGGTTTTGAACTATGTGTATGATCTGCCGTTTGGCCAGGGCAAGAAGTTCGGCGGCGGCATGAACCGAGTTGAGGATGCAGTCGCGGGCGGCTGGGAGGTCTCGGGAATTACCACTGCGCAGAGCGGCTTCCCGATGTCTATCGGCGCCGGCGGAGATGCTGGGACAGTTTTTGGTGGGGGTCAGCACGCCGACTTGACCGGCGCCCCCTTCAAAAGCGGCACCTGCGGCGGCACCCAGGGCGTTCCGGCCATTCCTGTGGGAACGAAATACTGCTTCTTCAACCCGGCGGCCTTCGCGGCGCCGGCGGACTTCACCTTCGGCAACGCTCCACGCTACTTTTCCAATCTGAGAGCACCCGGATACGTAAACCAGGATCTGACGGCGGCAAAGTGGTTCAATTTCACTGAAAAATTGCGTTTCCAAGTCGGTATCCAGATGTTTAACGCTTTCAACCACCCCAATTTCGGCATACCCGCCGCCAGCGTCGGAAGCCCCAACTTGGGCTTGAGCTCAGGCACCCAGGGAGCGAGAGAAATGCAAGGTGTGCTGAAGTTGACCTATTAGAGGCCGTATGCGTTGGAAAGCACTCCTTGCGCTGGGCAAGGCGATTCCGCTCACGATCACAATCGTGAGCGGAGTCGCTGCGGCGCAAGATCGCGACCAGATGGTTCAATCCCTGCTGACTGATGCCCGCATGGCTCAGTCGAGGGGGGATTTTTCCCAGGCTGCCGAAGCGTATCGAAAAGCGGTTGCTCTGGACCCTGCCATTCCCGAGCTGTGGGCGAATCTGGGCCTCATGGATCACGAGTCAGGAAACCATCTGGAAGCTGTGAAAAGCTTTGAGCATGCCGCCCGCTTGAATCCCTTGTTGTTTGTTCCTCAGCTGTTCCTGGGTCTCGAGTACCTGGAATCGGATAATGCCGGGGCTGCTCTCCCCTTGATCGAAAATGCTGTCAGGTTGAATCCCGGTGATTTGCAGGCCGCGCTTTCGCTGGGAAGGGCGTACGAAATGCTCGACCAGCCGGGTCGGGCTGCCGGTTCTTACTTTCGAGCGACCCAGATCGCTCCGACTAATGGAGACGCGTGGTTGCAACTCGGAACTGCTTATCTCGAGCAAGTGGAGAACGATGCTCGCATTATGACTTCGGCCTGGAACAACTCCGGGTACGTGAAACTACGAGCAGCCGAGACTTTCGCCGACGAAGACAAACTCGGTTCGGCCGAGGAAGCGTTTAAAGCGGCGTTGAACACTCCGTCCCCCGCCCCGTGCGTGCACGCCGAACTTGGAATCGTTCTCCTGCGTGAAAGCAAGGAAGCCGAAGCGCGAAAGCAGTTTGAAACAGAAAACCAAGCCGCCTCTCATTGCGGACTGTCACCGCTGGGAATTGCAGTTACCGACATCGCTCAGAGACATCCGGACATGGCGCTCAAAGAACTGACTGTCGTCGTAAATGCCGATCCTGACTTCGTTCGGTCAAGCCTGCCACTCTTTCGTGGGGCCGTATCGCCCGATCAGGCGCAACCATTCATTGCATTGGCTCAAAGCTCGAAAAGCGGCAGAGACTTATCCTTCGACATCGGTTCGGTCGTTCACCGTGTGCTCGTTTCCGGCGATCTGTCGATAAACGCAAATTCTGATTACGAACATTTAACTCAGAAGGCAACGGGAACGCACGAATCCGCAGAGCAGCTGTATGCATCCGCTCGCTTCGCTCAGTGCGACGAAGCGTTGAAACCGGCACTCGACAGACTGCCCCCCTCTCAACTGCGGCTCCTGGCTTCATGCTCCTTCTCTACTGGAGATTTCAAGACAGCTTCCATCGCCGGCGAACGGTTGAAGTCCTCCTTGGCCACTGCGGTGCAGGGACTTTACTGGGAGAGCAAAGCCGACCAAAAGTTGGCCGTCGCGGCCCTGACCCACGCCGGCGAAATCGACCCTGACTCGCCGGGCCTGCATCTTCTTATTGGCAATGCCTTTCGCCAACAACGCCGCTGGAGCGATGCGGAGGCAGAATACGAAAAAGCAGTAACGCTTGACCCGACCAGCCGTGCGGCCCGTCTCGGCCTCGGAATTGCGCTCTTTACAGAGTTAAAGACAGACGAGGCGTTCGCGATCGACAAGTCGCTTCTCGACGAAATGCCCGAGGATCCTGAAGCCAACCTTCTTGCAGCGGAGATCCTCGTTCAGGAACATAAGTTCCAGGCCGCGGAACCCTTTCTGCTGAAATGCCACAACGTTAAACCGGAACTCTTACCACGAGTTCACGTTCTTCTCGGTCGAGTCTACGGAGAAACGAACCGGCCTTCAGATGCTATAGCGGAATATAAGCTGGGAATAACTATGGACGAGGACGGAAGCCTGCACTACCAACTCGCGCGCCTCTACCAGAAAACGGGCAATGAGAATGCGGCGGCAGAAGAAATGCAGCTGTCGAAACAGCTTCGCGAACAATGGGATGACCGGGCGCATCTTGACCTGGGACAACCTTTGACGGAAACAAACCGCCAATAACTTTCATCCGAACATTGAAGCACTCAGCACCATAAGCCGGTAACAGCGGATCCGACTGGCTTGATTCCACGGATTGCGACGTCCGAAATTCCAGTGAATTACTGCACAGCATTTCATGATCGAGGAGTCACTCTTGAAATCTTCAACCTTTCTGCGGGTCCTGGGTTTCGTTCTCATCGCTGCCCCATTTGCGGCTCAGGCTGCGTCGGACAATTCGGGAGAAATCACAAACACTTCGGATGGCGTCACCCTTCATTCCTCAGCCGGCACCCTGCGTGTCGCGGTGTGTTCCGAGCGAGTGATTCATGTAGTGGCAAGCCCGACTGACGACATACCGGATCCGATCGTGCCCGCCGCGATCCTGCACTGCGGCGACACTCGGTTTACCGCGTCCTCCACCGGGGCTGCGGTTTCCATCAGGACCAGGGCTCTTCGCGCCGAGATCGACCGCGCCACGAACTCCATCCACTTCTACGCCGCTGCGGGCGACACGATACTCAACGAGCAGCCTTCCGCTGGACGATCCTTAGTTCCTGAAAACACGGATGGAACGCAAACCTACACCGTGCGGCAGGATTTTCTTCTGTCGCCCGGCGAGTCTTTGTATGGATTAGGTCAGCACCAGGAAGGATTCTTCGACATACGAGACATACCCATCCGGCTGCTTCAGGCTAACACCAACATCGCGATACCTTTCCTGATCTCAACAAGAGGATACGGCCTGTTGTGGAACGATCCAGCACTGACGGATTTCAATCCTGCAATTCAGACGATTCAGCTCGACCAGAGCGGCCGCGCTGAATTTAAATCGGGCCCGGAGGGGGAGTACGGCTTTCTGCTCAGCGGCAATTTTCGCAATAAGCTGCAGCTTACAGTCGGCGATGACAAAGTCATTGATCTGAAAAATATGTGGCTGCCTGTTTCCGCCGGCGGGAAGATTCATTTGGCGTCAAACACGACTTACAACATTGCCGCTGAAACAGGAGGCAACACTAATCTCGCGGTTCGTTTTCCTTCGGATACAATGGCCTTTCAGTCCGAAGCAAGCAGAGCAATCGACTATTACTTTATTTATGGCCCGGAACCTCAACGCGTAGTTTCGGAATACCGTGAACTGACTGGCGAAGCCCCGCTTCTGCCCCGGTGGGCATACGGCTTCTGGCAATGCCGGGAACGCTACTCAAGTCAGCAGCAGATTCTTGACGACGCGACGGAATTTCGCAAACGTAACATTCCGGTTGACGCGTTTGTGCAGGATTGGCAGTACTGGGGAAAGTATGGCTGGAACGCCCTGCGGTTCGACGAGACGTCGTATCCGAATCCCGCTGAGATGATGTCTTCTCTGCACCAGCAGGACCTTCACATGGTTATCTCCGTCTGGGCCAAGTTTGGCGCCGAGACAGAAGTCGATCGCCAGATGATTGCCGCTCATCTTGTACTCACCAGCGCGGCAAGCACCGGAGAGCCCGGGGAAGCAAAGGAAAGCGAAAATTGGGTCGACCTTTTCGATCCGAAAGCGCAAAAGCTCTTCTGGTCCGATATCGACCATAATTTGTTCCGCGATGGCTTGGACGGATGGTGGCTCGACGCCTCAGAACCCGAAGGCGACC
>PMSS01000322.1 GCA_003167515.1 Acidobacterium sp. | reverse complement strand
CGGCTGACGGAGCTGTGCGAGGTGGTCGGCGCGACCAGCCTTTGCGGGCTGGGACAGACGGCGCCTAATCCGGTGCTGAGCACGCTGCGTTATTTCAAGCACGAATACCTGGCGCACATCGAGGAGAAGCGATGTCCGGCGGGGGTTTGCGAGTTCAGTCCGGCCGCGGTGGATGCTCCCCGCGGGGAGGTGCACGCATGAGCGCGGAACCGAATGTTCGGACACTGACCATCAATGGGGAGGAAATCAGCGCTCGCTCCGACCAGACAATCCTCGAAGCCGCGCGCGAGCACAATGTCGGGATTCCGACGCTCTGCCACCTGGAAGGGCTGTCGGAAGTGGGCGCCTGCCGTATCTGCCTCGTTGAAGTGAAAGGCGCACGGCGGCTGTTGCCGGCGTGCGTGACGCAGGTTGCGGAGGGGATGGAGGTCACGACCCATTCTCCGAAGATCGACCGCTATCGGACGATGATCCTTGAGTTGTTTTTCGCGGAGCGGAACCACGTTTGTTCTGTGTGCGTGGCCAACGGCAATTGCGAACTGCAGAGTCTGGCGGCAACGCTGGGTATGACGCATGTCGAGATGCCGTACCAGTATCCGCAGCTGCCAGTGGATGCTTCGCATCCAAGGTTCACCGTCGATCACAACCGCTGCGTGTTGTGCACACGGTGCGTGCGGGTGTGCTCCGAAATTGAGGGCGCGAATACGTGGGGGGTGATGGGCCGCGGCGCAACGTCGCTGGTGATCACCGACCTGAAGGAGCCGTGGGGCGACTCGGAGACCTGCACCAGTTGCGGGAAATGTGTGCAGGTGTGCCCAACGGGCGCGCTGTTTGAGAAGAGCCGCGCGGGAACGAAAGTGCGCAAGCATCCGGAATTTTTGCCGTATCTGCGCATCATGCGGGAAGGGGATCAGCCATGAGCGAAATCAAAACCCTGGCCACGGTCTGGCTCGATGGCTGCTCCGGCTGCCACATGTCGCTACTCGATATGGATGAGCGGCTGATCGAGCTGAGCAGCCAGTTTCAGCTGGTCTACAGCCCGCTGGTAGATCGCAAGACGTTTCCCGACCACGTGGACGTGACCCTGGTGGAAGGCGCGGTGGCGAGCGTGGATGACCTGAAGAAGATCCGCAAGATTCGCGAGCACACGCGCGTCCTGGTTTCGCTGGGCGACTGCGCGCTGACGGGAAACGTTTCCGCGATGCGTAACAGCTGCGGAGTGCAGCCGGTGCTGCTGCGGGTCTACGAGCAACTTGTCGATCTGCAGCCGCAGGTGCCGACGATTGGCGTACCGGCGTTGCTGGATCGCGTGTGCCCGGTACACGAGGTGGTGCCTGTCGATGTCTTCGTGCCGGGATGCCCACCGTCGGCGGACACGATCTACCAGGTGTTGTCGGAGCTGCTGGCGGGCCATGTACCGACGCTCGCCGGCATCGTCCACTTCGGCTGAGCTGAAGGAAAGGGAAAGCAGGGGATTATGTCTCGTACCATCGTCATCGACCCGGTCACGCGGCTGGAAGGGCATGGCAAAATCACGCTTCAGCTCGACGATGCGGGGGTCGTGCAGGATGCGACCTTTCACGTAACCCAGCTGCGCGGGTTTGAGAAGTTCTGCGAGGGACGGCCGTTTTACGAGATGCCGAACATCACGGCGCGCACCTGCGGCATCTGCCCGGTGAGCCATCTGATTGCATCGTCGAAGGCCTGCGATGCGATTCTCGCGGTGCGGATTCCGCCGGTGGCGGCCAATCTGCGGCGCATCATGAACCTCGCGCAGCTGGTGCAGTCGCACGCGCTGAGCTTCTTCTATTTGTCGTCGCCCGATCTGCTGTTGGGGATGGATGCGCCGCCCGATGAACGCAGCATTCTGCATATCGCACATTCGCATCCGTCGATCGGCGCGGACGGCGTGGCGTTGCGGCAGTTTGGGCAGCGCATCATCGAGTTGCTGGCGGGGCGGAGGATTCATCCGGGGTGGACGATCCCGGGAGGCGTGAATGAGCCGCTGAGCGCGGAGAAGCGGGACCAGATCCTCGGCATGATTCCCGCCGCGACGGCTGCGATTCAACGAACGCTCACCTGGTTCCGGGGAAGTATCGAGAAGTTCTCGGCGGAGATCGAGGTCTTCGCGAATTTTCCGACGCTCTTTATGGGCCTGGTCGACGACAACGGGCTGGCCGAGTACTACGATGGCGCGCTGCGCTTCATCGACTCGGAAGGAAACATCATTGCCGGTGAGCTGAACCCGGCGCACTACTCCGAATTTATCGGCGAGGCGGTCGAGCCTTACACGTACATGAAGTTTCCGTACTACAAGCCGCTGGGCTATCCGGGCGGCACGTATCGCGTAGGTCCGCTGGCGAGGCTGAACCTGGCGGACCGCTGCGATACGCCGCTGGCCGACGTGGAATGGCGGGATTTTCGCGCGATGTCGCCGAAGCCGCTGCTCAGCTCGTTCCACTACCACTACGCGCGGCTGATCGAGATGCTGCACGCGACGGAGAAGATTGAGGCGTTGCTGGCCGATCAGTCGATTCTCGACAAGCATGTGCGGGCTACAGCGTCGGTGAACAACCTTGAAGGCGTGGGCGTGGCGGAGGCGCCGCGGGGCACGCTGATCCATCATTACAAGGTCGACGAAAACGGGCTGATCGTGTGGGTGAATCTGATCATCGCGACCGGCCACAATAATGCTGCGATGAACCGCGGCATTCTGCAAACGGCGCGGCATTACGTGCAGGGCAAGCACATCGCGGAGGGCATGCTGAACCGCGTGGAAGCGGTGGTCCGCACCTTTGATCCGTGCCTGAGCTGCTCCACGCATGCGATGGGCAGCATGCCTCTGGCGGTTGAACTGAGGGCGCCGGATGGATCGCTGATTCGGGAAGTGCGGCGGGGCTGAGGTCGGGCTCGATGAATATCACGCCACAGCGTCCGGCGGTCGGTCCAGAGTCTGCGAAGAGCGGGGCTCCAGCGTTGCTGTTGGCGTGCGGTAATTCTCTGCGTCAGGACGACGGCGTGGGTCTCAGGATCGCCGAGGCGGCTGAACACCTTTTTCCTGCGTCGCGTCTGCGCATTGTGGCGGCGCAGCAATTCACACCGGAAATGGCTGCCGACCTGGCGGCGACCGAGCTGGTCATCTTTGTCGATGCCTGCGCGAACGATGAGCCGGGGGCGATTCGGGTTGTCACGGTTACCGCTCACGGCGAAGCGCCTGAGACGCATCGGCTCGATCCACCGGCTCTGCTGGCGATGGCGCAGTCGGTGTGCGGGCATGCTCCGGCGCGGGCCTTTGCGCTGACCATCGGCGCCGGGTGCTTCGGGTATGGTGAGGAAGTTTCCGGACCGCTGCGCCAGGCGGTTCCCCGCGCGCTGCGGTTGTTGACCGACCTGGTCACTGCATATTCGGGACAAGCCTGATTCACTACCAACGAGGCCGCCCGATCGAGCGGAACATCCGCATTCCCATTATTCTGCCTGGCGGAACGCCATGGGCTGT
>PMSS01000307.1 GCA_003167515.1 Acidobacterium sp. | reverse complement strand
CGTGTGGTTCTACACAGGAATGGGCAACGGGTAACGGCGGATGCCGGAAAGTCAGGCGGGTCCGGGTGCGAACTCGAATGCCTGAATCACAATTTCGGAAGGCGGTTGCGGCGGGTTTTCGAGGTGATGGAAATCGTAGAGATCCATATGCACAGTCTCATTCGCCGGGTTAGGGACATTGGCGGTGAAGACGCGATCGGCAATGGTGACTGCGCCCGAGCCCACTGACGCGCCGCGTGTGGTTCTGAACGCAACGCTGGACGGCTGCCAGTCGAAGGTGTGGGTCAGAACGCCTGGAGGCACCGTAAACCTGGCCTGGTTTTCCGGAACATAAAAAGGCTGGATGACATATTGAGCATTCTTTCCATGGGCATCGCCCCAGCGGCTCAGTTCGATATCCAGTTCATCGCGGAAGCCCTCGGATCGCGAATCGTCCCAGGTGAAAATACCGAGAACCGCGGAGGGGCTGAGATGGGCACTGTCCTCGACGACAAAGCTGTATCTGCCATAGCCGAGGCTCCGGGTGAGGCTCACTTCGGCACAGGACCAGCGGCCGTTTCGCTCGTCCATGCGCAGGTGCAGGAAGAGAATGGAGACTTGCGCAGAAGTGCCGCCACGTCGCGCACCGTCAGCAGTCGGTGCGCGAGTGCGAGCAGGATGTTGAACATCTCCGGCGCATCCGGCCGTGCATCGCCGGCGGAGGCGGGTTTCCGTGGAATTCCCGCGTCGATCGACATGGACAGGTTTGGGCGCGGCCGGCCTGTACTCCGCATGGCTGTACCTCCATCCGGCTCGCCGGGCGAGCCTTGTCGCAACTGTGCCTTCTTCGAAGGGGATTGTCCAATGACATCCCGACGAGTTGTGATGACAACAGTGCATTACAGCCCGACTGTCACCTGTCCGGGGCATTGACGACAGAGGTCAACCTCTACACAATCGTGCAAATCAAGTCCGTTTCGTGGAAAACCTGGACGACTGAAGAACTTTAGAACCCTCTGCGTTAATCGCTCGCTTGTTGAGGAGTTCTTTCAATGCGCCGCCGCACTTCTCTCGATCTGGATCATCTTCGCACCGTCGTTGCTCTCGCTGAAGAACTGAACTTCCACCGCGCCGCGCGGAAGGTCGGACTCAGCCAGTCCGGCGTAACCCGCATTCTGGCTAAAGTCGAACTGCACGTCGGTGCCAGCCTCTTTGAACGCAGCCACAGTAAGCGCCAGAGTGTCCTGCTGACCGATGCGGGCCGATTCTAGGTTGAGAAGGCGAGATTGGCTCTCGCGCATTCGGAGGGCGCGGTTCTCGCCGCCCGCGAAACCCTGCAGCGAATTGATCACAGAGTTGTGGTCGGTAAGTCCCCTTATGCGGATAGAAGCCTGGTTGCCCTCGTCCGCTCCATGGAACTTCCTCTTTACCCGCGGTTGCGGGTCTATCTCCAGACGAGATTTGCCGGCGAACTCCCGGGTTGCGTTCGCGCCGGAGAGTTCGATCTCGCAGTGGTCACGAACCCGCTCGCGGACGCGCACCTGACATGCACACCGCTTTGCAGCAAGCCATTTGCCGTGGTGCTGCCCGAAGGGCACGAGTGCGTGCGACAGACGGCGGTCATGCTGAAAGATCTTGCGTCCACGCCGTGGATCCTCTTTGAGCGGCATATCCACCCGACGCTGTACGACAGCTTTCGCAAACGCGCCCGGGAGCTTGCGATCGGACCGGAAGTCATCCACCATATCGCGGACGCGGAAGAGGCGTGCGAGATGGTGCGCCAAACAGGGGGAGTGGCCTTTCTCACGCCCCATGGCGCCGAGCGAGCCGCGACCGACACCGTGGTTATTCGGTATCTGGGAGAGCCGGAACTTTTTCTATCCACTCAGCTCGTGGTCCACGCGGAAAACCGCTCGATGCTTATCAGCGAATTCGTGCGGACGTTTGTGAAACGGCTGAAACTGACTGGCCTGTACCAGCCCCGTATTCCGGAGATTGCGATCGACGCGGACCGTCCCGCCTGATGTGGCTTTTCGAACGAATGCCGCCAGTCAGCGAGCTCGCAATTCTACCGACGTATCACCGCCCACTGGAGCGGTGCGAAGATCGCGTCCCTTGTTATCGCCGGCACCGTATCTCTGCGTTATATCGAGTGCAGTCTCGGTCCCGGCTGAGCCGACGCGCAGGGTTTCGATCGCGAGGCGCGGGTATTCAGGAGGGCTGGCCGGGGAGGAAAATTGAAAACGTAATCTACGGCTCCCGGATCGAGCGGCTGGCAGATATCCGGCTCCTCGAAGGCGAAGCAAGGTTCGTTTCTATTAGATGCTTCAGGTTTCAACAGTTCCCGGTCGAGAGGTTAACCACGCCGAGAACTGAGTGGCCTTCACCGGGCAGCCGATCGGTCAGGTGAGAGCCGAGAAATCCGGCTGCGCTGGTTACAAGGATGCGTGCCATCAAGCTTGCTTTCTCCAAAGGCACGTGCCGTCTGCACGGAGCCGCAGAATTGTGTCACTTCAACGAGTACACCCTACCGTTCGAGAACACGTGCACCGTCTGACCAACGATGATTCGTGACCTGAATTGAGACGTTCCGACCACCATAACTTGGCTGGGTCCCATATTCTTGATGTCGACAGACCACGCGTTGCCTTGAGAATCCAGTTTTGGAGGGACCGTTGGCAGAGAGATGACCGCCGGCGCATTGAGGAGTTCAAGCAGCTTCCCACCGAAGTCAGCTCGAACCACGCTGCTGTGCGGCTGCAGATGAACAACCTGCTTGTTCTGCAGCGTATTCATCTGTCCGGCCGCGAGAGCTACGAATAGCAGAAGGGCCCCTATCAAGATTCACTTCGCCTTTCGCCATTGCTGGGTTCGCTGCAGGTGATCAGCCCGCCTTCACATCCTCGCCTGAACCATCCGCCCCCGCCGGTCCGAAGGAATGGCCTCTCAGCGTCAAATAGAACAACAGTTCCACGCGATTCGAGACACCCATCTTCTCGAATGATCGGAAGAGGTAGTTCTTGACCGTATGTTCGCTCAGCCCGAGTTCGGCTGCGATGACCTTATTCGTCTTGCCCCTGGCTGCGCACTGCACAACCTGCAGCTCACGTTCAGTCAGACGCGAGACATCATTTGCGAGAGCGAAATCGGGGAGGGGAACACATCTGAATGCGTCCAGAAGCAAAGTCGTTTCCACGGCGCCTGCCCAGATAAAACCCTTGCTTACATGGTCGACGCAATCAAGAAACTCAGCCATCGGCTGCTGCCGGGAGAATACTCCGCGCGCTCCGCTGCGAAATGCATTGACGACGGAGACATGACTGGATTGATTCAGGAGAATAACAATTAAGATGCTCGGATAGGTGTGGCTGACCGACTGCGCCAAATTGAATCCATTACCGGACTTGCTTTCGAGCTCAGCGCCAATTACCACCAGGTCCGCACGGTCGGAGCCCAAAACGCGAACCAGGTCACGAGACGACACAGCGGAGGCCCGGCAATTCCTGTCCCGCGTTAGAGCAGTCGCGAGCAGATCACTGCTCATGGAGTCGCGATCCACAATCAGGACGCGGCATCCGGTTGAAGTATCGCGGTTGAATTTCACGACACTCGTGTTGACATCGGGCTTCGGCAACGCCAACGGAACGTCGTCTGGACCTCGCGGAACGGCAATCTGCAATCCTGGTGAATTCAACTGCACGATGACACCCCCTCTTTTCTATCCACAAGAGAAAAACCCTGCGACTGGCCATGTATTTGATCACTGGCTCTTGCTATAGAAAACCTGGGCCTCGATCCCGCAATCCGAGCGGCCGGGGAAGCAACTGCGAGGGGGATCACTCAATTTGCCGGGGAACGAACGCAGCTCGCACTTGAAGTGCGTGATCAGACGCAACGTGGCGTCCGGTAGGGCCCAAAGGAGACAGCGCCATCACGCGCCGTTCCAACACGTCTGTGCAATCACTTTACCCCAAGGTGGCGATTCCGTAAAACCGAGTTTTCCAGAGCCCCTAACTTTCCACGGCTCTGTTTTAAACGAGCGTACCCGCACGGAGAGGCCCCGGAGACACCTCATTCCGGGTTCCGACTCCGAAATTGCGCGCACAGCCCGTCGATCTGGTCCCTGAGCGCTCGCCAGTTAAGTCATATGGAAGCGCCACTAGAGGCGTGCTGGCGGTCGACGTACCTGTTCGCGTCCAACGTCGCCCCGCTGTGACCTGCCCCCCTGAATCCGCACAGAACTGAGTATGATTTTCGGATTCAGG
>PMSS01000462.1 GCA_003167515.1 Acidobacterium sp. | reverse complement strand
GGGAAACAGCGGCCTGTTCACGTGGCCCGAAATGACGCGAGTGCTGCACGCCGGCGAGGACTTGCTGGGAATGGTGCGCAGCGGCAACGCCAGCTATTCCCGGGAACTGGCGGACCACCTGCTCGAGGCGATGGATTTCGTCGATGTCCTCTGCCGCGAAATCGAGTCGACGGAACTTATCGACGCTGCGCGCGCCGTTGAGTCGGAGCGCATGGCCGAAGGGTTGCGAAAACTGATGCCGAGCGAGGCAGCCAGCGGGAACGCCGGTCTGGCCGGAGTTGCCGCCGCCGCCACCGCGTTGCCAGCAGCGAACGCTCCAGGGGAGAAGCAGCCGCTGGGCAGCGTTCCGGAAGCCGTGCGGATGGCTGCCTTCCGGCAATGCCGCGAGGGCGATGCGCTGTTTTGGATCGACTATCGGCCTGAGCGCGAATGCTTCTTTCATGGCGATGATCCATTGAACACCGCGCGCCACTGCCCCGGACTCTTATGGGGCCGTGTTTTTGCCCCAGAACCGCTGCCGGCGCTCACGGAGCTGGATCCCTACAGCTGTGGCGTTGGATTTCAGCTTCTCACCGCCGCATCGCGCAAGGAGCTTGCTGAATACTACCGGTATCTTCCCGATCAGGTGGAGATCTCTGCCGTGGCTCCGTTGCTGCTGGTCATCCCTCAAGGCAGCCTCGATGGACCCGCAGCCGATGGACGTTTCTGTGCCGAAGCGCTGCGCATGTTCGAAGCGGCTGACTTCGCCAGCCTCAGACAGTTTGTGCAGGCGATGCTCGACGACGGGCCGGCCGAGTCGTGGCTCGCATCGGCTTTACGATGGCTACTTTGCCTGCTGGAAGATCCGGAATGGCTCGAGCACAACGCATGCACCGCGTCTCTCCTCATCGAATCCCTCGAGGCCTTCATTGCGCCGGACTGGACTCACCCGAGTGCAGTGACCGTCGCGGCTGCGGAAAGCAGCGCGCCGGCTTCCGACGGGCGCCCTTCGGCGATTCCTCAACTCTTGTCTGAGGACGACCGGGCCGCATGGGACCACATTCTCGCCGCGCAGAGGCAGAGCCTTGCTCTCGAGGATCGACCCGCATGGCACACCGGCCGACTCCAGGCGGTCGCAACCGTGCTCACCCGTCTCGGCCAGATGGCAGGCAATCCGTCCGCCTCGAGCGGGATTCAGTTCGCTTTGGCCGAAGCCCTTTCGACGGGCAGGAATGCGCCGCTGCTGGCGTGGCTCGCGCACGAGAATCTTCAGCCAGATGCCGTCATTCCATGCCTGCCTCCCGCTAACGAGCATCGCGGCGCCAACCGCACCCGCGCAAGCGCGAACACCGCCACTGCGCCCGAAGACAACTCCGGGAAAACTCCGCCGGATGACGGGATGAAGTTCGGCCGCCGCGCCGAAGATGCCCTGACCGGCCCCAGGGTTCTCAAAGTCGATCAGGCCAAGGTCGACCGCCTGATGAATCTGATTGGCGAACTCGTAGTATCGAAGAACGCGCTTCCGTATCTGGCCGAGCGAGCGGAATCGCAGTTCGGCGTACGCGAAATTTCGCGCGAAATCAAAGGCCAGTATTCGGTCATCAATCGCATTGCTGACGAGATGCAGGACGCCATCATGCAGGTCCGCATGATGGCTGTCTCCTTCATCTTCCAGCGCTTCCCCCGGATGGTGCGCGATATCTCCCGCAAGCTGGGCAAAGAAGTTGAGCTGGTGCTCGAAGGGGAGCAGACCGAAGCCGACAAGAACATCATCGAGTCGCTCGCCGACCCGCTCATTCACATCGTGCGCAACAGCCTCGATCACGGCATCGAGACGCCGGAAGTCCGCATCGCTGCTGGAAAGCCGGCGGCCGGTAAGCTGATCATCCGAGCCACCCAGGAAGGAGACCGCGTTGTCATCGAGATCATGGACGACGGCAAAGGCATCGATCCGGCGATGATCAAACGCAAGGCTTACGAGAAGGGACTGATCGACGAAGCGGCGCTGGAGCGGATGGGAGACCAGGAGGCCATCAATCTCATCTTCGCCGCCGGCCTGTCCACTGCCGCGGTGGTCTCCGATCTTTCCGGCCGCGGCGTCGGCATGGATGTGGTTCGTTCGGCGGTGGAGAAGATCAACGGTACCGTCCTGCTGGACAGTCAACTCGGCAAGGGCACCGCGATCCGCATCTCGTTACCGCTGTCCATGGCGGTAACGCAGGTCATGGTCATCGAGTCCGACCAGCAGTTGTTCGGTGTGCCCATGGACCATGTGGTCGAGACCGTGCGCGTTCCAGTGAGTGCCATCCGCACGATCAAACAATCGCAAACGGCGGTATTGCGCGGACGCATCGTGCCGCTGAAGAGCCTCAACGCCCTGTTAGGAATTGCAGCTATCCCAAAACCAAATTCTGACGATGAATTAGCTGTACTGCTGGTTCAGGCGGGGAGCGCGGAGTTGGGTCTGCTGATCGACGGGTTCCGGGAAACCATGGGAGTCATCCAGAAGCCTCTGAACGGTTTTCTGTCCGGTCTGTCTGCATTCTCCGGTTCGGCTCTGATGGGCGACGGTTCGGTGCTCATGATTCTCAACATCCGGGAGATTGTCTGATGCCTGTTGAATACAAAAAGAATCGTGCAACGTTTCGTGATGACGTGAGTGTAGAGGAGGCCGAGGGATTACTCGAATGGCTCCAGAACACCCCTGCTGGGAAGGCGAATCTTTCTACCTGCAGCCATCTGCACACCGCCTGCCTGCAGGTGATGATGGCTGCCCATGCCAACATCGTCCAATGGCCGCACAGCGCTGAGCTGCGGGCTTGGCTGGAGCCGGCACTGACATTCAGGGATTAAGGAGCCTCGGTGGCGAAGACCATCCTGATCGTCGACGATTCAGCCACGATGCTGATGAGCCTCAAGAGCGCTCTGTCCTTAGGCGGTTTTCAGGTGGAAACGGCCACCAACGGCCAGGTAGCGCTCGATAAGCTGAAGGCCGGACTGAAGCCCAACCTCATCATTACCGACATCAATATGCCAGTGATGGGAGGCTTAGAGATGATTGGGAAAGTGCGCGCAATGCCGAGCTGCCGATTTTTCCCGATCCTGACGCTGACTACTGAGAGCGAGAGCGCAAAGCGCGACGAGGGCAGACGCCTCGGCGCGACTGGTTGGCTTGTGAAGCCCGTATCGGGTGCCGATCTGCTGAAGGTCATCAAACAGGTTCTGCCGGGAGCATAAGGGATTAAGATGCCCGCCCACGAAGATCGGAATCCTACCCCGCTGGCACACGATCCCGAACAGGATAAAAACCGGGATGTGCAGTCCAGCACGGAGATACAACTTCGCCGGGCACGTAACCGTACGTTCGCCGCACCGATTCTCCCACTACTTTGTCTCGTGACATTCTGGTGCATCCTGGTCCACATTCTCGGGCCTTCCTTCGCTCCCTATCGCTCCAGGGTCGCCATCCTGACTCTGGTCTGCACACTGGTCCCGATGCTCGTCAATCCCATCACGAACTGGATCGCAGCGCGTCGCGGAATCGCGAACCTCGGTGAGCTCAGCAAAATGGATGCCAACCAGACATCGCGCATGCTGACGGATCGCCAATCAATTGCGGCCGACATCGCAGATTCCAAGCCTTACATCGACGTCCTGCAGGAGCAAATAGGTGGATCATTGGTCGAGTCCGAACGCGAAATTACGGCACTGATCGAGCAGCTTAATATATTGAGCGCACAATCCAGCAATCAAATGGAGCGCATCAGACAGTCCGTTCAGGGAGGTAAGGCCCTAACCGAGGTCACCCACAGCCGAGTGGAACAGAATACTCAGCTCATCTCCAGGCTCGAAGGCAAACTGGGTGAGCAAGCCTGCGAGATGCATGGCAACTACGAGCAAATCCGCATCCTTGCCGATGACGTGAAGGCCTTGACGCCCATCATTCAGGTCATCGCAACCATTGCCAACCAAACCAACTTGCTGGCGCTCAACGCGGAAATCGAGGCGGCTCGCGCGGGAAATGCAGGCCGGGGCTTCGCCGTGGTTGCCAATGAAGTCAGAGCGCTCGCGAAACGGTCTACCGCAGCAGCTGCGGACATTGCCGCAAAACTGAACGCCACATCAGGCAAAGTCGCCGAAAAGATGGCGGAGGCACAGAAAGCCCTCAAAGAAAAACACGGCCTGAGCGAACTGCAAGAGTTGGTCAGCGACCTGATGCACATGCAGCGGGATTTCAGCGATAGTTGCAATTTGCAGCTCGATGTCATATCGAACGTGGCAACGGGCCATCGCGAAAGCGTAGACTGCCTGCTGCGGGCAATGGGCCACATCCAGTTTCAGGATGTCATGCGACAGAGGATGGAGCACGTGCGGACTGCGCTTGTCGAAATGAGCGAGCATTTGCAGGGATTATCCAGCTGTCTGGTGAGTCCATGTTTGGACGCGCAGCCTGAAGACAACTTCAAAGCCATGCTGGCGGGTCATCTCGATCGATATCACATGGCGAGCCAGACGACTACACACATTGCCGTCGCCGGCGGCACCGCTCAGAGCGATCATGGTCGGCCTGCCATCGAACTCTTTTGACGGTCTCGCGGGAAAGTAAGATACCCATCGTTTGCCCGCATGCGCGCGTATTTGAACGCTATCCTCCAGGTAAACGTCGTCCAGCCTTCATCGTCTTGAACCTGGCATTGTAGCGATGGGCAAGCGGCTCGCTTTCATGAAGTGAAGGCAGTCACCGCTGGCCGATGCAAGCGCGAGTGATTTACATCGGCCGGATGGTTCCGGGCGGATGACCGCTACCCGGAAGTTACCATTCAGTAAACACCCGGCACGGCCGAACAAGCTGGCGGCAGTCCCGAGTCCATGATCAATTCAAGACTCCGGACGAAGCCGCTCATTGAACTCAGCTGCTCCATTGAGGACAAGTCGCGCAGATAGGGTCTCACGTCAAACATGACATGGAACATGACGCACGGTCCTGCAAGTTCTTGAGAGCAAAGAAACAGGCGGCAACAAGTTTAGCGGTCGTTCTGTGCGGGCTGCTTATTCTCTAAGTTATTGCCTAAGCGAGACTTAAGTGCGAAATCTCTCACTCTGGTTGACGTAACTCTGGATCAGCATATCGGGGTTCGAAATCCCTGGGGGGGCAGCCAACTGAGAACATCTGACTTATCCGATCGCTTCGCAACGGAGCTTCTGGGCGAGGATCGCCGAGTGTTCTGTAAGTGGTCTAATATACGAGAGATACGCGATATGCTGGCCCTGGGTCAGCTGGTCATCATGTCCAGACAGAGTTCAACTCGCCAGAAAAGCAAATCCCCAGTCAATCCGCTACATCGCAGCAGATTTCAACAAGCTCCTGGCGAAATCTCCATGCAAAAGTGGCTACAAAGTTCATAGCCAGGACGGTGCTTCGTGCCACAGAATAAAAGGAGCCTCAAGTGGCACGATTGCTCCTGCGTCCCGCGGAACGAGGCGCGGTGTGTAGTCAGCAGCCGGACGACTTCTCGGAACAGAAACGCTGTAGGCGAAGCCACTGGTCGCTCCGACCAGATGTTCGCCACGATTCATAGCGAGCGTGACTGGGTCCTCGTCTTTCCGCGCATCCGCGTAGAGTTCGACCTGCACGGCATCGGGGTCGATATCGTCGAGAAAAACCTGAACGTGAAATAGATATCGCTCGCCCTGTTGCTCGACCGTCGCGGGGCCGAATCGCAGCGCTGACCAATGTTTCGCCAGCTCGGCCTGCCAGGCGACGAGAGCGGCTCCCGGTGAACCTCGATTCTCGGCGCGCTGGCGAAAAGCTGCTGCCGCCGAAAGATAGTGTTCTTCGGTATATTGCCGGACTGCGCGATTGCTCGAAAAGGCCGGAGTTAAGCGGGCCATGCTTTCGCGCATGCGCGCAACCCAGCTGCGTGAAATTCCATGCTCGTCGCGCGAATAAAACTCAGGGATAACCTCTCTTTCGAGTACCGCATAAAGATTCTCAGCATCGGCTGTGTCCCAGGAAGGGTCATCCCCATGTTCGCGCCCATCTCCGATCGCCCAGCCTACTTCCGGGGAATACGCCTCCGCCCACCAGCCATCGAGTTCCGAAAGATTCAACCCGCCGTTCACCAGCACCTTCATGCCGCTTGTGCCGCTTGCTTCCCAGGGCCGTCGCGGAGTGTTCACCCAGAGGTCCACGCCCTGAACCAGATGCTCCGCCATGAGAACGTCGTAATCCGAAAGGAAGACGACCTTGGATCGAACTTCAGGGCGGCGAGCAAACTCGAACCACTGCCGGATCATTTCCTGACCCGCAGTATCCTGGGGATGAGCCTTGCCTGCAAGCACGAGTTGAACAGGGCGCTCTCGATTCATCAGGATGTTCACAAGCCGAGCCGGATCGTGGAGGAGAAGGTTCGGGCGTTTGTACGTGGCAAAGCGGCGAGCAAATCCCAAAGTCAAAATATTGTCATCGAGTATCAGTGCGGCCTGAGCGAGGTCTTCCGGCGACGCTCCCCGATCTGCTAACTGACAGCCGTAGAGTTTTCGAACGTACTTAACGAGTGCCTTGCGGTTATCTGCGCGTAGCTGCCAGAGGCTGGCATCGCTGGCGGCGCGAATATCTTTTTCTGCGTCCGGCAGTGTTCCACGCCAGCATTGTTTTCCGCAGAGAAGTTCCCACAAGCGGTCTGCTTCAGCAGAGTCCCAGGTAGGTGTGTGCACTCCGTTGGTCACGTGCGTTACCGGCACCTCTGTTTCAGGCCACCTGGGAAAGAGGGGCTGGAAGAGCCGTCGGCTTACTTGACCGTGCAATTTGCTGACGCCGTTGACGGCGCCGCTGCCGCGGATCGCCAAGTAGGCCATATTGAAGGGTTCCGACGAGTCCTGGCGATCGCGTCGCCCCAACGCTAAAAGCTGGTCGACTGAAATCGACAGTTTCTCCTCGGCATACTTCCCGAGGTATCGTTCGATCAGGCTGGGAGCAAAGCGGTCAAAGCCCGCCTCCACGGCGGTATGGGTCGTAAAGAGGTTGCCGGCACGGGTGGCGGTAAGCGCGACGTCGAATGGCGTGCCATTGTCTTCCATGTACGAACGCGCCCGTTCCAGCACCGCGAAAGCGGCGTGACCTTCATTGAGATGGCAGACCTCGGGCTGCAGTCCCAACGCTCGCAAAAGCCGCCAACCTGCAACACCGAGGACTAACTCCTGTCTCAAACGCAGCTCCGGACCACCTCCGTATAGTTCAGTCGTAATACCGCGGAAGGCTGGGAGGTTTGCGGGATCGTTTGTATCGAGCAAATACAATTTGACCCGGCCCACCTGTACCTGCCAGACTCTGATCCACAACTTAAAGCCAGGTAAAGCGATGGCCAGGCGCAGCCATTCGCCGTTTGGCTGGCGAACCGGTCGAATCGGAAGCTGGCCGGGATCGTTGAATGGGTACAAAGCTTGCTGGTTGCCTTGTGCATCGATTTCCTGCCGAAAATAGCCTTGTTGGTAGAGCAAACCAACTCCGGTGACCGGGACGCCCAGGTTACTCGCGGCTTTGAGCTGATCACCGGCAACGTTGCCGAGTCCGCCAGAATAAATCGGCAGCGCTTCGCTCAACATGAACTCCATCGAGAAATACGCAATTGTCGACACGCCCGAATGCGGATGCGCCTTTTGAAACCACGTTTCCGACTCTTCGGCAAGCGTTTTCTCGCGGTGGAGATCAGCCACCAGTCTTTGAAATCCTGGGTCGGAGCTAACACTTTGCAGTTTTTCCCGGGAGACGGTTTGCAGCATAACCCAGGGATTGTGGGTAAGCTCCCAGAGTTCGGGATCGAGTTGCTCCCAAAGCTGGTCCGCCGAGTGATTGAACGACCATCTAAGGTCCAGGGCCAGGTCGGTAAGAGCATCTGAAATGGCTGAATCGAGCGGACGTTCAACTATTGTCGAGCTACTCATAAACAAACTCCTCTCATGGCTTATCGACTCAGGCCGCGCGGGCACTGCGAGCCAGCGTTGCCGAAACAATGGTCTGGGCTTCTTCCTGGATCCGTCGTAGACGGTCCTGACCGAGGAAACTCTCGGCGTAAATCTTGTAGATTTCCTCCGTGCCCGAAGGACGTGCTGCAAACCACCCGTCTTTGGCGATCACTTTGATCCCTCCAATTGGATTGCCATCTCCTGGTGCGGTGGTAAGAATCTTCTGGATCGGCTGACCAGCAACTTCGGTAGCGTGAATGTCGGACGGGGACAATCTTGCCAGAGCGGCTTTTTGTACGGGAGTAGCGGGAGCATCGATGCGTTCGTAGACGGGATCTCCCAGTTCACGGGTGAGCTCACGATAAATCTCACCCGGATCTTTGCCCACACGCGCCGTAATTTCTGCTGAAAGTAAGCAAGGAATGATTCCGTCCTTATCAGTAGTCCAAACGCTGCCGTCGAGCCGGAGAAAGGAGGAGCCGGCGCTCTCCTCGCCGCCAAAACCCAGGCGGCCGGCGAGCAATCCTTCGACAAACCACTTAAAGCCCACCGGAACTTCATAAAGCCGCCGCCCCAGGCGAGCGCTCACGCGATCGATCATGCTGCTGCTCACNNGATCGGTATCGCTGGCAAACGCGATATCGAACTTGTCTTTCAATGCGATGAGTCTCTGCATCGCATAAGGCGAGGAAGGATCCATGCGAATCTTTCCGTCCCAATCCACGGTCATGAATCGAAATGTAGGATCTACAGATTGGTTGACGATCGTCAGATCGAGAGCATACTGCTCGGCAATCCGCGGCCAATAATCGATGCCCGCTCCCCCCAGGGGATCCACGCCAAGCTTAAGTTTGGCGTCGCGCACCGCATCCATGTCGACAACATTTTTGAGATCGCCGACATAGGCGCTCAAAAAGTCGTGCTTGTGCGTTGTAGGTGCGCGCAGAGCTTTGGCGAACAGCGTGCGCTTAACACCGTCGAGACCGCGCTCGAGAAAGTCGTTGGCTTTTGATTCAATCCACGAAGTCACGCTCGAATCCGCCGGACCTCCATGTGGAGGGTCGTACTTAAAGCCGCCGTCATCGGGAGGATTGTGTGACGGCGTGATTACGATACCGTCGGCAAGTCCTGACTTTCGCGCGCGGTTGTAAAGCAGAATCGCGTGGGAGACGGCCGGGGTCGGGGTGTAGGGTGTACCTTCGGAAAGCATTACTTCGATGTTATTTGCCGCAAGCACTTCGATCGCGCTCGCAAATGCAGGTTCGGACAGAGCATGGGTATCTATCCCCAGGAACAGCGGTCCGTCAATGTTTTGGAGCTTGCGGTAATCGCAAATCGCCTGAGTGATGGCCAGGATGTGACCCTCGTTGAACGACCCGTCAAACGCAGATCCACGATGGCCGGACGTACCGAAGACGACCCGCTGTCTGGGATCGCTCGGATCGGGCCGCAGCTCGTAATAGTCTGTGACAAGCTTGGGAACGTT
>PMSS01000456.1 GCA_003167515.1 Acidobacterium sp. | reverse complement strand
CTGGATACGCCCGCGTGTTGTACGCGAGAAACATGTTCCGGCGCAGCTCCGCCGACTTCGCGAATGTCAGCACCGGCAGATAATCAGGAAAATCCGTGGTCAGCGTGATTTTCCCATCCTCGCCAGGCTGGTGCGCCTCCAGAAAATCCGCCGGCAATCCGTCCAGATCCGCCGCATTTTCCACGATGACGGTCTTGCCGCCCTCCTGCACGTTGCGCCCAAAGTGCAGGCTCGCCAGCGTAGCCTGGTCCTGGAGCTCCTTAATGCGCGCACGCGTCGCGTCATCCTTGTCGACGCCGGCCAAACGATATTGCAGCAGCGTCCGATCCAGATAATGCTTCGTGGCCGCGTCCGCCCCGCTCGAGTCAATTTGATCCAGTGCCTGATACACATTCCGATTCAGCGAAAGCTCAACGCCGGCCTGCGAAATCTTCTGCAGCAACGCCTCAGCCGTGTCGCGCACCGGCTTTTCCGGATAAACGCTGTGCAGCAACCCCGTCAGTGATCCGACAGCAGATAGCTCCGCGACCGCATCGTCGTAAGCCCGCAGCGTGCTGTCCAGCGTCCGCGGACCTGCCGCCGCCAGCAGCCGCTCAATCGCTGCACGGTGACGCAGCAGGCGCTCCTCCACCCAGGATTGCAGAGTCTTTTCATCAACCGAGCCGGTTCCGGTCGGATTCCAGGGATGGACGAGAACAGAGGAGGAAGTATCGGAAACCGTGGCACACATCGGAGAACCCTCCGTTGCCAGACTAACGCACGGAGACTCGCGCTCGCAGCCATGCTCAGCTTTGGAAGCGAAAGAAGCTCACCCGCTGACGACTTCTTCGCCGCAGCGCAGCGCGGCGGTCGCGCGCTTCGGATGCGTATACTTGCACAGGATGAAAATTGCATATACAGAGGTTCATCCCTGAAGTTGTTGATGCGGCATGGCCCATCCACCCGGGTCGCTCTCGCGGTCGCTCCTCCGATTCTCCTTGACGTGCCCGGTTCCGGGTCCACAGAATGTGAACGGCTCCCTGGCACGCCCCTCCTCCGTTTCCCACACCAACGAGGTTCTTCGATTGTCCGATAGCGTTTACTCGGTCGACGTTCTCACTGCGGATCTGTCCCCGGCATTTGCCAGGCCTTTTTCTCTGGCGCCCGCGGCGCGGTTGGCACTCCTCACGCCCGTCGTGCTCCTCGTGCACGGCTATCATCCTTTTGCAGACGATGCCGGAATCTACGTTGCCGGCGTCCGCCGCCTGCTCGATCCTTCGCTCTATCCGGTCAACGCCGCATTTGTAACCGCGCACACGCGTTTTTCCATTTTTGCCTATATCCTGGCCGGTGTCGTGCGCCATCTTGGTCTCCCGCTCGCCTGGCTGCTCTTTACCACCCATCTCATTTCGATCTTCGCGTTTCTTTCGGCCTGCCGCATGGTGGCCTTCCGTCTATTCGTTACCCACTCGGCCCGCTGGTGCGCGGTTTACCTGGCCGCCGCCTGTTTTACCCTGCCGGCCGCCGGCACCGCCCTTTCCCTCATGGATCCCTACGTTACTGCGCGATCCTTTTCCACGCCCCTCAGCCTTTTTGCCGTCGCCGCCTGCATCGATCGCAAATGGTTCCGGGCCCTCCTTCTGTTGCTGCTCACAGGACTCATGCATCCGCTCATGGCCGTCTTCGCGATCATGTTTGTCATCCTGCATGCCTTCGTCGCTGCCGGCCGCGTCCGCACCGCCATCGTCCTCTGCCTTGCTGCCTGTGCTGCGTCCGGCCTCGTCTTCGCCGCCGCACACCATCTTCCCGTTTCCCCCGCCTATCGCGAGGCCATGCAGTTGCGTCCCTTCCTGTTTCTCGCCCGCTGGCAATGGTTTGAGGTCCTGGGGCTGGTGCTGCCTCTCCTGCTTCTCTCCCTCGCCGCATGGAAGCTCGGGATCTCCACGACGAAAGGCGCAGTCTGCTTCACCTGCGTTCTCCTGGGAGTCGCCGGCGTTCTCGTCGCCGCTCTCTTCGTTCCTCCTTCCGGACCGTTCCCCCTCGTGCCCTTTCAGGTTCTCCGCAGCTTTCATCTCATCTACCTGCTGGGCGTGCTTCTTCTCGGCGGCATTCTGGACCAGCTCAGATGGAAGTCCGGGCCTGCCGCTGGCTGTGTTTTCGCTGGCCTGCTCTTCCTCATGTTTGGTGTGCAGCGCATCCTCTGGGCGGATTCCTCTCCCATTGAGTCGCCCACCACCCACATGGCCAATCCCTGGGAGCAGGCGTTTCTCTGGATTCGCGCTAATACCCCGCCCGATGCCGTCTTCGCCTTCAATCCCCACCTCGGCGCACTTCCCGGTGAGGATCAGCAGGGCTTCCGCGCCATCAGCGAGCGCGACCAGCTCGCGGATGATAAGGATGCAGGCGTAGCCGCTCTGTTGCCCCCGCTCGCCGATCGCTGGCTTCGTGAAAGTAATGCCGAGATGGCCGTCGATTCCATGACCGATGCCGACCGCCTCGCTGCCCTCAGACCCCTCGGTGCCAACTGGCTTCTGCTGGCTCCCAACGCGAACACCGCACTCCCGTGTCCCTACAGCAATCGCGTCGTCAAGGTCTGCCGCTTGAGCATTTGACCCACAGCACGGCACAGAATCCGCCGGTGCGAATCGTCCGCGGGGCGTAGTGGCTGCTCTACAGAATTTTCTTTCCGAACGCCGAAGAAATCAGCTCAACCGCCAGATCCGCCGTCCGGTTATGCTCGTCGATCACCGGGTTCACCTCGAC
>PMSS01000222.1 GCA_003167515.1 Acidobacterium sp. | reverse complement strand
ATCATGCAGGCGCTGGGGGCGTACGGGTTTCGCGGCTTCTATGAGCGCAAGGCGCATTTTCTGCAAAGCGTTCCGTACGCGCTCGAGAACCTGCGCTGGCTGGGGGAGAACGTGGAGCTGCCGATTGCGCTGCCCACCTTGCTGGAGTGCTTCCGGTCGATGCAGGATTCGCCTAAGCTGCAGGGCCTGGCGGGGAGCGCGAGGACGCTGACGGTGCGGGTGTTCAGTTTTTCATTTCATCGGCAGGCGCCGAGCGATGGGACGGGGCATGGCGGCGGGTTTGTGTTCGATGCGAGGGGGTTGCCGAATCCGGGGCGTGAGGAGCGGTTCCGGACGCTGACGGGCAAGGACGCGGCGGTGATCGAGTTTTTGAATCAGGAAGAGAGCGTGCATCAGTTTCTGGCGAACGCGGTTTCGCTGGTGGACGCGAGTGTGGCGAGTTATCTGAAGCGCGGATTCAACAGCCTGATGGTTTCGTTTGGGTGCACGGGCGGACAGCACCGGTCGGTGTATCTGGCGGAGAGACTGGCGAAGCATCTGCGCGGGGTGAGCGGGGTGGAGGTGATGGTGCGGCACGTGGAATTGGAGAAGATGGAACTGGAGAAGTTGGGGTCGGAAAGGATAGAGCTGGAGAAGACTGCGCCGTGAGGGCGGTCACGTGAGGGCGATGGTGCTGGCCGCGGGGTTGGGAACGCGGCTGCGGCCGCTGACCGATGATCGGCCCAAGGCGCTGGTGACGGTGGCGGGGCGGACCTTGCTGGAGATCGTGCTGGAGCGGCTGCACGGGTTCGGGGTGCGTGAAGTGGTGGTGAATGCGCATCACTTTGCGGAAAAGATCGTCGCGTATCTCGCGGCTCATGGAAATTTTGGGATGCGCATTGAGGTTTCGCGCGAGGAAACGCTTCTCGATACGGGCGGCGGGCTGAAGAAGGCTGCGGCCTTTTTTCTGGCGGGGGATGGGGCGGGTCGGGACGAGCCGTTTTTTTTGCATAACGTGGATGTGATCAGCTCGATTGATTTGGGTGCGATGGCGGAGGCGCATCGGGAGCGGGGCGCGCTGGCTACTTTGGCGGTGGCTTCGCGGGAGGCTTCGCGAATGTTGCTTTTCGATGAGGATTTGATGCTTTGCGGACGGCGGATGAAGGGGGATGTTGAGATGGTACGGGACCTCACGGGGCCGCAAGCGCTGGCGTTTGCGGGGGTCCATGTGGTTTCGCCGCGGATTTTCGGGCAGATGCGGGAAGCGGGGGCGTTTTCGATCATCGACGCTTATTTGCGGCTGGCGGGTGAGGGGGAACGGGTGATGGCATTTCGGGCGGATGGGGCTTACTGGCGGGATTTGGGGCGGCCGGAGCGCCTGGCGGCGGCGGAACGGGATGTGGAGAGTGGATTGATCGAGTTGTAGGGTTCCAGGCTTAGAGTTCAGGGCTCAGGCAAAATGCTACTTCGGCTTGCGGGCGGCGGGCTTGCGGGTAGCGAATTTGTGGGCCATGGCGAGGAGGTCGTGGAGGATTTCGGGCGTGAGGTGTTGGAGGCGGACGAGGACGGAATCGTAGTTGAGGTAGTGGTCCGGGGCGTAGTAGAGGTCGGGCGACTCGGCGAGGAGGGCGGGGCGGTCGTTGCGGTCGATGCGGATGAGGATCGAGCCGGGCTCGGCGGCTTTGTTGGTGGGGACGCAGGCCATGAGGCTGCCGCGGACCTTGAGGGCGGGGGCTCCCCAGGAGGTCGATTTTTCCACGTTGGGGAAGGTCAGGCCGGTTTGCCAGACGGTTTCGAGGGTGACCATGGGGTCAGGGTACAGGGTCTGGCTTGCGGACGGCGGTGCGGATAGGGAGCGGCGGCGGGAAACGACAGGAACGGCAATGGGCTCCCCGAGCGACGCGCCTACGTTCTAGCCACCCTTCACCGAAGCGAAATGCCTTTTTACCTGCTGGCCGATCCGCAGAGCCATGAGAGGAGGAACCGCGTTTCCGATTTGGCGTGCTCTTGACTCAAGTGACCCGATGAACCGGTAACTTCGAGGAAAGGTTTGAAGGCAGGCGGCCTCGCGGGCACTCAGCGCACGATCTTGTTCTGGGTGTCCAAAGCGACCGTTGGAATAGCTGATACAACGAGTTGTCAGACCGCTGGCAGGCGCATCCCAATTGAGCCGCCCGTAAACGTCGGAATGCCCAGAATGATTCTTGTGGCACTTGAGCCAGAGATGGCGCGGCCACGACTCTCGGCCGCCACCCTCAGGGGTTGACGATATCCGTTTTAGATTCAAGGGCGAGAGCGCCGCAGCCTCATGATCTGGATCATTTGAGCATGCCATTCCCGCTCGGATCTTCGCCAGGTCGCCGATCCAATCCCTCACGGTGGAGTAACTAGGACGTTTTTTTCCAGGGCCGTGAGTCGCCTCGGGCAGATCGATCCTCCCCGCTAGACTTGCAAGGAGCACGAGGCGCTCACGTTTCTGCGGAACTCCAAACCAAAGGGCCGGGACCACGTCCGACGCAAACGAGTACCCCTCTTTAGCAAGCAGCCGGGCGAACTGCCGTAGTGGCCCACCGTCCTTTCCGACCCTCTGGAGTCCCGGTACGTTTTCGACGAAAACATAGTCCGGTTTCCAATACCTTATGAAGCGTCCAAATTCCGCAAGTAGATTCATCCGGGGATCGTTACGCTTTCTGCTCTTGTTTTGCCTCGAAAAGGGCTGACAAGGTGCACAGCCGCAGAAGAGAACAGGCGCTGACCTGTCCCGCAGCAGAGGCGTCAAGAGCGAAGGATCGAGGCGTCTAATGTCGGCCTCAAGAAAAGTCGCTTCGGGAAAATTCTTTCGAAATGTCCGGCCTGAGTCAGGGTCTATGTCCACACCAAATGCGATTTCCATGCCTGACTGCTTAAACCCACAGCTCGTCCCCCCACATCCTGAGAAGAAATCAAATACTCGCATCTTCATAGTTGCCCACCGGCGGGCGCACCCACTGAAAGAAACTGTTGCACATGAATAGCAAACTGCTCAAATGCTGGTGAATCCAAAATCCTGGCGAGCCGTATCTTCTGCGTTGCGAAAATCTCGTCTGCCGATACTGATTCGAAGTCTGAATATTGCAGTTCCAGCTTCGTCAACTCGCGAAATTTTGCTTTCGCGTCGCCGGACGTGACCCATTCTGAAATGGAATCTTGGGTCATGTTCTCCCAGACGAATTCCTCTGGGCTGCTGCCCGGAAGAAAGCTGACGTGTGATCTTACCCACATCATGTACCGGCGGCGCGCCTCGATAAGCTGGGTCTGATTCCCGCCGTTCCCTCCGCTATCGACCGGGAATTGAACCTCGACGCCAGTAAACGCCAGAATCTTCTGGCCGAGGGCCCCGTTTTCGCTCGTGGGAACAGTGTTGGGATCTGGCATCTCGTTCTGCCGACGTTTGTCCCCGTCTAGCAGAACGAAGATGTCCTTCCTACCCTCGTTCGAATAGACCGGCAAATATTTAGCGTACAGGGTGTCAGCACCGCCGGGAAAAAATCGAACGTCAAATATCTGAAACGCGGCCTCACCCAGTGGGCGTAGAGCGGACTTCACGAGTTCAGCCGCCAGTCGGTCCTCCACGATTACGAGCCTCTTCCCTAGGAGAGGCTCTCCCAGATAGAAGAATGCCTCTTCGGGCAGCGCATTCGATAGCACCTCGACCACACCCGTTTTGTCCAGATGAAACGGCTTTATTGCATCGCTTGGCAGTCGCCGAATCATCATCGGCGAATGTGTGCTAATGACAATCTGGTGCTTCTTCTTCTTGATCTGGTCCAGCAGAAAGGTGACGAGACGCTCTTGTGCGCCCGGGTGCAGTGACACCTCCGGTTCATCAAGGAGAATCAGTGAGCGCTCTTGCGCTTCCAGTATCTTCACCACCAGCATTACAATTGAAAACTCTCCACTTCCAGCAAAAGCCTCCGAGTAGCTGCGCGACTGGTTTTCAAGGATTGCGCTCACGCCACGGAGCGTAAACAGTTCATGGCCAATGATTCGAATCGAGGAGTACTTTCGCTCGAGTATTGCGCAAACTGCACTGAGCTCATGCTGGGATAGAAGTCGATTCACTGGGGGAGTCAATCTCTCGCGTCCATGAAACAAATGGCTCGTGAGGTTCTGGTCGATTACGGATCGGAGGTGGGTTGATCGTCTACGAATAAAATCCTGCTTCGTCCTTACTCGCAGAGTGGCGATGAGATCGCCGTGATAGAAGTACTTGTCAAACGCGCTTATTTCACTCCTGAAGTCCATATACACAACAGGTTTCGTAATTGTGTCCCACCTCGTCTTGGAGCGTCCGGGCTCGTGGGCCCCATGCAAGGGAGGCATCGGCTCCATTCCGTCGCCGATCAAGGGGCGGGATGGTTCCCAATAATCGGGGTCGCTCTTCTTCTGAATTCTGGTCTTGATCGCTTCCACGATTCGATCCAGATGTTGGTTAATGTAGCCGTAAATGAATCGGGGTCTGTCGCCGGTATCTTCAATTGGGTCGACCTTAGTTGAGAACCAGAAATTGCCGAGATTGTTATTGCCGGGGCAGCCGTAAAGTGCTCGCAGCACGGAGCTCTTATTTGTACCGTTGGCGCCAACAAGAGCGGTGAGTGGATAGGTGAAGTCGAGCCTCGATTTAGGCTGGAGGTTTTTGTAATGAGGGAAACGAATGTGACGGATATAAGGTTCTAGCTGCCTAGAGGTGAGCAGATTCCGAAGAATTTGATCCACGTCCATCGATTCGCGGCCAGCCCCCGTTCCGGTGCCGATATACCCGGCTTCTGCCGAGGGCCCGAGCAAATTCCTCTGGTGACATCGGCGTACAGAACCATCCAAAAATCACGTTTCAGGGTGGCAGTTGAAAGTGTACCGCACGTGAAACTTCTGACCGACATCTTTTATCGGCGCGTTCGAGTCCGGCCCGGCTTTTCGATTTCCGGTGAACCTCGGTGCGGGTACAAACAGCAAAAGGCTCCGAGAAGGAGCCTTTTGCGTTTTTGCATTTGCGCGAAGCGCGGCTGCCTCGATGGCAAATCGTTAGTCGTAGTATTCGAGGCCTAAGTGGGTGATCAGGTCTTCGCCCATGATGTGGCGGAGCGTGTTCTTGAGCTTCATCGACTGGATGAAGAGGTCATGTTCTGGATAGAGGCCGGGGGCGCTTTGAGGGCTCTTGAAGAAGAAGCTGAGCCACTCCTGGATGCCGAGGTGGCTTAGTTCGGGCGTGCGCTGGGCTAAGTCTAAGAACAGAACCAGGTCGAGGGCTAAGGGGGCGGCGAGGATGGAGTCGCGGCAGAGGAAGTCGACTTTGATCTGCATGGGGTAGCCGAGCCAGCCGAAGATGTCGATGTTATCCCAGCCTTCTTTGTTGTCGCCGCGGGGCGGATAGTAGTTGATCCGAACCTTGTGATAGATGTTGCCGTATAAATCTGGGTACTTATCGGGCTGAAGGATGTAATCGAGCACGCCTAACTTCGATTCTTCTTTGGTCTTGAAGGACTCGGGGTCGTCGAGAACTTCGCCGTCGCGGTTGCCGAGNNGTCCTTGCCGCAGATGGGCGCGCCGGTCTGGCGGGAGAGCTCGATCATGCAGGGCAGGTCGACGGTGAGGTTGGGCGCGCCGTTGGCGAAGGGGACGCCTTCTTTGAGGGCGGCGTAGGCGTAGATCTGCGAGGGGGCGATGGCGGGGTCGTTGTCGACGAGGGCCTTCTCGAAGGACTCGACGGTGGCATGGCAGGGGGCGGGCTCGAGGAAGATTTCAGTAGAGCCGCACCAGATGACGACGACGCGATCGACCTGGGATTTGAATTTCTGAATGTCGGAGCGGAGTTGCTGGGCGAGGTCACACTTACTTTTGCCGGTCTTGACGTTGGTGCCGT
>PMSS01000290.1 GCA_003167515.1 Acidobacterium sp. | reverse complement strand
TTGCGGCTGCTTATTTGAAAACATGGCAGATAGCAGACGGGCCGTAACAGATGGCCTCGGGGGCTCGGTAGCTGGTTCGCTCGTTCATCCATCAACAGAAATACCTGCCGCGATGGCAGGCTTTTTTTCTACTCTATAAGTATAGAATACCAGATTGAGAGGGAAACACTGCCAACTTTCTTTGGGAGTTATGGCGGGTAAGTGGTGGGGAATCAGGGGTTATTACTTTGGAGTTTTGCACGGGGGGTTGACAGATTGGTGGAAAACGTCGGGGTTGCGGGCGGTCGACGCCCTTGAGCGACGTGCGGCTCCCCCTTCGCTAGAAATAGGGCGAAGGTGCCCACTTTTGTGGTTCGGACAATTTGCGGGGCAGTTGGTGCAACAGCGTCGGGGGCGGCCTGCTCAACAGAAAGATTGCTGGCACTCGGCCCAAGCATCCGGATAACGTTTGCGAAAGCGCGAAAGCGAAGACTCGTTCTGGCCCGAACCATTCAAAAACCAGCCAAGAAGGCCGTGATCGTCGGCTTCACGGAGCTGTTCAATGTAGTTGCGGGGTAGGGGTTGATTTAGCCAGCCCGCGAAAACTTGGCTTAAGCGCCGATACGTCTTAAGGTAGCCAGCGGCCACGCCCTCCCGCCTATCCAAATGAAGCACCCTTACAGTGGTCTCCCCTTTGGGGGAATATGCTTCTGTGGTTAACAAATAGCGGGCATTAAGATTTCCTGTAACCGGATCGAATTCAAGAAACTGCCAGGGGTCTTCTGCAGACGGATCGATCAACAGCGGCGCTCCATCTTCGGCGCGTGGAAACTGGTGTCCTTTGAATCGCCCGCATTGTGTACAGGCGATCAGCAGATTCTCCCACTGATACATTCGATCAAAGTGCGGGGATTTGGGCCAGAAATGCTCGATGTCGCTACCCTGGGAGTCTACGCAATACATACACCGTTCGCGCGGTCCGGCCATACGCTTTAAGGTCGCGTATACGGCGAGGATATGTAGTGAGGTGCGCTTTCCTTTCCAGTGGTCCACTGGATCGAAGGCTGCCTGCCCGCGCTGGGCATCGACTGCATCCTGGAGCATTAGGAGCCCATTGCAAGTTTCCTGAGCTAAGGCAGCTCGCTCGATCCTGCGCATCGCCCGCTAGACCTCCTCGTCTACTGAGACAAACGGAAGGAGGTCCATGCATTCGGCAGCCTCGGCGGCGGTGAGCCTGCGGCCTGCACGCTTCTTTGCCTGCAAGTGCGAGTAACGAGCGCGTTTCTCCACCACCGGCTCAGAACGCGTATTCTCTAAGCCAAACGCGGGCGACAACAAAATGGAATCCGGCCTGGAAGCGACGATCTTTTGATATTCCTCTTGCGCGAGCCTGCGCGGCCTCTCATTACTGGCAGGCTCAGGCAAGACAAATAACCCGTTGGCGTCGGCAGCTTGGAGGATGATGGGGCTGTGCGTTGTCACTAGAAATTGAACCTTAGGGAAATGGCGTTTGAGCCAGAACCCAATTTCTCGCTGCCACTCAGGGTGCAGATGAGCGTCGATCTCGTCGATTAACACCACACCGCTGTGGGCAATCTGTAGGCGGCCGTCAACCCTCTCGACCAGGTTCTCGACGCCGAAGGCCTGAATCATGTGTCGGAGAATGTCGACAAGCAGGGCGAGTGCGGCCCTATAGCCGTCGCTCATTGCTGTCCACGAGAGGTCGACGCCGTTCCCGTCCTTCAGAGACAAGCCGCTGGAACTGATGCCCTCAATTTTGATTGCCCTTGGAAGAAAATCATCTCGAAGAATCTCCAGGAGGATATCCCTCGCCTTCTTCTTCTCTTCCTTGCCCTCGAGAGCTTGGTAATCCAGATCACGCATCCATTTATCCGCTTCGAGGAGCGAGGCCTCTTCCTTGAAAAGGGTCACCCACGCATTCGTCCGCGGAGCCGTCATCGTGCGCTGGGCGTCTGCAGAGGCGCCGAACACTCTCCGAAACGGCCCGTACCCGCATGCAAACCATCCCTTGGAGGGATTGGCCCAAATCGTGTGCTCCGCGACTGCCTTCTTCTTTTTCTTCTTTGGAGATGCGTCTACCAAGGTTGGCTCAGATCCGTTCTCTTTGAGTTCTAGCCGGGCCGTGAATGGCTTCTTGGTTGGCTGCCCTTTTCTGGATTCGTCCCCGCGAACCGAGACGATGTCGAGGCTGATCGCGGATTTCTCGCCATTGCTTGGCTCCCGTATCCATCCACGAAAGCTCGTCTCCAGGGCACGAGTCGTATCTCTGCCGACGATGCAGGTGGCGATCGCACGCATGAGGGACGATTTCCCTGATCCGTTACTCCCCGTGAAGACCGTCCATCCGGCGTACACCTCGCCGCCCCTATCCAGATCGAACTCTAAGGATTCAAAGCCGCGGATATTCTTCAAAGAAATCTTGCTGATGTACACAGATGGCTTCCCCGCGCGAAAAACTCTTGCCGGTATCCTACATGAGTCACGTACCCCCAGAAGAGGACCAGGCGCTGCAACTCCGCGGACGGCTTTCTGCCCGTCTATAATCGGCGCGTAGTCGAAGATTCAGGCCTGGGCAAGGCTCCGTAGGGCGGCGCGTCGAAATGCGGTCGCCAATCGGGCATTACGCGCAATGAAACAGCCAAGGCTGCACCGGGCCTGAAGGCCACCGTCCTGGTGCCATGGTTCCCCGGGCTGAAGCCCGGGGCTTCTTCCGCAGTCCTGCTTCGCAGGACCCACCCTGCTTGCGCTTAACAGCAAGCTCAACCAGGATGCAACCCCAACGCGCGAACTACACCAGCCACGAATGTTGGGCCCCATCGCCGGGGTCCATAGAGAGAAACGCGAGGCGCCATCCGACTCGGTCGTCTGCGATGACTTGCTCGGGATGACAGCAAACGCAGGTCCTTCGACTTGCGATTGAATTGATTGTTGCGCCCAAAAATCGGGCGCAACGTATTCGGATGCTTCGCTCAGGATGACATTTGTTTTTATGGTTGGGGTTGGTTATTGGGGATGGAGAGTTCTATGTGGGACGACGCGTAGAAGTGTTGTTCGGCGGGTTGGTAGTCGGAGGGCTGGGCGGTCATGATGTTGGGGACCCAGGTTTGGGGGTTGCGGTCGTCGAGGGGGAACCAGGCGCTCTGGACCTGGACCATGATGCGGTGTCCTTTGAGGAAGACGTGGTCGGCGGCGTGGAGGGAGAATCGGTATTCCTCGGGGGTGTTGGCGGGGATGGGTTCGGGGTTGGCGCGGTTGCGGACTGTACACGGGATCGTGGCAAATTCGACGGTGGAACGCACCAGAGGCGGTTTCCAAATCACCCGGAATATTGAGAAAACCTTTAGAATGAGCGAGTATTCTCTCGTTCGTTAATCTTATATCAACGCACTCATATTTTATGAATCGTCTATGCTATAGTCCTCATCAGATGTCTGTGGCGTTCCTCCTCAAAACATGAGGAATGCTCCGACTTCGAAAATTTCTTTGCATGGAGGGTTTGTTATGGCGATTACTCGGTTTGATCCGTTTCGTGATGTGCTGGCTTTGCAGAACCGCATGAACTCGATTTTCCAGGAGTACAACCGGAGCAATCAGGGCGACGGCGACTTGGTCTCTGCGGCGTTTGCGCCGCCAGTGGACATCTACGAGGACGAGCACAAGATCGTGCTGAAGCTGGAAGTTCCGGGCTTGAAGGAGAGCGATCTGGACATTCAGCTCGAGAACAACGTGCTGACTGTGAAAGGCGAGCGCAAGTTCGATAAGGAAGAGAAGGAAGAGAACTTCCACCGGATCGAGCGGCGCTATGGCAGCTTCTACCGGTCGTTCACGATTCCGAACACGGTGAATCCGGAGAGCGTGAAGGCGAGCTACGAAGCGGGCGTGCTGAGGCTTGAATTGGAGAAGCGGGCAGAGGCGAAGCCGAAGCAGATCAAGGTAGAGATCGGCGCTCAGAAGCCGATCGAGGCCGTTAAGAAGGACCCGCAGGCGGCCTGAACGGCGGTCTTCAAGTGCAGCTTTTGGGCGGTCAGCGGCGGTTGTCGCTGGCCGCCTTTTTTCGAGGGCAAGACGGGGGCAAGGTCCTTCGACTGGGATTCTTCGCTTACGCGAATGATCTCCCACGAGGTGACATTTGATTTTGATTAGGCGACGATTGTTGTTGCGGACGTTTGGAAAAACGGAAACGAAATTTGAGGTAGCGATTTATGGCGATACGGTGGGACAAATTTACGGTGAAGTCGCAGGAGGCTGTGCAGAATGCGAGCCAGCTTGCGGCGGAGAATGGGAACCCGGAGATACTGCCGCTTCATTTGCTGGCGGTGTTGCTGGGCGATAAGGAGGGCGTGATTCCTGCCGTCCTCGACAAGATTGGCGTGCCGGTGGGGCAGCTGGAAACGAAGGCGCAGGAGGCGGTGGCGCAGCTGCCGAAGGTGAGTGGGGCGTCGGCGCAGCCGGGGGCTTCGAACGCGCTGAACCAGGTGTTCGATCAGGCGTTCAAAGAGGCGGAGAATTTTAAGGACGAGTACGTTTCGACGGAGCACCTGCTGCTGGCGCTGACGCGGCAGAAGAACGATGGGGCGCAGCTGCTGCTGGCTTCGCTCGGAGCCACGCACGATGCGGTGCTGAAGAGCCTGGCGACGGTGCGCGGGAGCCAGCGAGTGACGGATCAGAATCCTGAGGCGAAGTTCCAGGCGCTGGAGAAGTATGCGAAGGACCTCAACGAGCTCGCGCGGCGCGGGAAGCTGGACCCGGTGATTGGGCGCGACGAGGAGATTCGGCGCGTGATCCAGGTGCTGTCACGGCGGACGAAGAATAATCCTGTGCTGATTGGCGAGCCGGGCGTGGGTAAGACGGCGATCGTCGAGGGCCTGGCGCGACGGATTGTACACGGCGATGTGCCGGAGATTTTGCGGGACAAGCGGGTGATCTCGCTGGACCTGGGATCGATGCTCGCCGGGGCGAAGTATCGCGGCGAGTTTGAGGATCGGCTGAAGGCGGTGCTGAAGGAGATCGAGGAGTCGAATGGGCAGATCATTCTGTTCATCGACGAGTTGCATACGCTGGTGGGTGCTGGCGCGGCGGAGGGAGCGATTGATGCGTCGAACATGTTGAAGCCGGCGCTGGCTCGGGGCGAGCTGCGGGCGATTGGCGCTACGACGCTGAACGAGTATCGGAAGTACATCGAGAAAGACGCGGCGCTGGAACGGCGGTTTCAGATTGTGTATGTGGGCGAGCCGAATGTGGAGGACACGATCGCGATCCTTCGGGGGCTGAAGGAGCGCTACGAGTCGCACCATAAGGTGCGGATTCGGGACTCGGCGATTGTGGCGGCGGCGACGTTGTCGCATCGCTACATTTCGGACCGGTTTTTGCCGGACAAGGCGATTGATTTGGTGGATGAGGCTGCGGCTTCGCTGGCGATCCAGATTGGGAGCGTGCCGACGGAGATCGATGAGCTGGAGCGGCAGGCGACGTCGCTCGAAATTGAGCGCGAGGCGCTGAAGCACGAGAGCGATCCGAACTCAAAGGAGCGGTTGAAGGTGGTGGAGCGCGAAGTGGCGGAGTTGCGCGAGAGGGCGACGGCGCTGCGTGCGCGGTGGCAGAAGGAGCGCGAGGCGATTACGAGGCTGAGCGATCTGAAAAAGCAGATCGAGACGCTGCGGTTTGAGGCTGAAGAGCAAACGCGGCGCGGAAATCTGGAGCGGGCGGCGCAGATCCAGTACGGCGAGCTTCCGAAACTGGAAGCGGAGATGAAGCGGCTGGATGCTCTGCAGGATGGCAAGGGCGGTGCGCCGCGGTTGCTGAAGGAGGAAGTAGACGAGGAAGACATTGCGAAGATCGTGAGCAAGTGGACGGGGATTCCTGTGTCGCGGATGCTCGAGGGCGAGGTGCGGAAGCTGGTGCAGATGGAAGACCGGCTGAAGGAGCGCGTGGTCGGACAGGATGCGGCTCTGAGCACCGTGGCGAATGCGATTCGTCGATCGCGCGCAGGGCTGAGCGATCCGAAAAAGCCGATTGGGTCGTTTATTTTCCTCGGGCCGACAGGCGTTGGGAAGACGGAAACGGCGCGGGCGCTGGCGGAGTTCTTGTTCGACGACGAGCAGGCGATGATACGGCTCGACATGTCGGAATACATGGAGAAGCATGCTGTGGCGCGGATGATCGGCGCGCCTCCGGGCTATGTTGGGTATGACGAGGGCGGGCAGCTGACTGAAGCAGTGCGGAGGCGGCCGTATTCGGTGATTTTGCTCGATGAGATTGAGAAGGCGCATCCGGA
>PMSS01000009.1 GCA_003167515.1 Acidobacterium sp. | reverse complement strand
GTGGCGTTTGTGATGCAGGCGGGGTGAGGGGATGGGCGAAAATCTGCACGAATTTTTGCTGCGGGTGAAGGGGCTGTTTCGGCGGGGGCGGATGAACCGCGAGATGGCGGAGGAACTGGAGTTTCACCAGGAGTTGTTGCGGGCGAAGTTGTTGCGCGAAGGAGTGACGGAGGCGGAGGTGGAGATGGCGACACGGCGGCGATTCGGGAACGCAGGGCGATGGCAGGAGCGGCTGCGGGAGCTGTGGCAGCTTCGCGGCGTGGAGAATTTTGGGCGGGATGTGAGTTTTGCGGCACGGTTACTGCGGAAGTCGCCGGGATTTACGGTGGTGGCGCTGCTGACGCTGGCGCTGGGTGTGGGAGCAAACACGACGGTATTTTCGATCATCGACGGGCTGCTGTTGCGGCCGCTGGCGGTGCCGCACAGCGATCAGTTGGCGGTGCTGGGGATGGCGCGGGATGGGAAGACGTTGGGTTACAGCTTTCCGGAGCCGCTGTTTCGAGGACTGGAGGCGCGGCATGAAACCTTTGCGACGGTATTTGCGTTCAACGGCGACAAGCTGCAGGTGCGGGGGCGCGAGGGGAACGAGAATGTGGTGGGGGATTACGTGAGCGGCGGATATTTTCCGGCGCTGGAGACAGCTCCCCTGCTGGGAAGGACCCTGACAGCGGAGGACGACCGGAAGGGCGGGGATCCGGCGGGATTCGGTGTGGTGATCAGCGAGCATTTCTGGAAAAGCTGGTTCGACGGCGCAGGGGATGTGGTAGGGCGGAAGCTGACCATCGACAACACGGTGTTCACCGTGGTGGGGGTGATGCCTAAGCGATTTATAGGAGCGAACCCGCTGGAGCGGCCGGATGTTTTTGTGCCGCTGGCGACGGAGCCGGTGCTGAACGGCGAGCAGAACCTGACGAAGGACGGCATCCACGGCTGGTGGCTGACGGCGATGGGCCGGCTGAAGCCTGGGGTGACGATAGGCGACGCAAATGCGCAGGTGGAGGCGGCGACCAGCGCGGTGCTGCATGAGAATGCTAACGACGAAGGATGGGTGAATCAACAGCTGAAGCGGCATTTTCAGTTCAGGGCCGAATCGGGGTCGGCGGGATTCACGTATTTGCGGGAGGAGTTTCGCAAACCGCTGGTGGCGGTGTTCGCAATGTGCGGGGGAATTCTGCTGCTGGCGTGCCTAAACCTGACCAGCCTGCTGATGGCGCGCGGGGCAGCACGGGAGCGCGAGTTGGCGACGCGACTGGCCATGGGGGCTACGCGAAGGCGGCTGACGCAGCAATTGCTGACCGAGAGCCTTCTGATCGGCGTGGTGGGCACGGCGATCGGGCTGGCAGTGGCACCGCTGGTGGGGCGGGCGCTGGGTGCGCTGCTGCTGAGCGGAACGCCCGAAGCGCATCTGGATACTTCACTCGATATCCGGGTGTTCGGCTTTGCGGCGCTGGCGGCGGTGCTGACGACGCTGGTGATTGGGCTGGTACCGGCGCTGCGGGCGACATCGAGCGAACTGCAGGAGCAGATCAAGACCGGACAGCACACGACGCAGGCGCACGAGCGCAGCCGCTGGCTGCCGCGGGTGCTGATGTCAGTGGAAGTGGCGCTCGCATTGGTGCTGGTGGTGGGGGCAGGACTGCTGGCTTCGAGTTTGGTGCGGCTGTACCGGTCGGGGGAGGGGTTCGATCCACGGGGCGTGGAGAATGTGGCGTTCAGCATGGACAAGAGCGGGATGGACCACGCGGCGGTGATGGATTTCTATCATGACATGGGCGAAGGGTTGAGCCATTTGCCCGGAGTACGGAATGTCAGCTTCGCACTGATTGTGCCGCTCAGGGAAGAAACGTGGGACGAGGACTTTGCCGCCGGCTCTGATGCAGGCCATGACACCAATCTGAACGCGGTGGGCCCGGACTATTTTCAGACGATGCGCATTCCGATGCTGGAGGGGCGCGATTTCCGGTGGAACGATACGAAGGATACAGGGCTGAAGATCATCCTGAACGAGAGGGCGGCAAAGGAGCTGTTCCCGCATGAGGACCCGCTGGGGCGGATTGTGAAAAAGAGCGACGGCCCCATCGCGCCTTCGATTCCGTATGAGGTGATCGGGGTGGTGGGGGATGCGAAATACGAGAACATGCGGGAACCGGCACCGGCCACGGCGTATGCGGCGATGATGCAGGAAGGGCGGCACTCGCCTTCGTACTACGCGGTGGTGCGGACGGATGGAGATGCGGGATCGGTGGCGAGCGCGGCGCGGATGCTGGCGCGGCGGATGGCGCCGGGGATTCCTGCGCCGGCGATGACGACGGTGGACGACTCGCTGAGCGCGGAGCGGATGATGGCGCTGCTCTCGGTATTTTTTGCGGGGTGCGCGCTGCTGGTGACGGCGATTGGGCTGTATGGGACTCTGGCGTACGCGACAGCGCGGCGGACAAGCGAGATCGGAATCCGCATGGCGCTGGGGGCTCAGCCGGCTCACGTCGTCTCGATCATACTACGGCAGTTCTCCCGGCCGGTCGTGATCGGCTTGCTGTTGGGGGTGGGGGCGGCGGCGGCTTTGTCGCAGATTCTACGGCGTGAACTCTACGGGATCAGCCATCTGGATCCGGTCACGTATTTTGTTGTGATCGGGCTTTTTGCCGGCACCGTGGCCCTAGCCGCGCTGCTGCCCGCCCGGCGCGCTCTGCGCGTGGATCCCATCCTGGCGCTCCGCCACGAATAGCGCGCCGCGTTCGTGCTCCAGCAGCCAGCGCTTGCGGTCGAGTCCGCCGCCGTAGCCGGTCAGCTTTCCATTCGCTCCGATCACTCGATGGCACGGCAC
>PMSS01000256.1 GCA_003167515.1 Acidobacterium sp. | reverse complement strand
CCGGCAACACGGAATCGATGCTCCGGACAAGCCACCCCACTGTCGAGGAGCGTGTTCTGGAAAGCTTTTCGTGGGTGTACCACGAAACCATCATGGCTGCCTATGGCAAAGCCGCCGAGTCCGCATTGCAGCGCGGGAGTGACGCGTCGAAGCTCTCATTGAGACGGACCCATGCCCATGTAGTTGCCTCGCTGAACCCTTTCGAGAGATCGCGAGCCGCACCGCAAAGGGCGTAGACTGCGCGCAAACTCCGTCACGGGGAAATCTCTCCCTTCTCTCGCGGGCATTTTGCAAAATCCTCTCCACTCCTATCGCTCTTATCATCCTTGCAGTTTCTGGAACAGGCTGTTCGACCCAAGTTGCGAAATGATATCTTCAAGCGCCGTCTGCTGAGTTTCAGCCAACGAAAGATGGGTTGAAATCTGCGCCACATCGGCCTGCATCAGGTTGGTCTGCGCAGAAGTGAGCTGTGTCTGCTCGCTACTCACGGCCTGAGAAGAAGCGCTGATCTGGTTGATGGAATTGTCAATAATCACTCGCTGTTGGGAAACATAATTGAGCGCCGTCCCCAAAGCCGCCGTATCGCTTACGGCCTTGGTGGTGTCCACGGTGCCGCTTGAATAGTCGGCGATCAGACTGTTCAGCGCACCGAAGAGCGTCTGCAACAGACTCAGCACAAAGCTCAGCACTGCGGCCGCGATCAATATAGGAGCAGCCAGAATCATGGCTTCCTTCATCAACTGGCGAAGCAATTCGGCAACCATGTCGGGAGTCATCGCACGTTTCCTCAAAAACTCTTCATCAATGAATTGGCAAGGAGATTCCAGCCATCGACCATCACAAAGAGCAGGATCTTTAAGGGTGTCGACACAACGACCGGTGGCAGTTGAAACATGCCGATCGAAGTCGTGATCGCGGCCGTGACCATGTCAATCAAAAGAAACGGCAGGAACAGCACGGCTCCGATGGCAAAGCCGGCCTTGAGTTCGGAAAGGATGTATGCGGGCACTACAACGCGCATCGGTAAATCGTCCGGGGTATTGGGCCGAGGGATTTGTCCCGCAGCTGTGAAAACAGTCAGGTCTTTCTCGTGCGCGTAGCGCAGAAGAAAATGCTTCACCGGCTGCGCTCCTTCATCGATGGCCTGCCAGCCGTCAATCTGGCCGTTTCGATACGGCTCCACTGCTTGCTGGTCGACCTGGTTCAGCACCGGCGTGATCAGGAACCAGGTCATCATCAGCGCCAGCCCGAGCTGGGTCGGATTCGAAGGAGCGGTTTGTGTTCCCAGCGCCTGGCGCAGGAAGTGAAAAACCACCAGCAGTCGCACCATCGGCGTCATGCACATCAGAATTGCGGGAAGCAACGTGAGCAGCGTCAGGACAAAGAGGATCGTCCAGGGAGTCGAGTCTGACGGATGCAAGCGCGCGTTGAGGTCAGGCAAGAACGGCACGGTTGCGGCCGATGCGGCCCGCGCTGCAAAAACAATTGCTAGCACGAGCCCCTCCTGGCAGACACGGAGTGACGAGAATCGGCCATTTGTCTTCCGATCGCATCCAGCGCATAGAACGCCGGCGCGCCGTCTTGCGAGGTGGCCACCAGCAGTTTGCGGCCTTCCGCTTCAATGAGCGTCAATGAATGGCGCGGTGCCAGCGCGATCCTTTCTAGCACAGCCAGGCGCGGTTGGGGGCGGGACCGGGCACGCAAACGGTCGAGTAGCCTGCCCACTATTCCATTCTTCGAGAGAGAAGCAAAAATCGATTCTTCGCCGCGCAAGGTCTGCTTCATTTTTTCTGTCCCTTCGTTGTGCTGCTCATTTCCTGCCGCATTCGGGGATCAAGCAACACGCGTAACGCGCACTGCCAATCGGCTCTCAATTACCCCAAATTCGCTCCAGGCCAACTGAACTTCGCCGGCCGATAATGGAAGGTCATCTCCATGGGCCCACCGGGTCTCAATCACGCTTCCCTTCTCGAGAGAAAGCAGGTTCCGGACCCGGAACTCGCGCACGGGAACCGCAACCTCAAGTTCGACGGGGAGACGCGCCACCGATGGGCTAAGCGTCGTAGGTTCAGGCGACATTGTGTGCGAATCCGGATCAGGTGCCCCAGCCTCCGCCCCACGCGTTGACTCCGCACCGAGAACCAATTCCGTTGCCAGCGCGGGTTGGGGAGCCTGAGTTTCCATGCGCTCTGGTTCCTGCACTGCGCCCGCCAGACTCGCAATCAGCACATTGGAAAGGCCTCATAAATGCCCAGTCTCGCGCTTGGATACTATCCCGGTTGCATCCGGTCGCGCATTCTCGCTGCTACACTAAACAGGATCAATGGGCGTGATCGCGAGGGAATTAATCCCACTTCGAGAGCCCAGAACCGAGGTCGATCAAATGGCAGAAATTAATGGGAATAAGGCTCTTGGAAGCACGGGCCTGCGCCTCAAAATCGGTCTGGCGGAGATGCTGAAGGGCGGCGTCATCATGGACGTCACCGACGAAGCCCAGGCCGTCATCGCCGAACGCGCCGGAGCGGTCGCTGTCATGGCCCTCGAACGCGTCCCCGCCCAAATCCGCGCCGAAGGCGGCGTCGCCCGCATGGCCTCGCCCAAAAAGATTCGCGAGATCATGGCCACCGTCTCCATCCCGGTCATGGCCAAGTGCCGCATCGGCCACTTCGCCGAAGCTCAGGTCCTGCAGGAAATCGGCGTTGACTTCATCGACGAGTCCGAAGTCCTCACCCCCGCCGACGAGCTCTACCACGTCGATAAGCACGCCTTCACCACGCCCTTTGTCTGCGGCGCGCGCGACCTCGGCGAAGCCCTCCGCCGCATCGCCGAAGGCGCCGCCATGATCCGGACCAAGGGCGAAGCAGGCACCGGCGACGTCGTCCACGCCGTCAAGCACATGCGCCAGATCGTCAAGGACATGCGCTCCCTCACCGTCCTCGGCGAAGAAGAACTCTACGCCGCTGCAAAGAACTTCGGCGCGCCGTATGAGCTGATCCGCATGGTCGCGCAATCCGGCAAGCTGCCCGTGCCCAATTTCTCCGCCGGCGGAATCGCCACGCCCGCCGACGCGGCCCTCGTCCGCCAGCTCGGCGCGGAAGCCGTCTTCGTTGGCTCCGGCATCTTCATGAAGGACAGCCACAACTTCGCCGACCCCGTAGAAGCCGCCATCCGGGCCCGCGCCATCGTCCGCGCCACCACGCATTTCGACGACCCCAAAATCCTCGCCGAATGCAGCGAAGAATGCACCGGAGCCATGAAAGGCTTAGCAATAGCCGCCATGGACCAGTCCCAAATGCTCCAAACCCGTGGCTGGTGAGTGCTGGCCGCACGGGCGGGCGCGCCTCGCGGCGCAAAAACGCTCGATATAGGAGGGCCGCAATGCAGATCACAGTTCAGTTGCCAGACGATCTGGCGGAACATGAACATCCCGACCGAGAAGCCCTGGAAGCCCTCGTCATCGCGGGCTACTCCAGCGGCGCTCTCAGTGCGAAGCAGGCTCGCCTCTTGCTTGGTTTCGAGACTCGTTTTGAACTGGATGATTTTCTGTACACACACCATGTCGAGGCTGGATCGTATGGCCTCGAACAGTTTCGGCAGGATCTTACGGCAATCGGGAAAATGGACGAGGATGAACGGGAAAAACGCAGCGCATGATTGTCGTCGCCGATTCGGGGCCGTTGCGGTACCTTCTGGTGATCGGCCACATCGACATACTTCCACCATTGTTCGATCGCGTTCTCATTCCGGCCGCTGTGCGGCAGGAGCTCACCCATCCCCGCGCTCCGGCACTTGTACGGAACTGGTTGGAAAATGCCCCTGCGTGGCTCGAAGTCCATCCGGCGCTTGAATCTGGCGATCCTTCGATTGATGCCCTGGATGTCGGTGAGCAACAAGCAATCTCGCTTGCCCTGCAGGTAGCAGCACAATACATCCTTATGGACGATGAGCAAGGACGCCTCGCAGCAATGCGGAAGCATTTCACGGTGGTCGGTACCGTCGGAATCCTGCAACGCGCTGCGAATCGCGGCCTTCTCGACTTCGCCAGCGCATTGTCCAGACTCACCGCAACGAACTTCCGTATGTCCCCCGCTTTTCGACGCGCAATCCTGGACCAAATCAAAGATCAATGAGCGAACTGGCCAGCACTGCGGCAAACGCATCCTCACCCCGCATAGGCGTACTCGCCATCCAGGGCGATTACGACGCCCACGCCCAGGCCCTCCGCGAAGCCGGAGCCGACCCCATCCTGATCCGCAAACCGGAACAGCTCGCCGCCATTGACGGCCTCATCATCCCCGGCGGCGAATCCACCACCTTCCTCAGATTTCTGGAACGCGACGGCTTCCTCGCCTCCCTCCAGGACTTCGTCCGCTCCAAGCCCACCTTCGGCACCTGCGCCGGATGCATCCTCCTCGCCACCGAAGTCACGCACCCGCCGCAACAAAGCCTTGGCGTCCTGAACGCCACCGTCGAACGCAACGCCTACGGCCGCCAGATCGACTCCGCCATCCAGACCGGCGACACGCAACTCCCCGGCGGCCCGCTCGAGATGGTTTACATTCGCGCCCCACGTATCGTGAAAACCGGCGACGGCGTCAAAGTCCTCGCCGAACGCGACGGCTTCCCCGTCCTCGTCGAACAAGGCCACATCATGGCCGCCACCTTCCACCCCGAACTCTCCGCCGACCGCCGCGTCCACCAGCGCTTCGTTGACCTCGTCCGCTCCGCAATTCATGACCGCTAACTGATAGCCTGAGCTTGCCGTCACCGGCTTCCAGCTACCGGCTACAGGCTACCGGCTCATGAATTTCCTCCCACCCAACGGCGCGCTCAACGGCACCGCACTCGACCACCTCCTGCGCCTGAATCTCGCCATCGTCTTCTGGCTCTTCGTCGCCGCGCAGATTCTTCTCGTCCTCGCGCTTCTTCGCCGCGCATCCGCCCGCTCTTCGCAAGCTTCCGCAACCGCCGCGAAGCCCAGCCGCACCCTCCTCGTCATCGACTACACCGCGCTCCTCGCCATCACCGCCCTCTACATCTGGATGCTCGTCAGCAGCCACCGCCTCTGGGCCGCCAGCCGTGAACAAAACCCCACTGCGCAACCGGTCGAGGTTGAAGTCACCGGAGTCCAGTTCCAGTGGTACTTCCGCTATCCCGGCGCCGACGGCGTCTACGGCGCGACCCGACCCAACCTCGTCAGCGCGCCCACCGGCAATCCGCTCGGCCTCGATCCCAGCGACCCCGCCAGCCACGACGACATCGTCTCCGCCATCCTCATCCTGCCCGCAAATCGCCCCGTCGATCTCCGCCTCCGCGCTCAGGACGTCATCCACGGCTTCTTCGTCCCCGGCATGCGCCTCAAGCAGGACGCCATCCCCGGCATGACCGGCATGCTCCAGTTCACGCCCACCACTCCCGGCGACTACCCCGTCCTCTGCTCCCAGGTCTGTGGACTCGGCCACTACCGCATGCAGGCCCGCCTCCGCGTCGTCTCTCCAGCCCAATTCGAAACGTGGCTAGCATCCCGCGAGACCGCCATCCTGAAAACGAATGCCGCAGCCGCTCTAGGTGGATCTCAATGACCACCCCACCGCTTACAGCAAAACCGCGCCGCCTCTTCACCACCAACCCCCTGGCCCTCGCGCGCCTCTATCTTTTCCTCGCCCTCATCGCCGTCGTCCTCGGAACGCTGCTCTCGCTCCTCATGCGCCTGCATCGCACCTGGCCCAACCTCGCCGTTCCCATCCACGGCGCCATTCGCCCCGAGGACTACCTCGCCCTCGTCACCATGCACGCCACGCTGATGGTCTTCTTCGTCCTCACCGTCGTCCCCCAGAGCGCCTTCCCCAACCTGGTTCTCCACGCTCAAATCGGCGCATCGCGTATGGCCTTCCCCCGCCTCAACGCCGCCGCCTTCTGGATCACCACAGCATCCCTCGTCGTTCTGCTTGCCGCCTTCTTCGTCCCCGAAGGCGCGCCCATCGCCGGCTGGACCGCTTACCCGCCCCTCAGCGCCCTCGCCGCTGCCGGCCCCGGACAAGGCCTCGGCACAGACCTCTGGCTCCTCGCCATCGCCCTCTTCTGCCTCGCCGCCGTCGCATCGTCCCTCAATCTCCTCGCCACCATCCTCACCCGCCGCTGCCCCGGCATGAACTTCACCCGCCTGCCCCTCACCGTCTGGTCCTGGCTCGTCAGCTCCTCGCTCACCGTCATCGCTTTCACCGCTCTTTTCGCTGCCGCATCCATGCTCCTCGCTGACCGCCACTGCGGCACCAGCTTCTTCCTCCCGCCCGGCACCGTCATGAACGGCATTCCCCAGCGAGACGGCACAGGCTCGCCCATGCTCTGGCTCCATCTCTTCTGGTTCTTCGGACACCCCGAGGTCTACATCGCCATCCTGCCCGGCATGGGGCTCGCCTCATCGCTTCTCGCCAACTTCACCCGCCGCCCCGTCCCCGCCTACCGCCTCATGGTCATCGCGACCCTGCTCATCGGCTTCCTCGGCCTCGGCGTCTGGGGACACCACATGTTCGTCTCCGGCATGAACCCCTACGCAGGAACCGCTTTTGGCTTCACTACCATCGCCATCTCCGTTCCCAGCTCCGCTGAAATCCTCACCTGGCTCGTGATGCTGTTTCGCGGCCGTCTACGCCTCGCCACGCCCATGCTTTTCACGCTGGGATTCATCTCCTTCTTCATTGCTGGCGGACTCACCGGCCCCATCCTCGCCCAGCCCGCTCTCGACGCCTACCTTCACAACACCTTCTTCGTCGTCGCCCACTTCCATCTCGTCATGGCCATGGCTGGCGTCTTCTCTCTCTTTGCCGGCATCTATTACTGGTACCCGCTGCTCACAGGCCGTCTCATGAACGAAGCGCTCGGCAAAATCCATTTCTGGATTTCCCTCATCGCCGCCTATGGCGCCTTCTTCCCCATGCACTTTGCCGGACTCGCCGGTGAACCCCGCCACTATGCGCAGCTCACCGGCCCAGTCGAATACTTCGCGAACCTCATCCCCGTCGAACGCGGCATTACCTGGTCGGCCTTTCTGCTCGCCGCGGCCCAGCTCATTTTCCTGTTCAATTTTTTCCGCAGCGCCACCCACGGCGCTTCCACCCGCCCAAATCCCTGGCAAGCAACCACGCTCGAGTGGTCGCCTATTGCGCATCCCGCTGTCACCAACGGCCCGTACGTCTACGGACCCAAGGCCGGACCCCAGGCCCGCCCTCAGGAAGATTTCCTTCCCCAGTGGGAGCCCGAAAAACCTTTTTAATCGCAACTCCCGTCCAACGGAGTATTAATCCGCAGCCAAACCGGAGTAAGCTTTTAGAACTCAGCTCGGAGCCGCCGCCATGCCCGCCACCTTCACCCGCCATACGGTCGAAACCGAACGCAAAGACCCGGGGTTCGGCGGCAAACCGCCGCTCGATCGCAGGCCCACCGGCGGTGGCGGCGGCGACGAGAACTGGGACTCCAGCAATTCTCGCCGCCATGGCCCGCGCGAGTTGCTCATCCGCTATCGCATGGCTGTGCTCTCCGGCCTCGCCGGCGACTTGGTTTTCTTCGCCGTCCTGGTCAGCGCTTTTTTCGTCCGCCAGAGCGCTATCCACATCGACGCCACAGACAACGTCATCTCCGACTGGCATCCTCTGGCCGCGCCCCCCATCCTCTGGATCAACACCGCCATCCTGCTCCTCTCTACTCTCACCATGGAAACGGCCCGCCGCCAACTCTTCCACGAGATCGACATCATGGAAGAATGGCTGGGACTCGGCCGCCCCGCCGTCCGCCGCGCCGCTCCCTGGCTCATCGCCACCATCGTCCTCGGCGGCCTCTTCCTCACCGGTCAGTGGATCGCCTGGCAGCAGCTTGCCCAGCAGGGATTCTTCTTCTCCTCCAATCCCAACAGCCACTTCTTCTACCTCGTCACCGGAACCCACGGCGTCCACCTGCTCATCGGCATCGCCGCCCTCGTCTTCGCGCTCATCGCCATGTTCCGCTTCAAACGCGTAGAGCTGCGTCAGATCGCCGTCGACTGCACTGCGTGGTACTGGCACGCCATGGGCCTCTTCTGGATCTTCCTTTTCATCCTCCTCGTCTACTTCCAGTAAGGCCCGCTGCGCGTAAACCGATGTCATCCTGAGAGCTTGTGACTTTATTGATTCTGGACACCTTGTGATGCGATTAACCTTTTCGTTTTCAGCATCGGATTTTCCGAAGGAACAACAAAGTCACAAACTCTGAGCGAAGTTTGGCTCGCGCAGCGAGACGAACGCAGTCGAAGGACCTCCCGAGCGCCAGCAATCCAGACGAGCGTGCGCGTCCGGATTCGCGAGGGCAACGGAAGCTGAACGCTCTTCTGTTCCCTGTTCCCTGTTCTTCAGCCTTCCCGTGCCGTAACCGTAACCGTCCCGCCACCTACCGCGGCGGCCGGCACCGTAGCCCAAAGCAAATCAGGCGTCAGCTGCGGACGATACGGAACCGAAACCAGCAGACGATCCCCACTCCGAATTTCGTACGCACTAACCGGTTTGGAACCGGCGATAGCCGTGTTCCACCGAATCGCAACGCGATCCCCGTCATTCGCCTTCTCGACCTTCACGTCCGTCGGCTGAATCAGCCCCGAAGCCTTCAGCTGGAAGTAGTTCGTCGTCGCTCCATAACGTTGTGCCACCTCGCGCTCGGTCCGCTGCCGATCCGCAGCCGAAGCGGGATCCTGCGTGGCAGCCGCCAGATTCGCCACCAGCTGATCGTTCTCCGGTTTTTCCCGATCGATGTGCCCAATCCCCGTCACCGCGCAGGACACTCCAGGAATCGACAGCGAATAGCGCACCAGATCCTCATATTTGGCCGCATCGGGTTTGCCCACCGTGTGGATCACGTCCGCTGGAACCTTCGAGAAATGCGGATCCTTCCCATAGAACGTTCCATCGCCGAAAAGCTTCATGGCGATCACGCCCATGCCGCGCCCCACCGCCAGTTGCAGCACGTTGTACTGATGCGAGGTGTACAGCAGATCGTTCGCATTCAGCGCCACCAGCAGCGTGTCCAGATTGTTGCCCGTATCGTGCCGCAGCATCTCCATCAGCACCGGCGAGCTCAGGTGCCCCGTCGCACCCACGTGGCGCACATACTGCCTCTGCTCAGGATTCAGCCCGGTATAGTTCGTCCCATCCCGATAGTCCAGCAGCGCGGCCATCGCGCCAATGCGATCCGGCATCTTCGACCCGCGCTCTTCCATGCCGAGATACAGCTGCTCGACGTCGTCCATCGTCGAAATAGCATGCATCTGAATCGCGTCCAGATAAGCACCCTCGGGAATGTATCCCTTCCCGTCGCCAAACATTTGCGTCAGGGTGCGCCGAATATCCGTGACCGCTGAAGTGCCCGTCGTGCTTGCCGGATCGAGTGCGAATCTCTCCCGCGTCTTGCTCGCAATGTAGAGGCTATCGCGCAGTGACCCGTTGTAGCCAGTGGATCCCGGCGCCAGATGCATCCGCCGGAACGCCTCTCCGTAATTCGTCTGGCTCGGCCCATACACGTTCGCCGAGTCGAGGTAGTTCACTCCCAACTGCACAGCGCGCACGATGATATCCGGCGCATCGATCCCCGGCCCGGTCCACTGCAGCGATGCCTGGCCGCCCAGCGCCAGCGGCGTCACCCACCGCCCCGTCCTCCCCAGCAGCCGCTTCGGAAGCCTCTCCGTCGCCGTTTCCGCCGCCCATACATGGTTGCTGGTCAGGTACCCTGCCGCTGGCAGCGTACCCAGCAGTTTCAGAATGTTTCGTCTCGAGATCATCCCGGCGCCGCCTTTCTCCGCAGATTCTAGTCGCCCGAGATTTTAAGTCTGTGCCACCGATCACTGCATCCTGGCCGAACCCTGTGCCCCGAGCGCTTTCTGTTCCCTGTTCCCTGTTCCCTGTTCCCTGTTCCCTGTTCCCTGTTCCCTGAAATGTCATGCGCTACGCAATCCTTCTTCTCGCCCTCGTCGGCGTCGTCGTCTCCGCCCTCGCCCTCCACGTCCACTACTCCACCGGCGTCGAGCTCTGCGACATCAATTCCCACTGGGATTGCGGCACGGTCAACCGAAGCTCCTATGCCACCGTCAACGGCGTCCTGTGGCACCTCCGAGCCTCTCGCCATCCCGATGCCGACTACGGTCCCGCCCCGAAAACCGGCGTCCCCGTCGCAGCGCTCGGCAGTATCGGCTATGCGCTTATCACCCTCTTCGCCTTCTTCCGCCAGCGGTTCTCGCGGAATGATCCGAAGAAAATTGTCTGACATGAGCAGCCTCTGGACTCGCGGAGTCGGCCTTCACTTCCCAGCCCCACTCAACACCCCCATCACGCCCTTCCCTTCCTCCACCGTGAAAATCCGATCCACGCCCGGCAGCACCACCTTCTCCACCACCCCATCAGGCCAATGAATTTCGACTAACTCCACAGCCCCCGCATCCCCCAGCCCAAAATGCACCCGAGGATCGTTCGACGATAAATAACTCCCCCCGCTCAGCACATCCCCGCGTTGACGAATCCCACCCGACGTCAGATAAACCGTAGCTCCCACCGCATCCCGCGGACCCTTCGCCCCAACCACCAAC
>PMSS01000075.1 GCA_003167515.1 Acidobacterium sp. | reverse complement strand
CGAACCCTGCGGATTTCCACTTTGTCTCCACCCTCTCGGTCTGCGGCAAGGCGCCGGAAGAGGGCTTCCAGCTGTTCACGGAATATGACGCAGCGCCCGAAGTGCCGAACGAAAACTACTACGTTCGCAGCAAACAGGAAGCCGAGCGGCTGGTAGTCGCGGCCCGCCAGGATCTGGCGAACGCCTGCATTCATCGGGTCGGCAGTTTGGTGTTTGCCTCCGATGGCGGCCCGCTCCAGCTCAACATCGGGGAAAACGCCTTGTTCCGGCAACTGGCCTCCTTCATCCAGCTGGGCATGGTGCCCGACGATTCCCACGTGTGGCTTTGCCATGTGGATCTGGTGGCACGCGGACTGGTGATGCTGGCCGGCGCAGCTAACCTGACCAACGAGACCCATCATGTGGAGAACGCACGGCGCGATACGGCCGCGGACTTCGTCACGATGGCAGAAACGGTTCGCGCCTGCGGGTTCGGCGCCTTTTTGTCGCGCCTCGAAGCGGCCGTCGATCAGCCCGAGATGAGCGCCGCGCTGACCGCTACGCTCGAAAACTTCGGCCTCTACCGCGGCGTGTCTCCGCAGGCGCGTGCGCGCCGTCTGGAGATTGCCTCCGGGCGCACCCAGATCCTGTTAGCTCAGCTGGGACTGGTTTGGCCGGCGCTCTCAGCAGGAGGCCGCAAGCAAATGCTGGACGAAATGCTGAAGGGGGCCGACCGGCTCTTCTCGCCACATAAGCGCGCACAGGCGGTCCCACTGTCCCACGCAGTTCAACCCCCGAGTAAGGAGCTTCAATCATGGAAAGCCTCATGACCCTAAGTGCGATCGTCGATCCTGTCATCGCGCTCGTCCCTTCCACCGAACTTCGTGACACGCTGCAGCGAGCGTTTTCCCAAGAGCACGCTGCGGTCGAAAACATCGAAGAGTTCTTCCGGCTGCTGCCTTCCTTGGAATGGTCGAAGGATTTGTTGCTCACCTTTGCCGCCTCCTGGAAAGCGACTCATCTGAAGATGCTGGCGATCTATGGACTCTCCTGCCGCCTGCAGAGAATTGCCGATACCGCGGTGGGTCTCGATAAGTCCAACCTGTATCTCGCCGCGGCAAGGAATGCATCGACCAGCTACGAGGACCTGGGCCTGGATTTCGATGCGCACACGCACGCCGATCTCTACGACGATTTTGCAGAAGCTCTCACCGGCGGCGACCTCTGGCAGTTGCGTAAGTACCGCCTGCCTGAAGCCTCGCGGTTCAGCCAGTGGATTTACCGCAACATGGTGGTTGGGGATATCGCCAATGGCCTGCTGACCAATATGTTCTCGGAGATTTACAACCACGGCGAGTACTCCATCGCTCTCCCCGCGGTCGGCGACTACTTTCAGAAGCACACCCACCTCACCGCGCCGGAACGGCGCAAGGCCACCACCTATATCGCAGCCCACGTGGAAGACGAGGTCGAAGCGGCTCACTTTCTTGTGGTGGTGGAGGCTCTTGATCGCTATCTGACCGCCAGCAAAACGCCCTTTGTCGCGGAGCGGGCCAGTTCCGTGTTCCGGACTTACCTGCACAACCTCGGACAGGTGATGTGTGCACTGACAAACATGATGCGGAACGAGTCCGCCAGCCGCACCGGGCAGCTTGTGTCCCTCGGCGGCGCCGCTTGATGGCTGTCTTACAACCCGGGCTTCCGCCTCTGGCTCCTGAGGTCCCTGTACGGCGATTCCCGCATTACGAGGACGCCGTTCGGGCGATGGTGGACTATGAGGCGGCGCTCTACCGGAATGCCTCCTGGAAGCGCGCCAACTGCATCCCCGTCACCGACCAGGACCAGCCGGAAGAGGTGTTTGGTCTCTTCCCGGCTCGTCCCGATCTTCCGCCGCTGGCCATCGTCGGAGGGATGGGGCCGTTGGCCGGTGCTCAGGCTTTCCGGAAGGCTTGCGGACGTTTTCAGGATTCCCGCGCCTTGGTGCTTTACCAGGCCTGTTCCCTGCCCGACCGCTCCACTGTCATTTTGGGCGAGGATGGGCCTGATACTCCGCTGTGCTACGAAATAGCTCTCAGGCTGGCAGACGCCGTGCGCCTTGCCGTAGATCATCTCGGCCCCCCGCCCAGCCAGCCGGCTCGTTGCATCATCGCCTGCAATTCAGCGCATTACTTCTGGCCACTGGTGGCCCGCGAACTCCGGCAGACCACCGCGCGACCTCGCGAAATGCAGATGATCTCCCTGGTGGATTCATCGCTGCAGGCGCTCCGATCGCGGTCCAGCAGAAGAACGTTGTTGCTGGCCACCGAGGGCGCTCGCGCCGGCAAAGTGTTTTCGGCGCCGTGCCTTGATGCCGGCATCGTGTTCGACGAACCCTCGCCTGCGCAGAGCCGTCTTTTGACCGGCGCCATATTTGAAGGGGTCAAGTCGCTCGATCCGCGCCGGGCGGTGCAACTTGGCAATGAGTTCTTTGAGACCATCCTGCGCTCCGGCCGCGACTACGATTGCGTCCTCGCCGGTTGTACCGAACTCGCACCCTTAATCGACCTCCTTCGACGCAACGGCAGTCCCGGCGTGACCGCCTTTCTTTCCCGCGTAACCATCGTCGACCCCGTGGAGGAAGCACTCCGCCATGCCTGAAACGGTCCAGTCTCATGCGATATCAATCTCTGTGGAGCCAACTGAGGCCACAAGCCGCTTCGTCCCTTTCCCAAGAGAAGACGTGGAGAGGTTGGTTCCGGAACGATTCGAGCGCCAGGTGGGTCTGTGTCCGGACCACATCGCCATTGCGGACGCCGGCATCACTCTTACCTATCGCGGCCTGAACCGGCTGGCCAATCGCATCGCTCACTCCATCCTTGCCGCCCGCGGAACAGGATCCGAGCCAGTGGCGCTACTGGTGGGAAACACCGTGTCCGTCGTGGCAGCGATGCTCGGTGTGCTGAAAGCGGGAAAGTTCTACCTCACCCTGGATGTGTCACAACCAATGGCGAGGACTGCGGCGATTCTTGCTGAATGCCGGCCGGCTCTGCTGATTGCCGATAGCGGATGGATGGACCGAGCCGAAGCGTTGTGCGACGCGCTCGATCCCGCGGGGCAAGTGCCGTTGCTCAACCTGGATGCTCTGGCTCCAGGACTCTCGGAAGAGAATCCGGGTCTGGAGATCGCCGCTACCGATCTGGCTTACATCCTCTACACTTCGGGTTCCACAGGAAAACCCAAGGGAGTCATGCAGGACCATCGCTACATCCTGCATCTGACCATGGTCTATTCCAACGGCGGCAGGATATCGGCCACAGACCGTCTGGTGTTGCTTTACTCCCCGAGCTTTGCCGGCGCCGTGCGGGACATCTATTGTTCCCTGCTCAACGGCGCGACGCTCCTTCGCTTTGATGTGAAGCGCGAAGGCCTCACGGGCCTGGCAGAGTGGCTGCGGCATCAGCAAATCACAGTATTCTTCGCGGTGGCCACGATGTTCCGCCACTTTTGCCGATACCTGAGTCCGGAGGACCGTTTCCCCTTAGTGCGTCTCATCTATCTGGGCAGCGAAACGGTCTATGCCGGTGAGATCCGTCTCTACCAGCGCCACTTCTTCGCGGAATGCCGCGTGATCGTGAGCTTCGGCGCATCGGAGCTCAGCCCCATCTGCCAGTTCCCCATTCATTCCAGCACGCGGATTGAGGGGAGCACTGTGCCCGCGGGATACGCGGTGGACGATGTCGAATTACTCCTGTGGGATACCGAAAGGAAGCCGGTAGCCGCGGGAACTGTCGGCGAAATCGTGGTGCGGAGCCGCTATCTTTCTCGCGGCTACTGGGGCCGCCCGGAGTTGACCGCGGCCTCCTTTGTGCCTGACCCCGAGTTCAGCGATCGGCATATGTTCCGCACTGGCGACCAGGGCCGTTTGCTGCCCGATGGCTGCCTGCTGCATCTGGGGCGCAACGATTTCCAGGTCAAGATCAGGGGCTACCGCGTGGAGACCGCCGAAGTAGAGGCATTCTTCACCGCCACCGGCCTGGTCCGCGACGCTTTGGTGACGACCTGGCTCGATTCGACAGGTGAACACAACCTGGCCGCATGGCTGGTCCCCCTGCATGCGGAGAAGCCACCCTCCGTCAACAAACTGCGCGCTCTGATCGCCGCTACGCTGCCCGACTACATGATGCCTTCGACATTTGTCTTCATGGACTCGCTGCCGCTAACGGATAACGGCAAGCTGGACCGCCGAGCGCTTCCGGACCCGCGCGTGGCGGGAGAGCGGCCGGATAGCGCGTACGTGGCCCCGCAGACCGCCGTCCAACAGCGTCTGAAGGAAATCTGGTCGGAGCTTCTCGGCTGGGACCGGATCGGCCTGCATGAGAATTTCTTCGACCTGGGCGGCCATTCCCTGCTCGCCATGCAGGTTGTGGCTAGGATCGCAGCAGCCTTCCGCTTGATGCTGCCGGCCAATTGCCTGTTCGCATCTCCCACGCTGGCAGCGCTGGCAGAGGCAGTGGAAGGCGCGCGCAGCATCAGGACCGACGAGGCGATTCGGGCGGAGCTTGGGCCGGGGCCTAGGCTGGGGCCACGCACCGCAGAGGCACCTTTGTCCTTCGCGCAGCAGCGGCTGTGGGTTGTCTCCGCGATCGAAGGGCCGAGCGAGACGTTCAACCTGGTGCGGGGGTTTTGTCTGGATGGCCACCTGGATACGGCGGCGCTGGAAACAGCGCTTGCGGCGATTGGCCGCCGGCACGACAACCTGCGCGCATCGTTTCGAGTTTCGCAGGACATTCCGATGCAGATGATTGCGCCCGAATGTGCAAACGTGCTCTCCATCGTGGATCTGAGGCACGTGCCCGAAACCCGGAGCAAAGCGGCGCTCGATGCCAGCCTCCGCGCCGCCAACAGCCAGCGCTTTGATCTGGCGAACGGCCCTTTATGGAGCGTACGTGTGATCCGCATTGCCGGGAACCAGCACGTTCTGCATCTGGCGATGCACCACATCATCAGCGACGACTGGTCGATCCAGGTTTTACTGCGCGAGCTCTCGGCGATTTACAACGGGTTACTCGCAGGTCTGAAAGATCCACTCCCCGCATTGCGGGCGCAATACGCGGACTACGCGCTCTGGCAAAGGAGCTGGCTCGGCGGGGAACGGCTCGCGAAGCAACTCGACTATTGGCACAGTCACCTCGAGGGTGCGACGCCACTCCTGCGGTTGCCGCTCGACCGCCCGCGCCAGCCCGGCGGAGAATTCCGTGCGGACATGGTTCGCCTGCACCTGGATCGTGAACTCACCGCACGGTTGCGACGCCTGAGCCGCGAATCGGAAGCGACGCTCTTCGTTACCCTGCTGGCCGCGTACGCGATTTTGTTATCGCGGTACGGCAACCCGGAGGACGTCGTGATCGGAACCGCCCTGGCCAACCGCTATCCGGTCGAGACCGAGCCGCTCATCGGCTTCTTCATCAACACCCTCGCCCTGCGTGTGGTGTGGCCGAGTGGCGCAACATTCCGCGAGGTTCAGGCCTGTGCTCATCGAGCGGCCGTGAATGGGTATGCGCACCCCGATGTCCCCTTCGATCGAATTGTCGAAGCTCTGCAGCCCGACCGCAGCGCTCTCCATAGCGCCATCTTCCAGACGATGTTCGTCCTCCAGAATGTGCCCGAGCAGGAACTCGCCTTGTCAGCGCTGGTAGCTACTCCCCTGAACCTGGCTCGGCCCACCGCCGGCTCGACCTTCGACCTCACCCTCTCGTTGAAAGAAACCGGCGGAGAATTGTCCGGAACGCTGGAATTCAATGCGACGTTGTTCGACACCGTCACCATCGAGAACATGGCCGCACATTTCAAAACCCTGCTGGCGGAAATCGTTCAAACCCCCGATGCGGTGGCGGAATCG
>PMSS01000380.1 GCA_003167515.1 Acidobacterium sp. | reverse complement strand
AGCGTTTGCTTCTTAAGACCCTAAGGAAATAAACCGCACATTTGGACGCTTCCTGGCCCCCTCCGGATCGCTTCGGCGCCCGGAGTCGGTAAGGGCGCAGGCACACCTGCGCCCCGCCCCTCGGGAATCCCCCATCTTCGGAAATCCCGTCTACTGCAGCTTCCCGACTGTGGCCTTCACCTTATCCACCACCGACGCCGGCAGCGGCGCATAATCCAGAGCCGCCACCTGGCTCTCGCCCGTGTTTAGCATCCAGTACAGGAAATCCTTGATCACCTTGTCCTTCGACGCATCCGCCTGATGCGTCGGGATCAGCAGCCACGTGAAGCTCGAAATCGGATATGAGTCCTTCCCTGGCGCATCCGTGATCGACACCCGGAAGTCCGCCGGCATCGTCTTCACCGATGCCGCCGCCGCCGTCACTCCCTCGATCGTCGCCTTCACCCACACGCCCGACTGATTCCGCACGTACCCATACGAAATATGGTTCTGCAGCGCATAGATCAGCTCCACATACCCGATCGCTCCCGGCATCTGCCGCACCAGTCCGGCCACTCCTTCGTTCTGCTTCCCGCCAATACCCTTGGGCCACGCCACTGCGGTGTTCTTACCCACATTGTTCTTCCAGTCCGCGCTCACTTTAGACAGGTAATCGGTAAAAATATACGTCGTCCCGCTGCCATCCGAACGATGCACCACAAATATGTCCTGGTTTGGCAGCTTCACCCCCGGATTATCCTTCGCGATCCGCCCATCGCTCCAGTTGCTGATCTTGCCCAGATAAATATCCGCCAGCACGTCCGGCGCGAACTTCAGATCGCCCACCCCCGGCAGGTTATACACCGGTACCACCGCCCCCATCACCGTCGGAATGTGCACCAGTTTGATCTTCGATTCCGAAAGCTGCTCGTCGGTCATCGGCCCGTCGCTGGCTCCAAAATCCACCGTCCCCGACGTCACCTGCCGAATTCCGCCACCCGACCCGATCGACTGATAGTTAATCTGCACCCCAGGGTGCTGCTGGCTGTACTCGCTGAACCACTTCGAATAGATGGGATACGGGAACGAAGCCCCCGCTCCGTTGATTTTCTGTGCCCCGGCGCTCAGAGCTGCGCAAACCAAGGCTGTAACCACAAATGTCAGGCTCTTTCTCACGGACCTCTCCCTCAAACAAACCTTGATTCGATTCTTCGTCCCGATTGTTAAGGTCCGTTTACACAGCCATGAAAAGCGGAACAATGCCCGCAGCTTCCGCCGAGTTGCCTCAGGCTATGGCATTCAGCTTCAGCCGAACCGTCCTCGCCAGCTTCCGCCGTCGCTCATCGAAGCTGTTAAAGGTATTCCGCGCCCAACTCCAGCGCCGCCGCCACATGCAGCAAGTCGACCGTTCTGGTCCCCAGGGTCGCCGTGGTTCGCTCTGAGATTTCTCTCGCTCTCGCGAACAGTCTCGCCGGCAATGGTACAAGACGCAATAAACCCGCCTCGACATCCTCATCGAAGCGTTCCCGCCCCATATGCGCGCGCGCTACAGAGATTTCCTTTCGGAAAACCCGCTGCTCCAGGCCATTCACAACTTCAAAATCCGCAAGAGGAGTGATGACGAACTCGCCGCCAATCCCGGACATCGCCTTCGCCGCCTCTGCGGAATTTACGTCGAGGCTATAGAGCGAAATGAGAAAACTGCTGTCCGGATAAATCACAAGTCGCGATTTCGATCTGCGGCGATGATTTCTGAGCCCGGCGTCGACAGTACCTTGTCACCATAGATTTTGCGCAACCGAGCCATGAAATCGGGCATCTTCCTCGGCGCCTCCGGCCTCTCCGGCAACAGCCGCGCGATCACCTTCCGCCTCTTCGTAATCCGGATCTCCTCGCCCTGCCGCAGCAGCCGTTCGATCTTCTTGAAGTCGTACCGCAGGTCTCGTACCGACGCTTCCTTCATGTGATCTATTTTTGCATCACATTCGCTGCCAGGCAACTCGAGTCCTCGCTTTTCGCTAAAAGCCTTTGGCTAAGAGTCTTTCGTTAACAGTTTCTCGCTAATAGCTTTTCACTAAAAGCCCTTCGTTAACCGTTTCTCCAGCTAACCACTTCACCAGCTAACCGTCTTTCGCTAAGAGCCCCTCGCTGCAAAGTTTTTCGCTAAACGCTTCTCGCCCGCCCGCCAGCACCCTGTACCCTGTTCTGCATGACCACACGGCGCGATTTCCTCTCACTCGGAGCCATCACCACCGCCGCCCTCACCATCCCCGACGCTTTCTCCCAAACCGCCGACTCCGTCAAGGCGCTTCAGCCTCCCGCAAAACCCGTCATCGTCACCCGCGTCACCGGCGACAACTCCATCCAGGAGGCGTACCAGATGCTCCTGGATGGCCAGGACACCCTCGACGCCGTCCACCACATCTGCATCGGCCGCGAAAACGATCCCAAAGATCACTCCGTAGGCCTCGGCGGCCTTCCCAACGAAGAAGGAGTCGTCGAGCTCGATTCCTGCTGCATGCACGGACCCTCCCGTTCCGCCGGCTCCGTCGGCGGCCTCCGCGACATCAAAAACGTCTGCCTCGTCGCCCGCAAAGTTTACGAACACACCGGTCACGTCATGCTCGTCGCCGAAGGAGCCCAGCGCTTCGCCATCGACCTCGGCTTCCCCAAAGAAAACCTCCTCACCGACGACGCCCGCAAAATCTGGATGCTCTGGAAAGAAAACAACTCCCAGCAGGACTGGTGGGGCCCCTCCATGACCCAGCCCACCTGGAAAGATCCCTACGCAGGCAAACCCGCCCCCAAACCCACCATGGACCTCCACGGCCTCTCGTCCCTGAATCCGGACGGGATGCCCCATGTCCCTGGTGCCGGGGCATGGGATCCCAGCTCTCTTCGCTCCGGACCCATCCCCCGTCACCCCACCCCCGAGTGGGCTGAAACAATCCGCCTCCGCACCCAAAAACTAGTCAACATGGCCGCCGACCTCGGCATCGCCAATGAAGACCGCCTCTACGCCGCCGAGCAAGTCCTCTGGCCCACCACCGGCACCATCCACGTCTCCGTCGTCAATCCCAAAGGCGAAATCTCCGGCTCCACCACCACTTCCGGCCTGGCCTGGAAACTCCCCGGCCGCCTCGGCGACTCACCCATCCTCGGCGCAGGCAGCTATACCGACCAGGACGTAGGCTCAGCAGGCGCCACCGGTTCCGGCGAAGAGAACATCAAAGTCGCCGGCGCCCACACCATCGTCGAGCTCATGCGCCAGGGACGCACTCCTCAGGAAGCCGGCATCGAAACCCTCCGCCGCATCGTCCGCAACTACAACGGCGACATGACCAAAATCCGCCTCCTCGACATGGAGTACTACATCGTCCGCAAAGACGGCTCCTACGCCGGCTGCTCCCTATGGAGCACCAGCCCCACCGGCCGCCCCCGCGTCTTTGCCGTCCACGACGCCAACGGCTACCGCGTAGAAAAATGCGCCGCGTTGTTGGAAGGCGGAAGCCTGGAATGGCCACCGTTCTGAGCGAAGCGAAGAATCCCGACGATTTCGTCGCGCGCAGCTGCAGCGAGGACCCTACTTCATGAATCCCTTGGTGCCGATCTGGTGTCCCCAAAGGTCAGTCATCTCGGTGATTCTCTGAAGAGCAACATCGACGGTGTGAATAATTCCTTTGGCCGCTTCTAACCCTATGACATTCGATGGAGCAACGATCTTTCCATCCCTCAGATTCACGTACATGGCATCGTTGCGACTGGCGAATGTCGGCTCCTCGACCTCAATCAGTTCACCGTCTACGGAGAAGTAACGCTTTGCGTCCGCAGTCGCCCAAGCCATCCGTTTAATCTTTGCCCGATGGTCACGATACGCGTCCTGGAAATCTTGTTCCGGAATCAGTTCGGTATACACGTCAGCAGCAAGCTGCGATTTTGAAATCTCCTCCAAGGCAGTGAACGCAAGGGAATAGGCTCGGGAGTAACACTTGTTTGCAAATAGGATTTCCGCTTCTTTGAGCAGGCTCACCGCGTTGTTGTGGGATGCAACATACAGTTGATAGAAGAGTTCCTTTTTGGTTCCATTTACCACGATTAGCTCCTGATAAGAGGACTGGCGTGCGACGGGCTGCAACTCGCCGGTAGCGCTCCACCGTCAGAACCTGACAAAGCGCATCAGCCGATAGAGTTGTGCAGTCTGAGGCGCGCCTCGCTTTGACGTTGATTCACGCTCTCGCCAGATGTACTCTGCAACTGCCATCCCATGAATACATACCGTCCCCGCTTGTTCTACGTCGCCCTGGTGGCGGTGGCCATTTGCAATCTTGGTTCCGTTTGCACCATCGGGCAAAACCCCTCCACATCGACTGCGGCAGCAAAAAGCTGCGTCGGTCTGCACTGCGCTTTCGTTCGAATCGTCCATGTCACGTCGTACGGCAAGAATGGGGACCTCAAGTACATCATCGCTTCTGGAAAAGCTGGAACGTACATCCTCTCCTGCCTCACATTCGAGTGCCAAGTGCCAGTCGAGGGAAAAGAATACGAATATTCCGAACTCGCGGTTACGGAGCCCGGCGACGATCGATATGCCTTCCTGACCGGGCCTGCTGTGCAACATGGGCAATATCATCTCGAAGTCATCGTGCCCGAGCTCCCTACGTTAGACGTCCGTGCGTTGATCGGACAGTGCCAGCGTGCCGATCGCTTTGCAACCGAAGGTGACTGCGGACGGTGGATCTTCAGGAAACAGGCTATCGAAAAAGCCCCCTGCCCTGACCCGGGAGCCGCATCTGCGTGCAAGTCTTTCCAAGAGCTTGTTCGGGCGAATGACCCAGATGTGATGGACGACTTGGCGCATCAGGATCATGTCTACGCGTGTTTCCTCCCGGGTAAGGAAGACTTCTTCGAAGTGATCTTCTCAGAGCCGACTCCATTTGGGTTCGGAGCGCCTTCCGGGGATGAGACGAAAGAAGGTGTGCCTTCTAATGCGCTAACTGAACCTGGAGGGAGCGAATTCGCCTATTACACGAACGGCGTCGGCGACGAAAACAAGACGCTCCACAATCTTGGAACTTGGATCTACTATCCGCTCGGTGAGAAGACCGACCCGCAGTCGCTGAAAAGAAATGCGTCGAGCAAGCAAGCACAATTCAAAGGCAAGAACATCGAGATCGACAGTGATCGCTGGGCTTTAACCGAGACGTATAAGAACCAAGCCGGAACGGAGACACAGCACACGGTCACCGTCCAGCTCGCAACGGGGCGATTCAGAGAGCAGTTCGTGCTGACCGCAAGTGGACGTGACACGAGCGACACCTCCGGCCGTTGCCTGATTGTCCCATCGGATTATTTTTAGTTGATTTGCGGAGTGTCCCCCCGATTCGAGTCGGCCCCACCAAAACCATCCCCCCAATTCCGTGTTCATAGCCAAAGGACCCCAGTAACCCCGCACAACTTCAGGGCGACAGGGACCACCGGGCAGACGCAGCAAGGCCCGCCTGCCGATCCACGAAGCATAGGTATTTCAAGTACCTATGGGGCCATGAGGGGCATATGACATTCCGCGCGTTCCTTCCTTCCCCGCGCAAGATTCTCTCGACCAGCCGGCAATCCAGCCCAAACCCCGCCGAACCCACAACGCCCGTCTGGCGTCGCCTTACGGCCCTCACGCTCGCCGTCCTCCTGCTCCCTTTCGCTCAGCTCGACCTCTTCGCCCAGCAAGCGCCCCAGACAAGTCCCGGCTACGACCAGCAGCAACAGAACTAACC
>PMSS01000251.1 GCA_003167515.1 Acidobacterium sp. | reverse complement strand
ACCATCGCCTTCATGATCATGGTCAACAACAACGGCGGCCACGCCTGGTGGCCCTTCGAGCACGCCGACTGGAATGGCTTTACTCCGACCGACATGGTCTTTCCCACGTTCCTTTATCTCGTAGGCGTAACCATCGTCTTCTCCACCGAGTCCCGTCTCAAGCGCGGGGGCACGCCCGCATCGCTGGTGCCGCACATCTTTCGCCGCTTCGCGATCCTGTTCGGACTGGGCCTGCTTCTCGCCGTCTTCCCGCTGTTTCACCTGTCGACCATCCGCGTGTGGGGCGTCCTGCAGCGGATCGCCCTTTGCTATCTGGCCTGCGCCCTGCTCTACCTCTGGGACCGCCGCCTGACCAACAAGGCAGCGCCGCTGCTCATCCTGCTGGTTGTCCTCCTGGCTGGCTACTGGGTGCTGATGCGTTTCGTCCCCGTGCCTGGCTATGGAGTGCCCGGGCGCGACATTCCTTTTCTCGATAAGGACGCAAACATCGTGGCCTGGCTCGACCGCCACATGCATATCGGCCGCCTTTATGAGAAGACCCGCGATCCGGAGGGCCTGCTGAGCACCTTTCCCGCAATCGGCACCACGCTGCTGGGAATGCTCACAGCCTTATGGCTCCGGACGAAGCACACGCTCGAGCGCAAATGCGCAGGCATGCTGGGTGCAGGGTTTGTCCTGATCCTCCTCGGCCTGTTGTGGAACCCCTGGTTCCCCATCAACAAAAAACTCTGGACCAGCTCCTTCGTCCTCTTCATGGGCGGATGCTCGATGTTCCTCTGGGCCCTCTTCATCTGGCTGATCGAAATCAAAGGTTGGAAAAAAGGCTGGGGCTTCTGGCTCGTCTTCGGCATGAATGCCATCGCCAGCTATGTGATGTCGGACCTGGTGGCCGCGCCGCTATGGGCTATCCATGTGGGGCCGCGCATGGACCTGGGCTACTGGATTTACCTGCACGTCTTCGCCCTCGTCCATCCGCCAGGAGTGGCGTCGTTGCTCTACTCCATCGCCTTCGTGCTCACCTGCTGGCTGCCGATGCTGATTTTGTATCGCAGAAAAATCTTTCTCAAGATTTAGAGCGTCCGCGGAACCGTGTTCATCCTCCGGCGGGATGAAATGCTCTAGACTCTGACCAATGGGAAAGTTGCGAAATTTTGAGGCTGCGGTCTTTCGTCTTGTGCGCCGCGACCCGCCGGAAGGTTTTGCACATCGCACTGCGTTCTGGCTCTTCCTGGGATACCTGGGGCTCTCGCTACCCGGATGGCTGCCCGGCGCCACTGGCGGGTTCTTCAGCGGTCTGGCTGAATTCGACTTTTTCCTTCTCGTTATCTTTTGCGTTCCGCTTTTGTGGCGGTTCATTTTTCGCCGCCTCCTGTGGAAGGTCCGCAACCGCCTGATCGTCACGTATCTGCTGATGGGCCTTACCCCGGTTGTGCTCTTCGTGACGCTCGCGGTTCTGCTGCTCTACGTTTTCTCCGGTCAGTTCGCCATCTTCGCCGCCACCAGCGTCGTTCATGACGAGTTGGAGCACATCGGCGCGACGAATGGCAGTCTGGCGATGCACGTCGCCCAGGTCCTGGCTGAGAGTCCGCACCAGCGCACGGTCAGCTTTCCCGAAGAAGGAGGCGGCGCGCTGGAACATGAGTACAGCGGTCTTGCTGTAGCCGCGTTTGAGGATGGCAAGCCCGTGACGCTCGAACCGCCGCCACCTCATCCGCAGCCTGTCCCCTCCATTCCCTCGTGGCTGCACGGATCGTTTCGCGGCATCGTGCTCGATGGCGGCCAGCTGTGGCTCCGTGCCGGTGATGTGCAGACCATCGGCGACCATACGACGGTGGTCATTGCGAGCGTCCCCATCCGCAAAGAAAACGTGGAGGCCTTCGCGCAGGGCCTGGGTCGCGTCACCATCTACCCCCAGGTCGATCTCGGCGATGTGAGTGCTCCCACCCACACCACGATGCAGTTTGCGCCCGTGCGACGGCCGGGCGATGCGCAGGTGCAAATTGGCGGACAGGATATCGAGGTCGCCCGCAAGAATGCGATCGTCGGCGGATCGCTGCCGCCGCCGCTGCATTTCTACGACGTTCCGGTTGGCTTCCTGGCGCCGCTGGCCACGACGGACTGGAGCAATGGCAAGACTCTCAACACCTACACCGATGTGACCTCGCGGCCGTCGCTGCTGTACCGGCGGCTGTTCATCACCTCGCTGAGTATCGGCGACCTGGTGCGCGAGGGGCTGATTGCCATTGCGATTGCGTTTGGCGTGCTGGAGCTGCTGGCGTTCCTCGCGGCGGTGCGTCTGAATCAGACGATCACGCAATCGGTCCACGATCTCTACGAAGCCACGCTGGCCATCGACGGCGGCAATCTGGATCATCGCATCCGCGTGCAACGCACGGACCAGCTTGGCGCGCTGAGCCGGTCGTTCAACAGCATGGCAGGGTCGCTGGCACGCCTTTTGGTCGAACAGCGCGAGAAGCAGCGCATGCAAAACGAGCTCTCCATTGCCCAGGAGGTCCAGGCGAATTTGTTTCCGCCTGGGCGGATTTCGCTCCCCATGCTGGAACTACACGGCGTGTGTCTTCCGGCGCGCACGGTCAGCGGCGATTATTACGACTTTCTGCTCTTTGGCAACACCGGCCTGGGTATCGCGCTCGGGGACATCAGCGGCAAGGGGATTTCAGCCGCGCTGCTGATGGCAACGCTGCATTCCGCGGTGCGCGCGTACCGCTTTGCCAGCGAGGAATTAATGACCGAGGGGGCTGTCGCGCTGGCCAATCCGCGCACACACCATACTGGCGAGCAGGAAGTGGAATGCGCGGAGCTGTTCGAGGAACCGGCGAAAATCCTGTCTCTGCTGAACCGCCATCTCTACCGCAGCACGCAGCCGGAAAAGTACGCAACGCTCTTCCTGGCGCACTACGACGGTCTCACCCGGCGGCTCGTCTACTCGAATGGTGGCCATTTGCCGCCGCTCCTGCTTCGCGAGAACGATACTGTCACTCGTCTTGACCGCGGTGGGTCCGTGGTTGGCCTGCTCGACGAGCTGGAGTGGGAGCAGGCGGCCGTCCATCTGGGCGTCGGCGACATCCTCATCGCTTACAGCGACGGAGTGACCGAGCCGGAAAACGACTTTGGAGAATTTGGGGAATCGCGCCTGCTCGAAGTCGTGCGACGCCATCGGCACCTGAGCCTCGAAGCGATTTCCGAGCAGGTGATCCAGACCCTGCGCAGCTGGATCGGCGCGCAGGAGCAGCCGGACGACGTGACCTTGGTGCTGGCGCGACAGCGCTGAGCCGGCGGTCGCGGCGGTCTTCGCCTTAAGGCTGGGCGAGTTTCTTTGTCGCTGGTGTGACGAAGCTGACGACGTGATAGGTGGCGGGGCCTGTGCCGGCGTTGCGAATCGCGTGAAGCGAGTTCGCTGCGTTGAAGATGACCGATCCTGGGCCGACGCGCGTCCACTTGTCTCCGCCAAAAGCTTCAACAGTTCCCTGGTCGATAATGATGACTTCTTCGTTGGCGTGCCTGTGGGGCGGATGCGATTGCTTCCCTGGGTCCAGCGTGGTGGCGTGGATTTCGAGCTCATCGAGCGTGGCCGTAGGCTGGCGAACGAACTGCCGGCTCTCGCCGACATCGGTCTTCGTCACAGGAACGGAGTTCCAGTCGTAGACAGCCCATCCAAGAACGGCTGGACTCGGATCGGCGACGGCAAAGGCGCAGCAGGTTCCGAGAATCGAGACGAAACAAATGGCGAGTTCGCGACGGGTGAACAGTTTCACGAAAGGTCTCCTGCAGGCAAAATCGAGAGAGACCATTATGCTCCCGCCGATACAGCCCGAGCAGCGCTATGTTGAGCGAGGCTGGAAAACAGCGCTCACGGACGACGCTGGAACTGGTCTCATAAACCTCATACCAACGAAATGCAGCGTGTGAGACCCGCCATCGAAGCGGGGCTCATGCAGCCCGCCAAAAGCCGCTGCA
>PMSS01000156.1 GCA_003167515.1 Acidobacterium sp. | reverse complement strand
GCAGCGCGATCATGCCCGTCCAGCCAGGAAACAAGACCCCAATAGCGGCCAGCAGCGTGTTAATCACCGCGTAGATCGCCATCAGTTGGCTCGGCTGCACAAAACGCATCAGCCACGCGGAAAAGAAGCGGCCCACTCCGAACAACACCAGGCTTCCGGTCAGGAAATAGCCCGCCGACTTCTCCGGCTCACCGGTGTAGGCCTGTATGTACGGGATCAGATAACTCCAGGTGCCCACCTGCGCACCGACATAGGCAAACTGCGCCACAACCGCCATCACGAAATGTGGGCGGCGTAACAAGTCTGGAGCGCGGTGCGAACCAGGACCGCGATCCTCTTCGGCTGCGAGCGAGGCGGGGAAGCGGACCGAGGCGATCAGCACCATCATCGTCAGCGTGGCCGCGGCCAGCACCAGGTAAGGCGCGATTACTCGCAGCGCTTCCGAGTGCAAATATGCCTGATACCCATGGCGGGCCCGTAACGCCCCCACCTGGTCTGGCTTCAGCTCCACGCCGGAAAAGATGAAGATCGTTCCGATCAGAACACCCGTGATCGACCCCAGTGGATTAAAGGCTTGCGCCAGGTTCAGGCGACGTGCGGCGGTGCGCGGATCGCCCAGTTGCGCGATGAACGGATTAGACGCCGTCTCGAGGAACGACAGTCCACTGGCAATGATGAATAATGCGACCAGGAAGAAGGAGTAACGGCCCACCTCCGCCGCTGGCCAGAACAACACCGAACCCAGGCTGAAGAGAAACAGCCCGATGACGAATCCTGACTTATAGCCAAGCCGGCGCATCACCAGCGCCGCGGGCATGGCGAGAACGAAGTAGCCCAGGTAAAACGCTGACTGCACCAGCCCGGCCTGAAACCTTGTGATCACGAACGACTTCATGAACTGCCGGATTAGGACATCATTCAGGTTGTTGGGAATGGCCCAAAGGAAAAACAGCGTCGTTACCAGAGCAAAGACAACTTTGTAACCCTGCGGCACCAGCGGAACGCCGCTGTCTGGCAGCTGTGTCGTGTTGGTGATGGGTAAGGAAGAGTGTGTCATCAGTTGGACCGGGCCGGCATCTGCTGATCGAGCGTGATCATGATCTTGGTGTACTGAGCAGGGTCCTCGCTCCAGGCCCGCAGCAAATCTGGAGCCTGATCCAATGGTGCAACCGTACTAATGGCGGCTTCGACGGGGAAGCGATGCTGCTCCAGCATCTGAATTACCTGACGAAAATCTTCCGGCAGCGCATTCCGTGCGCCCAGAATGTTCAGTTCCTTCTGCACAAAGAGGCGAGTCTCGTAACTCACCGACTCTTTTGCGTACCCGATATAGACGACACGCCCCGTGAAGGCGACCAGTTCGACCGCGGCGCGGAAAGTCTCCGCCAGCCCGACGGCTTCGATCATCACGTCGGGTCCGTCTTCGCCGGTCAGCTTACCCAAAGCCTCCCTTGCATCCTGCCTCTTTGTGTGGATCACATGCGCCGCGCCTGCCTTGCGCGCGATCTCCAGCTTGGCATCATCCACGTCCATGGCCACCGTCGTCGCGCCGCGGAAGGCCGATGCTGCCACCGCACCCAGTCCCACACCGCCACATCCGAAAATCGCTACGACATCCTCTGGTGTTACTTCGGCTCGCGCAACTGCGTGGCATCCCACGGTTAACGGCTCGACGAGACATAGCTCATCGAGACTCAGATCGGCGACAAATAGCTTATCCATCGAAACCGCAAGATACTCCCCCATTGCGCCGTCGCGCTGCACGCCCAGCGTCTGATTGTCCCTGCACGCATTCGGTCGCCCGTTGCGGCACGCCGGGCACTGCCCGCAGTTCTTGTACGGAGACAGCGTGACATCCATCCCAACCTGCAGATGCGCAGGATGCTCCGTACCCAGCTCGACGATCGTCGCAGCAATCTCGTGTCCAGGCACACGCGGGAACGATACCAGCGGATTCCTTCCTCGGTACGAATTCAGATCGCTCCCGCAAAGTCCCACGCGCCGCACGCGCAGCAACGCCTCCGCGAACCCTCGCGTCGGGTCGGGAACGCTCTCCACCCGAACATCCCCTGGCGCATGCATTACCACTGCTTTCACAGACGAGATCCTTTCAGTTCAGCGTTTTTCGTGAGCAACTGGAGATCGATCTCCGCCGCAAAGGAGGCGGCTGAGGAATCGAGATCACTATGCGGAGATACGGTCATCATTGGTTCTCTTCGCGTCCCGACGACCAGAACCGATTGAATACCGGAGCGAAGATAGCGCGCACTTTGCGCACTATCTGAGGATCCGCGAGGGCCTCGAATGCGCGAAGGCTCTTGAGGACCTGCTCGCGCGTTGCCATTCCGACCAGCGTAGTGGCAACTTTGGGGTAGTCAAAACAGAAGCGCAAAGCGAGATCGGAGATATCGCAATCGCGATGTTTGCAAAACTCGGCAGCGCTCTTGGCCGCTTCACGCATCTCGCTCGGTGCCGGATGCCAGTCCGGCGCGCCCTGTTCGGTCAGCATTCCCATGTGAAGCGGCGAAGCATTGATCATGCCGATTCCTCGGCTCTCTGCTACAGGCGCCAGAACAGCATCGAGATCGTCCGCGAGCAGGTTGTAATGGCAGTAACTGAGAATCGCGTCGACCGGGACCTTTCTGGCGATGTCGATGAGAGTCCTAAGAGGAAATCCTGTCACGCCGATATACCGAGTTTTCCCCAGTTCCTGCAGTCGGCGCATCGCCGGGATTGTCTCTTCCACAATCTGACTTCGATCGCCAAACTCAACATCGTGAGCAAACAAGAGGTCGACGTAGTCGGTATTCAGTCGGTCAAGAGACTCATCCATGCTGGCGAAGACTCGATGCGCTGAAAAATCGAACTCGTTCGCTCCGTAACGTCCACACTTAGTGGCAAGAATGACTTTGTTTCTCCGCCCCTGGAGCGCCGCACCGAGGCGGTATTCCGCCAACCCGTGGCCGTAGTAGGGAGACACATCGAAGAAGTTGATTCCCTCGTCGATCGCCAGATGAACAGCGCGCTTTCCTTCTTCGGGACCTGTAAAACCGTAAACGCCTCCCAGTGGAGAAGCGCCAAAAGCCACGACTGACACTTCGAGGTCCGTTTTGCCAAGTGCGCGATACTGCATGTGACTGGCACGCTTCGAGGCCCAGGCCGTTGTCGACGATCGAAGCATCTTTCCTCCGAAGACCGGCTGAATTCAGCATCAGCGCGCGTCTAAGTATACGCTAACTGTAACGATGATGGAATTCTCGCTGGCCGATTGCCTCGAATCGGCGAGGTGACCAAAGATCGAGCGTGATCGGGAATTTCCCTTCGGCTTTTCGGCCCTCGCGCCACGCACTGATCGCGACAGGCGATTCAGCTACGAACTGGACGGGCGACGCGACGAACACAGCCCGCATCGCAAATGGACAATCCCTCAGCCGAGCGTCACCTTGAGAGCCGCCGCGTAATCGACTGCCGGCCGGTACTGCCTCGGCAGTTCGACACGCAGAGCCTCGCCGGTCTGCTTCCAGTTCAGGCGTTCGCCGGTTCCGATGAGCTCGACCCGCGCGATCTTTTCCGGCTGCGTTGAAGCGGACAAGCCAAGAGACGACATGACGACGGGCTCCGTTGGCCAGCCCAACACGATGGCGTAAACGACATTGTTGGCCTTGTTGCGTGTGAAGCGGATGTCCTTCTCGCCCAGCTTGCTGATGCTGTTGCCCTGGAACGAACCGGCCTTTACGCTGTTAGGCCCTTCGCCGTAGATCTTCCACGGCCGGGTTTCGTAGATAGCTTCGCCGTTGACCTGCATCCATGCCGTGATGCCGTCGAGGACCGCGATCTCTTTGCTGTCGATAGTGCCGTCCGGTTTGCCAGGAATGTTAAGGATGAACGTTCCGTTTTTGCTGACGGTGTCGATCATCCAGTGGATGGCATCGCGCGGGGGCAGATAGCCGCCGAATTCTCCGGGTTTATCGTACAGCTCCCGGTTGTAATGCCACTCACCAATGCAGGTTTCCGACTGCCACGGGTATTTCTGGATGCCGCTGGTCAAACCGCGCTCGAAGTCCGCAACAACGGATTTGACCAGATGCTCCGGGACTTCCTTGATGTTCATGACGGCTTGCATTCTGAAGTTGTTGGTCATGAGGCTGTGGTTGTAGAAGTAGGCGCCGATGTTCATGCCTCCCCACCCGAGGGGCAGCAGGGAATTGTCGAAGTAGAGCAGATCGGGGTTGTGCTGATCGATGAGGTCGCGGGTGCGGTCGTAAAAGTTCTTTACATAGGACACATCGGGCAGCGCATCGAACGGATGCTTGACGCCGTAAAGCTGCTGCGGATCGAGGCCCTGCCACCACTCGTCCCTCCCTTCGCCGCTGGTAAGGTCGCCGTCATACGGGACGCCGCTGAGCGAGCCGGATGTGTCGGCGCCGTGCGATGGCTGGAACCACCACCAGTTGCGCGCCTGGTGCACGGTGACGCCGAAGCGGAGACCCTGCCGGCGGGCCGCAGCAGCCCAGGTGCCCACCACATCGCGATGCGGCCCGATTGCAGCCGAGTTCCACGGCTGGTGCTTCGAGTCCCAGGCGTCGAAGCTGTCGTGATGATTGGCGAGCGAGATGAAGATTCTGGCGCCAGCCTTCTTGTAGCGCGCGATCAGTTCATCGGGATCCCAGTTGAGCAGCGTCCATTGTGCGGAGAGGTCCTTATAGCCGAACCGGGAGGTCGGGCCGTAGTGGTCGAGCTGATATTTATACTGCCGCTGTCCTTCGAGGTACATGTTGCGCGCGTACCAGTCGCCATCCTCGGGGACGCACTGCGGGCTCCAATGGGCCCAAATGCCGAACTTCGCGTCCTGGTACCACTCCGGGGCGTCGTATTGGAGCAGGGAATCCCACGTTGGCTTGAAAGGGCCTCGTCCAGCGAGGTCGGCGATGGGGGATTCCATCGGCACACCGTCCCAGGAGCCGCCAGGAACGGGGAGGGCTTCGGGGCTACCCCACGCGGTAGCTTTCCAGGTCGCGTCATCCAGCCTTTCCTGAACGATTTTCCCATTGCTCAGTTTGTAGAAGGTTCGCTTGTTGGGCGGCAGAGCGCAGAAGCGGGCGTAGTCCTGAATGTACTCGTTGAAGCCGGCGGGCAAATCCGACGAGTTCTCTGCCGCCGTTTGACCGGTGGCTGGGATGGCTCGTGCCGCGGCAGCAATCGCAAGAAGCCTGCAAAAATCACGTCGTTGCACACTCGCTCCTGTTCCGATGTACTTGATCGCACTTCATGAACGAAGGGGTGATGGTAACAATCGGGTGGGTCTTTGTCAACGATACAGTTATCGTTTAACAAGGGAGAATCACAGTGGCAACTCATCTTTTGCGCGAAGACGATGCTGGCGAAGGAGAGGGCCTGGCCTTGGCTAAATGGAGGCGGGGAGTGGGTGCATCGTGACCCTGCGAAGATGCCAGGCTAGTGGTCCATCCGCGTTCGCCGACCTGAGAGTTCATTCTCAGCCGGAACCGATGATAAGGATTCGCCTTCTGCGGCGTCCGGAAACCGCCGGCTGGAAGCGCGAACTACTACGCGCGGGCTGATGAACTCGGCCTTTGGCTTGGTGTGTGTCTTCTTGCGGGCGATCCTGAGCGCCAGATCGGCTGCGTGTTTCCCGATGGTCTCGCTCCCCTGATCCACCGATGACAGGGACACGCGCAGGAAATCTGAATAAGAGAGGTTGCCGCATCCCACGACAGCCACGTCTTCCGGAATACGTAAACCTGCCTCCAGAATCGCTCGCATCGCGCCCAGCGCCGAGGGGTCGTTGAAGCAGAAAATGCCATCGGGCCGCGTCTCCGCCGCCAGAAGTTGCCTTGCCGCTTCATACCCGCCCTTTTCTCCCCGGTGGTCTCCTGAGGTACCGAGCGAAATAACGTGTCCCGGTAAAGGCCTCAGGCCCTCCGACGCAAGAGCCCGCTTGTAGCCTTCCAGGCGCCCGATTGCAGTGCTGACGTTGGGGCCTCGGATGTGCGCGATGTGGCGGCATTGCTGTTCGAGGAGGTGGAAAGTTGCCAGCATTCCGACGGCCTCGTCATCCACGCCGATGAAATTCGCGTCGAGGCCAACAAACCGCCGGTCTATCAGGATATAGGGCGTTTTCTGCTCCTCAATCATGTGAAAGCAGTCAACGGATGACTGTGCCGAGGCGACGAGGATGACATCCACCCGCCGGGCCAGCAATTGCCGGATTTCCTGGATTTCGAGATCCGGATCTTCATCGGAAGACGAGATGAGAAGGCTGTATCCGTGCTTACGGGCTTCCACGGATATCGCCTTGGCGATATCGGCAAAGAATGGATGGAGGAGATCAGGAACAACCAGCCCCAGAGTCCAGGTCCGGCCCGTCACCAGCGAACGGGCCGCCAGGTTGGGCTGGTAATTCAGCTCCCGCATTCGCTTCAGGACTCGTTTGCGAGTCTCTTCTCCGATGTCGGGGTGGTTTCGTAAGACCTTCGAGACGGTGACAACAGAAAGTCCCAAGTCGTTGGCGATGTCCTTTAAACGGGCTGCCATTAATTGAATGGCTCCTTACAGGTCCCGGGGCAAGCTGTGCGCACTCGAATAAACGATAGAGTCACCGATAAATTTATCCGATTCTGAGACCGGGAGTCAATTTGAATCCATTCCTCCGGTACTGCCTGTTCCTGCTTCTGCGCTATCAGGGAGTACCCCATCCTTTGGTAGTGCGGCAGTTCCAAATTCCACTCTTCAGGGCAGTGAACAACGACGGATATTGCTTATGTGGCATAGCTCAGTTTGAACGCCCACGCAAGCTGGCCGGGACGGTTTGAGGGACTCTGGAGTTCGTCGGGAATCGAGATGACGAAGTTGTTCTTTGCGTCAACGCGGAACCGCAACTTGCCGGAGTAACCGAGCATTTCCACCGACTGGATCGGCCGCGACTCCAGCGATGCGATCTGGAGCGTCTTGCCCGGCCATTCCGTGACGAAGCAATACAGAAGGCGGTTATCCTTGCTGCATGTGAAGCGAACGTTGTCGCCCTCAGCCCAATCGGTGCCCGGTCGTGGGCGCGTGCCATAGATGCCTTCGCCATTCACCCGCAGCCACTGACCCGCTTCCTTGAGTTGGCTGACGGCTGTGGGGTGAAAGCTGCCTAGGCCGCTGGGTCCCACCCCCACCATGAAGTTACCGCCCTTTGCGGTGATATCGATCAGGTTGTGAATAATCCACTGCGCCCCTTTGTATTTAGAGGCGTCGTTGTCGTAAGAAAACGACCGTCCCAGTGGATAAATCACGAACCAAGGCATCTTGGTGGATTCCCTGGACGCAGGTACAAATCCTTCAGGGGTGTAGTAATCGCCGTAGTTACCGATGCCACGCGCCCGCAACATAACGTCCGGCTGAAGCTCTCGCAGTTTCAGTATGGTTTCGCGCATCTGCGGCCAGACGGCCGGACCCCAGAAGATATCCAGGCACAGCATGTCGATGGTGCCGTAGCGAGTGAGCAACTCAGTCAGCTGCGTGCGATGGCGCTCCACCATGCGTTGGATTTCCTGCCGTGTGGGGTCCGACACGGTCACAAGGTTGCCGCCCATTCGCTTCTTCATCGAGTCCCAAAATTCCTGTGTGGTGCCATCGGAGGGCTGCCAGCCCCAGAACTTCGGTGAAGACGGAACCTGCAGCGGATGCCAGCCGTACGGACGGAAGTCGGCGTCGTACCAGTCGGAATGCGAGAAATAGAGATCTATTTTGATGTTGCGCCTATGGGCTGCATCAGTGAGTTCACGAACGACGTCGCGCCGAAAGGGTGTTTCCATAATGCTGTAGGCCAGATCGCAGTCCTCGATGCGAGGGCCCCCCGGTGCTGTCCAGTTGGCTCGGTTGCGTACACGGGTCTTTGTATCNNATCCTTCGTGATGCTTGCTGGTAAAAGCAAACATCTTCAGCCCAGACTCCTCGCAGAGGTTCATCCAGGCGTCGGCGTCGAACTCCTGCGGGTTCCATGAACGGTAGGCCAGGTTATACCGCTGGCGCTCTTCCAGGGGAAGGGTAAGAAAGGGCCAGGATTCCCCGGGTCTGCCGTAGATCGAGTAGAGGCCCCAGTGG
>PMSS01000334.1 GCA_003167515.1 Acidobacterium sp. | reverse complement strand
AAAACCTGTCCGGCGATATCCCGGACTGTGGTGGAAGGCGCCTTGCCTCACGCCGCCTTCGCGGCCTTCTTCTGGTGCGCCCAACGCTTGCGCTGTGCCGCTGCGATCCGGGCACGAGCTTCGGCGCTCATTGTCCATTTTTTCCCAGGGTTCCTGCCTCGCCGCACGTGACCATCCCGACCAGCCAGCAGCGCGCGAGCCTCCTGAAGACGGGCGATCTCGTAGTCGATAGAAGACAACAATTCCGTTGTGTCCATGCAATCAGTCTAATCGGGAAGGCGCGTTGCGACGGGTGGGGGAACCTTCCAAGAAACCGTCTAAAACAATAAAGGGACGCTGGCGCGGAGTCGTTGCCGATTCAGTTTTGGAAGCCCGTTGCACCGTGCTGCACCTGATTCCCAGTAGCCATTTTGTAGCCACTCTGTACCGGGTTTGGTGCAAATTGGTGCGTCGGAATGCAAGGTCAATATGCAGTCTATCTAATTGAAACTAAATATTATTTAGGCGGATGTTGTTGTTTCGCCTGGTCTTCGATTTTAGGGGTTAAATCGGATTAAAAGGGCGTTGCTCTACCANNCCAACTGAGCTACGAGCTCACACCAGAATCCAGGTTAACACAGCCGACGAGCGGGTTTGAGGCACGCTTTGACGCGTTGTGAGTGGCGTTTCGGCTTGTCTTTGTTTGGGCTGGCTCCACGGTCGTAACGGCGGCTGAGTTACTGAAGAGGAATATCCCTGGAAGGGCTTAACGATTTACCTTAGTTGAACTTCCACTTCCCCGAGACAAATTCGGACGGTATTCAGAGTTGGCGCAGGGTACACCGGTTTACCCCAAGGTGGGTGAAGACGGTACAAAAACTGTGCAGACGGCTATAACCGTGAAAAGCTATTGCTGCGGATCGTGTGCGAAGCAGGTTGATCCAGGCCAGGGTTGACGGTCCGCTAACAAGAACTGTTGCCGGAAGATCGGGGTTCCCGTTGTGCTCCGCAAGCAGGGAAGGGAGGATGCGATGAAGCAGGACCGGGACGACATGGGCGGGCGGGATCCGGAGAGCGGTGAGCCGGCCGACGACGTCGCGACCCTGTATTCCTGGGCAAACCTGCATGGGGCCAAATACAAGGATTTCAGCGCATCGCGGGAGCAGGTGCGGGCGCAGATGCGACAGCGGACGCTGGCGAATCAGGCGCTGATCGCACGCGAGGAAGCGCAAAAGGCGCCGCCGCGGGAGAGTCTGCGATGGGAGGATCTGTTGCCCGGAGCCGGCAGTCAGGGGGGCGGGGCCGGGCCGGTTCGTCATGAGCTTCCCGCCGAGCGGCGATTTGAGAGCCAGGAGCAGAAAGAACGGCCTTCCAGTGCGTTGCCGGCTCCCGCAGAGACCGGTACCTCACCGCGATATGGATTGACAGGGGCTCCCTATTTTGGGGAGGAGTCGCCGGATTTTCGAGAGAAGCTGCCGGGTTTTCGGCAGAAGCTGCCGGCGGAGCCGCGGGTAGAACCGCGCTTTGCGGCTGAGAGGACTGCGGAACCGGAAGCCGTGCCGGTGCGTCCAGCGTGGCTGGCGGAGGCGCCCCCGCCGGTTGCGGCGCAGATTCCACCGCCGGCTGCGGCGCAGACTCCAGGTCTTCAGTTGCCGGGGAATGAGCCGTCGCAGCAGTCGCACGAGCGGGGAGCACCGCGCTGGTATGCGCTGCGCGGGATTTTTGGCCGGGACGCGGAAGAGACTCAAACAGAGCGTGTAGAAGGCCTGGTTCCGGTGTTGACGTTTTTCTCGCTGGCGGGCGGCGTGGGCAAGACCAGCCTGGTGGCGGGTGTGGGCCGGGCTCTGGCGGGGCGTGGGGAGCGCGTGCTGCTCACCGACACGAACTCGTTTGGCGTGCTGCCGTTTCATTTTGGGGCGAGGGAAGTCAAGCCTGGAGTGTTGCGTACGTTCAGCGGATGGACAAACGATCCGCCGATCCGGGTGCTGACGCTCGAAGCAGAGCGATACGAGGCGGACCCCGATCTGCTGCGGCGGGAGATGACGCGCGGGGCGCGGGATGTGAGCCGGGTGCTGATCGATATCGGGAGCGGGTCGGTGGCGATGCTGCGGCAGGCGATGCGATTATCGCCGACCATGCTGGTGCCGATGGTTCCGGATTTGGCTTCGGTAGCGACGCTGCCGTCTCTGGAGGTGCTTTTTCGCGAAGGATCGAACGGCAAGCAGCTGCAGCCCTGGTACGTGCTGAACCAGTTCGATCCGTCTTCTACGTTGCAACTGGATGTACGGGATTTGCTGCGGGAGCAACTGGGTGAGCGGCTGCTGCCGTTCGCGATCCACAGGAGCTCGGTCGTGAGCGAGGCGCTGGCAGAGGGGATGACGGTTCTCGACTACGCGCCAAATTCTCCAGCGGCGGAAGATCTGGTGGGCCTGGTGACGTGGATTCGCAACACATCGGTTGCGGTCGACAGGGGTCATCGCGGGATGCGCTGGAGCGAGCGATGACCGAGGGCGAAATCTGGCAGGGTCTCGACTCAGAGCCAGGGCCGTTTTTTCGCCTGGTGCGCTTTGTTCTGATCGCCTTCGGTATGGTGGCGATGTTTTTCTTTGGCTCGCTGGCGCTGCCGTGGCCGCAACAGGCGGTGCTGGGGCTGCTGATGGTGCTGCTTTGCGTCTGGCTGAGCCGGGTTTCGGATTCGTATCTGATTACGCTGACGCTGATGATGCTGTCGATGTTCGCGACGTTTCGTTATGCGTGGTGGCGGGTGAGCGCGATCATCGGGTTTTTCCAGGATCCCGGGACGAAATGGGGTCCTGTGGACGCATTTTTCATTTTCCTGTTGCTGGGCGCCGAGGCCTACGCGTTTTCGATTTTGTATCTCGGCTTTCTGCAGACGGTTTGGCCGCTGCGGCGCGCGCCGGTGCCATTGCCTGACGATCCCGAGGACTGGCCGGAGATCGATCTGCTGATTCCGACTTATAACGAGCCATTGAATGTGGTGCGGTACACGGCGCTGGCATCGCTGAACATCGACTGGCCCGCGGACAAGCTGCATGTATACATCCTCGACGACGGGAACCGCGAGGAGTTTCGGGAGTTCGCTTTGGAGGCGGGCATAGGATACGTAACCCGGGGCAGCAACATCGATGCGAAGGCGGGAAATATCAACAACGCACTGCAGACCCTGAGGGCGCCTTACGTGGCGATCTTCGATTCGGACCACGTGCCGACGCGCAGCTTTCTGCAGATGACGGTCGGGTGGTTTCTGAGGGACCCGCGGCTGGGGATGCTGCAGACGCCGCATCATTTTTATTCGCCCGATCCCTTCGAGCGAAATCTGGGGCAGTTCCGTGTGATTCCGAACGAAGGGGAGCTGTTTTACGGAATCGTGCAGGACGGGAACGATTTCTGGAATGCGGCGTTTTTCTGCGGGTCGTGCGCGGTATTGCGGCGCGAGGCGCTGGACGAGATCGGTGGAATTGCAGCAGAGACGGTTACAGAAGACGCGCACACATGTCTGCGCATGCAGATACGCGGGTGGAATACGGCGTACATCAATATTCCGCAGGCGGCGGGGCTGGCGACGGAGCGGCTATCGGCGCATGTGAAACAGCGGATCCGGTGGGCGCGGGGGATGGTTCAGATTCTGCGGATCGAGAATCCTCTGTTTGCGCCGAACCTGACGTTGCCCCAGCGGCTTTGTTATTTCAACGCGATGACGCACTTTCTGTACGCGCTGCCGCGGCTGATCTTTCTGACGGCGCCACTGATTTATCTGATTTTCGGATTCACGAACGTGCCGGGCTACTGGATTGCGATTCTGGCGTACGCGCTGCCGCACCTGACGCTCTCGAGTGTGACGAACAGCCGCATTCAGGGATACCATCGCCACTCGTTCTGGAACGAGATTTACGAGACGGTGCTTTCGCCGTACATTTTGTTGCCGACGCTGACCGCGCTTTTCAATCCGAAGCTGGGGAAGTTCAACGTCACGGCCAAGGGCGGTCTGGTGAATCAGACATTCTTCGATGCGCGCATCGCGCGGCCATTTATTGTGCTGCTGGCCTTCAACGCGCTCGGACTGCTGATGGTGATTCCGCGCTTCCTGCATATTCCAGGGCTGGGGTGGTTGTGGGACGGAACTCATCCGGGGACCATCGTCACGAATGCGCTGTGGACGTCGTTCAATATCGTGATTCTGAGCGTCTGCGTTGCCGTGGCGCGTGAGGCGCGGCAGACGCGTCAACATGTGCGCATCAATTTTGCGGCGCCGGTGCGGGTGCAGCTGAGCGACGGGAGGGTCGTTCCCGGACAGACCATCGACGTTTCGAGTGGCGGGTTGGCGATGGAACTGCTGGAGGGCATTCCCGCGAACCCGGGCGAGCCGCTGGCGGTGATTTTTCCGCTGCGCACGGGCGATGCGGAGCTGCCGGCAACAGTGGTGACCATTGCGAATGGGGTGCTGCGGATGCAATTCGATCCGTTGACGGTGGCCGAAGAAGAGATGCTGACGATGGTGCTATTTTCGCGTGCGGATTCGTGGCTGGGTTGGGGTGAGGCGCGCGAAGTGGATCGGCCACTGCGGAGTCTGGGCCGGATCACACGCATTGCGTTTCGCGGATTAGGGATGGCGATAGGGTCGATGAGGCCTCGCCGGAACGAGGCAATCAGGGGAAAGCCGCTGAGGGCGGAGAGCCTGGTGCTACTGTTGGCGCTGGGTCTGGCGGCTTGGGGGATGACGGCGCGTGCGCAAAGCACGGATGCTGGCGGGTCGGCACAGACGAGTGCGCAGGGCGCGGTGGCGCCGACCAGTCCAGCGGACGCAGCGAATACGGAGGACCAAGGACAGGCCGCGGAGACGCAGACTGCAGCGGCCGGCCAGGCTGGGGCTGCGAAGCCGCCGGCGGGGACTTTCAGGACGGAGGAGAATCTTTTCGATCTGGGAGTACCGGGGCCGATCAACCTGCGCGGAATGGACGCTTTCAACACGACCTATTTTGCGATCCCCGCGAACGAAGTGGTGAAGCAGGCGTCGATGCAC
>PMSS01000168.1 GCA_003167515.1 Acidobacterium sp. | reverse complement strand
GTCATCCTCATTGATTGCCGTGCTCAGGATACGCGGTTTTATGTCGGTCGGTACCGGGTTGAGGTCGTAAGCCGGTGAGAGGCGCCAGCCGTCGCTACCTTCGTAGAGAAAACCGTGATTGCGCAGGTGATCATCGGTATTGGAGATGAGAATGCTGAAAACAATCCGTCGCCACAGCGCTTCCATATCCGCTTTCGGTGCGGCTCCGTACTGGCGCAGGGCGTCCACGATTTCAAGGTAGCTGTGCGGCTCGTTGTCTTTCGCGCCCAGCATGCTCATCGCGGAGAGAAACGGGATGCGCCGCGTGCCGTCCCGGTCAAAACGCCTCAGCAGAAGCACGGGTTTCTTCGCAACGGTCTCCACGCGCGCGGCCGGCACGACAATTCCCGCCTTTTTCGCAAGGGCAAGAGCCACGGCTTCCCAGATGACGGTGTTGATCTCGTCATCCTTGCGCGGAAACTTCGCAATCGCCAGATGACCGTCTTTTTCTTTGACAGAGGCCTTGGGCCGCGCACCGCCTAGGGAAGAGCCCGGTGCGAACAGCAGCCGCAGATCCTCCTCGGTGTCGGTCTCGTCCAGGACATGTTCTGCCGCCGAGAGCAGTTTCGGCAATTCGAGCAGGAGGGGTATGCGTTTGGCCTCCTCCTGCCGCAGGAACGGCCCTCCCGCGGTTTCGGCAAAGCGCAGCGCGCCCGCGCGCGCTTCATCGTCAACCAGGAGCAGGTAGTCCATCTCGAAGAGGGTGCGCGGTGCCCTGCCCTCTCGCTCCGCACGCCGCCGCTCGGCGCGCTGCATCAGCGCCCTACCCCAGCGGTCGGGGGCAGAGTCTCCGATGGCCCCGAACATTGGCCTATCGGCCCCGGTATGAAACGGTCCGGGCCCAAGTTTCAGGGCTGGTTCCAGAGAGAAACGATCGGGATGCTTCAGCCAGGCGTCATCGTATTCAAAACTCGCGCCCTCCTTGTTCTTGCGCACACGCGCCCACAGGCGTCCGACCAGCTGGGGGACGCCGCCGAGATCCACGTATACGAGAACATCCTTATCCATCATTTCCCCCGCGCGTGTTTCTACTTTCGTGGCCGCCTGATCCTCTGCGGCAAATGCTCCTCCTCCAACTGGAGTCCTACCGCGTCATTCCTCGGGTCGGCCAGATCGGCAAGCCGGTCGGTCATACCCAGTACGAACAGGACGACGGCATAATTTCCAATGGCAACACCGGGCTCGCCCTTTTCGATTTTGACCAGCGTGGTCCGGCTGATCGACGCCCGTGCCGCCGCGATTTCGGCGGGAATCCGCCGCCGCCGACGCGCGTCCCGTAGATCGTGGCCGAGCTTGCGCAGGGCGCGCGTCACGGGAATCGGGAGCGTTCCTGGGGGCTTTGGCTCACGCATAGATAACGTCCACTATTCTGGTCATTCAGTGAGATAATGTACAGAATAATGAACGTTAAGTCAAGACTGGTCTATGGGAAGCGCGGGGCCGGCAGTCGAATGGCTATAAACGGGTGAAAATGGATATTCCCGTTACCCCCTGCCCCGCTTGCGGTCGTTTCGCTCCACGGCGGCGACGGCGTTTTGCGCGGTGATGAGGGCGTAGCCCTCGTCCTTCATCCGGACCCGCTCGCGGGCCTTTTCGCTGACTTCCACCAGCCTGGCGGCGGTGTCCTCGATGCTCCATCCCCAGTCGATGGCCGTCATGCACCAGGAGAAATCGGCCATGCTGCGGTCGGGACCGCTGCCCTGCAAATGGGGCGGTGCGCCGGCAAGAGAGCGGGCATAGTCCGGCCATACCTTCGCGCTCCGGGCGCGCGCGTGGCCGTCTTTGCCTTGGCTGGTTCTGGCGATGAATGCCGTGGTGGTCGTCTCCGGCTCAGGAGCGGCAACGAGGCCCATCTACTCTAATCGCTCCTTGCTCACGATACGGCCGGGCGCAGTGGCGCTGATCCGCACCATCGGAAAATCCGGATCATATTTTCGTTTGTAGTTGGTGGTGCCGGCGACGCGCGTTGCGCCGGAGGCGGAATGGTCGGCGCCGATGCCCTTGCGGAGCCGGCGTGAAAAGTCTTTGGTCTCCTCCGGGGTCTGAAGCCCCGAGACAGCGACCCATGCCTGGTGATTGCCGGGCGAGGTTTCAAGCATCAGAAACGCGGCCTCCCCTACCCTACTGAGCCCCGAAGCGTCCAGATCGTCGAGCTGCACAAAATGCACCTTATCGCTTAAGGGCCGGACGATGATGTTGTTCTGCCGCTCCGCGGCGCCGGGGAAAAGCTTTGGCAGTGAGTTCTTCAGCTGGGAAAGCGACTGACGGGGCCGGAATCCGCGTGTTTCGCCGTCGATGTTGATATGCGTGAGATCAAAGTGCGTCGCGCCGGCGCTGGCGAACGTATCAAGCATTCTCACGGCTTCGTCGAGTTGCTGCACCATCTCTCCCCTTGCGCAATTGGCCTTTGCTCTCTTGTGGGCAGGCCAATTGCGCAAGGAGTGACGTGACGATAGCGATGTGTTTTGAGACATGCAAGGGGCGCATGAGACGAAACTACTAATAGGCGCTCCTCCCCCCCGCCGTGTTTCACGAGATGGTCAAGGAAGAGTCTTCTCTTCCTTGGGAAGCGAGAGCCCTCGATGGGCTTGAGCTTCCAGGTGGTGTCAAAGAATCTCTCCACTGCCTAAGACTTCAAATTCTCTTTAAGTTCAAATTCAGGGCTAGAAAAAATTGGCAAAACAGCGTGTTAGGTGGTCGAGATG
>PMSS01000214.1 GCA_003167515.1 Acidobacterium sp. | reverse complement strand
AGCGACGTGATGTCGAAGAACATGACGATGAGCCGGTGATTGCGGAGCGCTTCCGTGGTGGCCGTTCCGGTTTTCGCGCCGAAGACGCCGTTGGGCGCGGCGGCGTTGATGGTGGCTTCGTTGAGCGATGCAGCCTGGTCTACGCTTTCAAAGTCGAAGCTGGCTACGTGCTGCGGCTTGCCATTTTCGGTGACGGTGAAATCTTTCTCGGTGAGTCCTTTCACCACTTCACCGGTCTTCTTGTCGCGGACGACTACGTTGGTGAGGACGAGATCGCTGTTCACTTTGAGGGTGAAGGTGGAGCTGCCATTATCGGGGGGTTGCTGCTGGGTTTGATCCTGTGGGCGCGCGGAGGCCAGCAGGGCCAGGCCTGCTATGACGGCGATCGTTGCGGAAGCGTGGCTTCTCAGGTGCGACCTCCAGACTGCGGACTCCTAGAATCTGTACTGGCCCCTGAACGTGAACGAGCGCATCGCGGCGGTTGAAATGACTTCGCCGTAGGTGCCGGAGCCGAGGGTCGAGTCGACGCCGGAATACTGCACGGTGTTGAAGACGTTGTTCACGGTGGCGCGGAGCTCCATGGTTTTAGTGTCGCCGAAGCGGAGACTCTTGGACGCGGACATGTCGACGGAAATTGTGCCTGGGCCGGGGACGCTCAGGCGCGAGGCGGTTCCATACACGCCCGCCGGCGGGGCAAAGGCATCCTTGTTAAACCAGTTGTTCAATGTGCCGCCTCCGGCCGTCAGCGAGACACCGGGCACGCGATCGGGACGCAGCGAATTTGTGGTGCCGCGCGAGACATCTTCGACCGACGCCTCGTAGTGCGGGGTGAGAGGATTGCCGGTCGCGAACTGGTAGGTTCCGGAGAAATTCATATTCGCGAGCGCATGGCCCATCCAGCCGGTGGTCAGCAGATGCGTATCAGGGCCGAAGGGCAATTCATAAACGAAACTTCCGACGAGGTTGTGCCGCACGTCGAAGCTGGAGTTCGATTCTTCGGCGAGGATGTCCTGCCAGTTCTGGGCGATGCTGGTGCTGGTGCCGCCGTTGCCGCCGATGGTCGAGGCGTCGTCGATGGAATGCGAGTAAGTATAGGTCGCCTGCAGAGAAATGCCGCCGCTCATGCGCTTGCGCGCACTGAAGGTAAGCGCGTTGTAATTCGAAAACGCCAACGAGTCCTCGTAGTCATAGAACACGCCGCTGAGCGAGGTGGTTGCGTTGCGGCCGGGCGCGTCGATGATGTCGAGCCGGCTCCCTTTCGATCCGTTGTAGCCGAGGTTGAGCAGGATATTCCACGGCAGGGTGCGCTGCAGGTTCAGGTTCCACACCTGCACATAGGGCAGACGGTAGTTCTTGTTCACGGCATAGTTGCCTTCGGTCTGGGGCGCGGGGAATCCGTTGGCGAGACAGAAGGGCGAGCAGCCGAAGACGCTGGCTCCGCTGCCCGCGGTGCTGATGACGTTGCTTTGCACGTCGGCGAAGGGCGGCTCGAAGGCAAAGTTCTGTACGAACTTCGAATATTGGCCGACGGTGTAGTTGATGCCGTAGCCGCCGCGGAGGACGGTGTCCTTGAAGGGATGGGAAGCGAAGCCGATGCGCGGCGAGAAATTGTTCTTCTCGGGATAGATCAGGTCTCGCGGATATTTGCCGGTGAACGGTCCCACTCCATTCGAGGTCACGGTCGCAACGGCCGCGAAATTGTCGCCGGTATCGAGCGTGGCGAGGCGGTCGTTTTCCTCCGAATAGGGCGAGTAGTAGTCGTAGCGCAGGCCGAAGAGGAAGGTAATGCTCTTCATGGCGCGCCAGTCGTCCTGTGCATAGCCGTCCATTTCGTTCTGGCGGAGATGGGATTCCTGATACGCGGCCTGCAGGGTCGTCTCCTGGGGCAAGCCGAGGAGCAGGTCGGCGAGCGAGGAGCCGCTCTGCGCGAGGCCATTGGCTCCCGTGTTGCCGGTGCCGCTCGATCCCGGTTGCTGCGTGAAGAGGCCGGTGAAAACAAAACTTCCTGTTGAGTTGGTGTTGCCGATCAGGTCCTGATAGACGCGCCGCAGGTCTCCGCCGAAGCGGAGGTTGTGCTTTCCATGAACCCAGACGATGGTATCGCCGAGAGCAACCGTCTCTGAGAACTGGAAGCTCGGCTGCTGCTCATTTAGACCGGTGAACTGGTTTAGCGTGAGGTTGGGGAGACCCCAAAGCTGCGGAGAATTCGGCAGCCCGGTAAGGCCGAGTTGCGGTGCGATATCGGTAACGTTGCTGAAGTAGTTGCTCACCTGGCTGTGCGTCTGGTTCCAGGTCCCGGTGAGGTTGTTGGTCAGGCGTCCCTTGCCCAGCGAGTAGCCGAGCTGCAGCGAATACTGGTGCGTCTGGTTCTTGCCGCCGAGCTCGGGAAAGAGATTCAGGCTGTCGGAGGCGGAATGGCTGTAATTGAAATTCGCATTCACGCTCTGTGTGATGCCCTGGTTGCCCTGCCCCAGAGCCTGGCGCGCCATGCGCGTCAGGGGACTGGCGCCTGAGGAGCTGCCGAAGCTGTGCATGAGGCGCAAACCGATCTGCGTTGTATTGGTCGTCGCCGAGGTGAGGCGCTGGTAGTCCTCATTTTGACCGGGGAGATTGGGCAGGGGCACGTAGTTCAGCAGGGCGGTGGCCTGGGGCTGGATCTCGCTGGCGGGAATGCACTGCGAGCTGGGATTGCCCGCGTCGGGTCCGGTGGTACATGGACCGTAAGGCAGCCCGGTGCTGGGATCGTAGATGGTAATTTTGGTTCCACTTTGGCTGGTCAGACCCGTAAAGTCTCCGCTGCGCTCGGCGAGGGTCGGAACGGTTCCGTATTCATCGAAGGGCGACGAGGAACGGGTGCCGGAAAGCGTGAAGAAGAGAAAATCATTCTTGTCGTTGGTGAGGATTTTCGGAATATAAGGGGCCGACAGGAAGGTGACACCGAAGCGGTTCGAAGCATAGGCGGGCTGCTGAATGGGCTGACCGCGGAGCGCAAAGTCGTCAGCGTTTAGTGCGCCGTTGCCGCCGGTCCAGAAAATCGCACCGTGCGGCTGGTTGGGTTTGAAGTTGCGGAAGTTGCCGCGCATGCCACCACCACCGCCGCGTCCTCCTCCACCGCCGAAACCGCCGCCACCACCAAAGCCGCCGCCACCGCCGAATCCGCCACCGCCGGCACCACCTGCGCCGCCGGGACCGCCCTGGCCGCCTTGTCCACCGGGTCCGCCACCGCCGAGCGACTGGTTCAGATCGGCGTTGTCGCGCAGCTGGCTGAAGTCGATGCCGGCGAGGGGACTGGTTGTCCCGGTTTGTCCGGTGACAGCGACCGAGTCGCCCGAGGAGAAATCGGAATTGCCGGCGAGTGACGGGAGCGCCGCGCCGGAGTCTGCTCCACCGGCACCAGCCTGGATGAGGTCAGATGCGGCACCCAGCAGGTTGAGGCTCTGCGCGCCACCGCCTGCGAGCTGACGCGCCGCGCCTGCCAGCGTGGTTTGCTGCTCCTGTTGTTCGGCGCGCGACGCCAGCATAATGGAGAAGTCCGCGGTCTGATCGTGCGTGGTGGCATTGAGGACCGCTTCTTTTGTAACGGGGGCGAAGGCGGCCAGCTCGGTCTTGAGAACGAAGCGGCCATTTTGCGGAATCACGAGCGTGTAGCTGCCAGTGACGTCCGTCGTGGTGCTGTATTTTTTGCCGGTCAGCGAGTTGCTTGCAGTCACGCTGACGCCGGGGAGCGGGACATTGCCGGCTTTGATGCTGCCGTGGATGGTGCCACCGGTTTGGGCTGGTGCGGGAGCCGGGGTTGCAGGTGCGGCCTGGGGTGGTTGCTGCGTGTCAGAAGCAGGCGGTGATGCCGGGGGCGGCGACGGTGACTGCTGCGCGCTGGGCGTGGAGGGCGGAGTTGTTTGCGCGAAGGCGAGGGATGCCGTCAGAAGCAGGAAGACAGCAAGAGTGGGGAGGCGCGTCGGTGGCGTCATGGGAGTCAGTTCTGCTGTTGGTTCGGCTGCTGAGGCGGTGCGGATCCGGCCGGCGTTCCCTGGGACTGCGGAGATTGTGACACAGGGTTCGCGGGCGCGCCAGGGGCAGCCTGCGGAGCACTCTGGTTGCCTTGCGGGGCGCCCCCAAAGCGGCCCTGTCCGCGCTCACCTTGCCCATGCTCGCCCTGCCCACGCTGGCCGGGCTCCATGACGGTCAGATTGGTGGCGAGGAAATTACCGCCCTGCACGGCTCCGCGCGCGTTCACCATGTCGCCGACTTTAATGTCGGGGAAGGTGATGTCGGTGGCGTTGCCGCGAGATCCTTTATGAAACGTGGTGTTCTCATCTACCGCGATGGTCTGGGTGATTTTATCGGGCCGCTCCACGGTCAGCGTCAGGTCCTTGATGGCTGTGATTTTTCCCGCTGTCCAGGTCTTGCCGAACTCGGCGCGCATTTTCTCCATTTGCGCGGCCTGCTGTGGATCGAGAACCATCACAAACATTGCGCCGACGGTTTTGGCCTGCTCGTCGAGATTGCCCCCGGCGACGATGGTGTCGCCGATGTGAATGTCGGAGATCTTTGCTTCTTCGCGATCCTTGCGGATGTGCGTGTTCGGGCCGGTTTCGACCTTGTAGACCTGGTTCTGCTCGTCCTTGATGGTGATCTCATTGCCGGAGATCGCTGTGACTTTCCCGTGGGCGCTGTTGCCGCCCATCATGAACATGCCTCCGCCCATTCCACCGCCGCGGCCGCCCCGCTGTTGGGGCTCATCCTGGGCCAGGAGGGAGGGGGCTGCGCATAGCGCAGCGAGGGAGGCGCAAAGCGCGAACGCTGCAAGACGGGACCGGAGAAATCTCATACGAGTACCCTTCAGAGCAGACCCTTGCCAGGACGGCAGGGGCCGCTCCGATTATGCCCGAATAGACGCGCTTTTGGCTGGAAAGACGCGTCCTGGCGGAGTCCGCGGCAGCGCGGTCCCCACGCTGTGAGACGTAAATCAGCGGAAAAGCGCACTGGAATTCGGGCGAAAGGCTTTGCCAGACGTCAAAAGATGCCGAAAATGAAACGTCGGCAAAAGTTCGCGCATCTGTATGTGCGTCCCCGGTTCGGGAGTGGTACTCTGACGGGCAACCCCAGCCCTATACCGCTCTCACCCGCTGGGGAGGACCCACAAAGGACAGGCCAATGAGTGTACTCACGCCAGCAGTACTCGCCGAGGAATTCTGTCGCGCGCGGAGCCGGAGCCTTGCGCTTTGCGCCCCGCTTACCCCCGAAGACATGATGGTGCAGTCCTCGCTCGACGCCAGTCCAGCGAAGTGGCATCTGGCGCACACCACCTGGTTCTTCGAAACTTTCGTGCTCCGCGAATTTCGACCTGGGTACCGTCCTTTTCATCCTGATTTCGTCTGGCTCTTCAATAGCTACTACAACGCGGTTTCCGAGCAACCGGAGAAGAAGTTGCGGGCGTCGTTTTCGCGACCGACGGCGGAGGAGATCCTTGCGTATCGGCATCATGTGGATGCGGCGATGGAGGACTTTGCCTGCGGCGATATCCCCGAGGATGCGCGGACCCGTATTGTTCTGGGCTTGAATCATGAGCAGCAGCACCAGGAACTGCTGCTTACGGACATCAAAAACGCGCTCTGGAATAATCCGCTGCATCCGGTGTATGCGGAGGGAACGCGGATCGTTGCAGGTGAGGCTTCGCCGGTTCGCTGGGTCGATTTTCCTGGCGGGGTCTTTGAAATTGGTCACAGTGGCAGTGACTTTTGTTTCGACAATGAGACGCCGCGGCACAAGGTTTATCTTGAGCCGTTCCGCCTTGCATCGCGGCCGGTGAGCTGCGCTGAATATCTGCGCTTTATGGAAGACGGCGGTTACATGCGGCCTGAATTGTGGCTCTCAGAGGGATGGAGCACGGTGCAGAGTGAGCGCAGGGAGGCTCCGCTTTACTGGCGGCGCGCGGCGAGCGGGGGCTGGGATGTTTTCACGATGAGTGGGCTGGTGGGGCTGGATGATTTGCTGGCCACGCCGGTTTGCCACGTCAGCTATTTTGAGGCCGACGCGTATGCGCGTTGGGCTGGTATGCGCCTGCCCACGGAAGCTGAGTGGGAGGTAGCGGCAGTCTCGGCTCCGGTCTCTGGGAATTTGATGGAGACGGAGGCGTTTCATCCGCGGGTTGCGCCGGGTGCATCAGAGTTGGAGCAAGGCACTGTTCAGCAAGGCACTGTTGAACAAAAGTCTAAAAAGCAAGCTTCTGTCGAACAGAAGTCTAAGAAGCAAGTTTCTGTCGAACAGATTTATGGCGACGTTTGGGAGTGGACGGTTAGCGCTTATCTTCCTTATCCGGGCTTCCACCCTCTCCCCGGCGCGCTGGGCGAGTACAACGGCAAGTTCATGTGCAACCAGATGGTGCTGCGCGGCGGTTCGGTAGCTACCCCCGCCTCCCACATCCGCGCCACCTATCGCAACTTCTTCCCGGCTTCGACGCGCTGGCAGTTCTCCGGCGTTCGACTGGCCGGCGACTAACCGGAGGCGGACTTCCCGATGCACGCATTCTCAACGATTCCCTGTCTGCCCGAGGCGGCTTCGACGCCGGTCGGAGCGGAGGTCTATCGCGGCTTGACCGCGCTGCCCAAAAACCTGTCGCCGTGGCTCTTCTACGATGAGCGCGGGTCGGAGCTTTTCGAAGCGATCACGGAGTTGCCGGAGTATTACCTGACGCGGACAGAGCGCGAGATCTTTGCACAATACGCCGATGAAATTCTTGCAGCAGCGGGCGACGACAGGCTGACCATGATCGAGCTGGGCGCGGGCACTGCGGCCAAGACGGGTCTGCTGCTGGCCGCGGCGGTTCGGCGCCAGGAACGCGTCAGCTATTACCCCATCGATATTTCGGTTTCGGCACTCAGAGAGGCGAGCAGTCGCATTGGCGAGGAGTTGCCGCAGGTTGCCGTTCGGCCCATCGTCGCGGACTACACCACCGAGCTCGATGAGATTCCTGCGCCGGCATGCCGCCGCCTGGTGCTTTACATCGGGTCGAGCATTGGCAACTTCGAGCCGGGCGACGCGGCTGCTGTGTTGCGCAAACTTCGAGGCCAGCTTGCGCCGGGCGACCTGCTGCTGCTCGGGGTAGACCACATTAAGGACCGGGCAACGCTGCTGCGCGCCTACAACGATGGGGCAGGCGTGACGGCGGAGTTTAACCGCAACGTGCTTACCCGGATTCAGCGGGAACTGGGCGCCGATTTTCGGCCTCGACTGTTCCGGCATCGGGTTCGCTGGAACGACCGCGAGTCGCGCATCGAAATGCATTTGGAGAGCCTGGTCTCACAGGAGGTTGCGATTCCGGCGCTCGAGCTGACTGTGGGGTTTCGCCGGGGCGAGACGATTCATACCGAGAACAGTTACAAATTCACACCGGAAACAGCCGCGGCGCTTCTGAGCCGGTCGGGTTTTGCGGTGCGCCGGGAGTGGACGGACGGACGGCGGTGGTTTGGCGTCTATCTGGCTGAGGCAGCGTAGCCGGTAGCCGGTAGCCGGTAGCCGGTAGCCGGTAGCCGGTAAATTCGATTGCCGTAGGAGGGGGAACTGCCTCGCCTTTTTGTTTTTTTGCCAGAGTAAGCGGGCTGCAGCGCGGAGTAGAGTGGCGGCATGGATGCCGAGGGGTTGAGGAGTTTCCTGCTTGGTCTGCCTGACGTGTGCGAGACGATGCAGTGGGGCGACAACCTAGTGTACTGGGTTGCCGACAAGGCCATAGGCGGGAAGATGTTCGCGCTGGTGAGCCTTGAGCCAGACCACGGGGCTGTTTTGTCGTTCGCGGCGGGGCCGGTGCGCTTCCCTGAACTGCTGGAGATCGACGGCGTGTTTCCCGCTCCGTATCTGGCGCGCGCTCGCTGGGTGGCGGTGGAGCGCTGGGATACGCTGCCTGCGCCGGAGGTGAAGGAACTGCTGCAGGCGGCCCGTGATCTCGTCATTCAGAAGCTCGGGGCGCGGACGAGAGAGCTGTTGGCGAAGACGACTGCCGAAAAGAGGAAACTCATCGCCGAGCGAAAGAAGCTGATCGCCGAGCAAGTAGAACTGCGGGTTTCAAAGGGCAAGAAGCGGTGAGGCTGGTCTCAGACCCCGGTCTCAAAAGTGAAACCCGGCATCCCTCTTCATGAATTGCTAGTGCGCACCGGCCGTGGTCATCAGGCTTGCGCGGCTGTCGGCCGTCATTGGTCCGGAAGCGCGCCACAGAATACGTCCTTGTCGATCGACCAGCAGCGCGACCACCTGCTTTTCGTTGGGGATGGTGAGGTCTTCGAGGAATTTGCGGCGGTCGACCCAGAGCGGGATGGTCCAGTGCCAGGTTGAGGGGTCGGTTTGGTCGCTGCGCATTGAGGAGGTTTCCCACCAGCGGAAAATGAAATTCTCGCGTTCGGCAACGGGGAGCTGATAGTAGCGAAACTGAAAATTCGTGTGCTGCAGCGCCTGCGCGGCGGGCAGCCACGAATTGATGTCCTGCTGGTGTTCGGGCTTGAAGGAGATGAGGAGCAGATCGGTCTGGCCCTCGAGCTCACTGGGCAGAGAGACTTTCTGCTTATCGAGGCTGTACGAGGTGACGGGGGGAAATGCAGCCTGCTTTTGCTGCGCTATCCCGGCGGATGGCAGCAAACAACACAAGAGCAGAAAAATCAGCAATGGTTTTCGTTCCCGCAAGCAAAGGTTCCAAGAGATGGTTCGTGGTTTCAGAAGGTCTGGAGGCATGGTATCACTCGCACTGGCGACGTTGTGCGGATCCATGGGCTCGACGGGCGAGTGAATTATCATGGACGAGAGAATGACTCCGCACCCTTTTCAGACTGACGATCCGCGCCTGGTTCCGATTGCCGAGAAAGTGGCGGCGAGCGAGCGGCTGAGTTTCGACGAGGGGCTCGCGCTCTATCGTTCGGGTGACGTGCTGGCGGTGGGTTGGCTGGCGAATTCGGTGCGCGAGCGGATGCACGGCGATGTGACGTACTTCAACGTCAACCGGCACATCAATCCCACTAATGTTTGTGTGGCTGCCTGCCGTCTGTGCGCGTTTGGGCGAACGAAGGGCGCGGCTGGGTCCTACACGATGGCGCTGGAGCAGGCATGGGAGACGGCTGCGTCGGGATACAGCGAGGCGGTGACAGAGTTTCACATCGTTGGCGGGCTGCATCCTGATTTGCCGTTTGAGTATTTTCTTGATCTGGTGAGCGGGCTGAAGGAGCGGTTTCCTAAGGTGCACATCAAGGCCTTCACGATGGTGGAGGTGGCGTTCCTGGCGAAGCGCGCGAAGCTGACGATTCCGCAGACGCTGATGAAGCTGAAGGAGGCGGGCGTGGATTCCCTGCCCGGCGGCGGCGCGGAGATTTTTGCGGATCGCGTACGGCACATCATCTGCGATCACAAAATCGATGGCGACGAGTGGCTGGAGACAGCGCGGGCGGCACATCAGCTCGGCCTCAAGTCCAACGCGACGATGCTGTATGGGCATATCGAAAACGACGAAGACCGCGTCGATCATCTGTTGAAGCTGCGCGCGCTGCAAGACGAAACCGGCGGCTTTCAGACTTTTATTCCGCTGGCGTTTCATCCTG
>PMSS01000405.1 GCA_003167515.1 Acidobacterium sp. | reverse complement strand
AGCTGAACAGCCTGGTGGCTCCAACGGATGTGCTGCCGGCGAACCTCCAGGCGGCGCTGGCGCTCGGGGAGCGCTTCGCGCGGCTGTACGACAATGCCGCCCGCCGGACTCCCATCGAGAGTGTCGACCTGGAGGTTGCGGCGATCCCGCGACGCCTGACGGCGGAAATCGAAAGCGCTCACGCCAACAGGATTGAGGTTCACGCCGGCGACACCATCACCGTGGAAGCGACCATCCTTCCCTGGCATGGCGAGCGGCGCAATGTCCGGGTGCCGGTCAAGCTGCCGTCCAATTTGCCCGAAGGCCCGGTGCGGCTGCTGGTCAGCGACAGCGGCACCCTTGATCGGCTGCTGCAGCCGCCTCAGTTCAACGCGCAGCCGCTCGACGTGGCCGCGACCATCGCCCAGCTGAACAGCGTGCACACCAGCGACCAGCTCTACGTCACGCTGCTCGCGCCCGTTGCCCAGGCTGCGGTGGATGGCCGCACCCTGACCGCCATTCCCCTGTCGATGGCCAACGCGATGGAGCCGCAGCGAGAAAACAAGGGCATGGCGCTCAATGGGGAGTCGGCGGTGCCCATGGCATCTCTGCCCATGGATGCCGTGATCACCGGACAGCAGGTGGTCACGCTGCAGGTAGAGGATCAATAGGGTCCGCCCGGTTCGAATGGCCCGGTTCCAATGGCTTGGTTCGTGCTCCTCAGGACGGCTGTTCAGATACGGACATCGCTCGCCGAAGACGGACAAAGCACGCCCCGCCGGCCGCTGATCCGCTGTTGTGGCAGAATTGATTTTTCAGGGACTTAGCCGTATGGGCCGAGTGGATGCAAAAGTGCTGCATACGGGCCCAACAGGAGGCCTCTCATGGCGTATTTCGAACGGATTCGCGATGTCATCTCCGGGCCCTTCAGCGAGGAAATCTTAAGGCAACGCAGCGCGACTGGCTGGCAGCTTGTCTCGCTTGAATGGCGCCGCGAACTGCCCGACTCCGAGCATCCCACCGAAGGCGCCTTCCACGAAGAGATCCCCTACGGCCTGCGCATCTCCGACGACTGCCAGCGCCTCGAGGTCGATCCTGCCGAGAACCAGGCCCTCCTGCAGATGATGGAAATGCTGGTGCAGGATTTTCCCTTTTCGAGCATCGTCAGCGACCTGAACGAGAAGGGCTTTCGCACCCGCGACGGCCGTCGCTGGACGCCGGTAGCGGCCTTCAATATGATCCCGCGGCTGATTGAAGTCGGTCCGCGCCTCTTCTCGACCGAAGAATGGGAGTCGCGGCGGCAAAAGTTCGCCCGCCTGACCTAGCCCGAAACTCCGCGGGCCTCAGCGGGCGGCATAATTTTCATCGCAAGCCAAAAGGCCGGACCGTCGAGTCCGGCCTTTTTGGGTCAAGTGCGCGCTTACCGCTCATGGAGTTCGTCCCGGCTGGCACTGATCACGCCCCCGAGATGAATGCCCCTTCTCATTCGAGCGACGGCGGAGCGCTTTGCTTTTTCGTACGCCTCATCCTTACGTATCAACTCCTCGATCCGTTCCGCGACCAGTTCACTAATCGAAGTCGAACGCTTTGCGGCAAGCGCTCGCACCTTCCGGATGACCTCCGGGCTGAGGCTGACTGTGACATTATGCGTTTTGCCCATCACGGTCCCCCCGGCAGCATGATCATCTTCTCGGAAGCCTCCCGGTGAACCGACCGCACGACGTGGGGCGTGATCACGATGGCAAGCTCCGACACGTCCAGGTTGCTGTTCTTATTCGTGGTGCTCTGAAAGCCCGGAATCTCGCTCAGACCCGGCATGCCGGTGATGGCGTCGGACTCCTGGCGTGTCATCGCGCTGACCAGCAACGCGGTTTCGCCGACGCGCACCGACGTGATGGCGTTGTACTCACGATTGTTCAGCAACGGAAGGCCGTTGAGCGATGAGCCGGCCAGCGACGAAAGCGTGAAGTCGAGTTTGAGCGAAACCCTGTCGGTGCCCATCATGGTCGGCGTCACCTTGAGCGTCAGGCCGATGTCCTGATACTGCACCTGCGGGATGTTAATCGATGCCTCAGCCTGCAGCTGAGCAGGGGTTACTCCCAGGCCCTGCAGCGTGCTCGACAACCCGGCGGTCGATAACCCAGGGATGTTGATCGGCGCCGCGCCGAGGCTGGAGAAGCTGGAAGTCTCAATCGGATAGCGCTCGCCCGTCTTGATGGTCGATTCTTCGCGATCGAGCATGCGCAGCTGAATCTGATCGATAGCCCGCACGTCGGAGGAGTTGAGCTGCATGTTGAGCGACCCGCCCTGGTAGACGACACCGGTCAGCGACAACCCGCCGCCGAAAACGCCGAAGGGCTGGGTGAGAATGCTGTTGCTGATCTGGCCCGACGCGATCAGAATCGCCAGGATCGCTTCCCAGTCCCCGGGCGCGGCCAGACCGCTCGAAACAATCTCCTGCACCAGACTCGCATTGCTGTTGAGTACGTTGCGCGCCTCCGAATAGACATTGAACAGCGTCGTCTGGTTCGGCAGGATCACGCCCAGATTGACCGCCTTGCTGCGGTCGATCTCATACATGCGTACGTCGACCTGCAGTTCGCTGCGGCCTTCGAGCAGGCTGGTCAGCGTGGCGTTCAGAGCATTCAGATCGGCCGTCGGTCCGCGGACCGTCAGCGCGCTCTGGCCCGGGTCGGCCGAGGCTGTGCGCAGCGCGAAGACATTCTTCGCGATGGTGCTGATCTCCGTGATCTGGTCGGTCGCCATGCCAGGCAGGTACACGGTCTCCACTGCCTCGCGCTCAAATTTGTCGTGGTTGGCCTTGGTGTCCTTCGCAACCAGCACGCGGGCCGGATCGAGAGGCACAAAAAACGTTCCCGTCGCCAGCGCCAGAGTGCGCTCGGCCGTGGCGAAATCGGCGTCGTCCACGTCATAGCGAACCCGCTGCGCGCTCACCGAGTCGTCGAGCGTGGCCTGGATGCCGTAGGCAGGCAGCACGTTGTTGACCAGTTCGCGCTCGCTGGCGTGCAGATGAAAACTGCGGCGCACGGCCTTAGGCTCCAGTTCGATAGGCGGCGCGCCGCTCATGGCCGGACGCACCGCCGGCTCCCCCGCCACCGTTGTGGACGCCAGCTCACCCATATGCTGCGCGATTACCGGACTGCCCGGATCCACGCTGTAGGCTTCCGCAATTTTGGCGCGCGCATCCGGAAAACGGCCGAGGATCTTATCCTTGTCCGACTGCTGGATCAGTTCGCTGACCAGGCGTTGGCGGGCGATCTGGTCGGCCATTTGGTATTTTGGCTCGCTGGGATCGAGTTCGGCAGCGCGAACGAAATGATCCATGGCCGCCCGCGTGTTGTCCCGATCCACGTCCTTCGCTCCCTCCACAAAAAGCTTCTGCGCCTCGGCCCGATCATGTTCGGAAGGTTGATGCCCGACGACGGTCTGCGTCGCCGGCTGCGCGGACGAGGGAGCAGCCTGCTGCGCCGATCCGGCCGCGGGCTGGGAGGGAGCCGGCTGCCGCGCCGACGTTGGTGCCGGCGTCTGCTCCGTCGAAGCCGGCGTCTGTTGCCCCGTCGCAACAGCGGCGGCGAGCCCCAGAGCCAGCGCCATTATGATGGCGATCCTACGAAACATGTTCGGCGGCTCTCATAGCGGGGTTCGATGCGGTTAGCAGCGCTTCCAGAGTGGTTGCGCAGACCGCCGGGTGGTGTTCCATCAGCTGGTCGAAGCCGTAGCGGCCCGTCGCCACAGCAATGGTCGGCAACCCATTCGCGCTCGCAGCTTCAATGTCGAAAGGCGTGTCGCCCACCACGCAGATGGATAGCGCCGAGTCAGGCAAATTCGCGCCTCCCTCGTTCGCCTTCACGTTCGACTTCAAAATCGCGCGCGCCTTTTCTGCAGCATGGGCGATCATGTCGGCCCGCGCTTCGAAACGGTCGCTGAATCCACCAAAGGCGAACCACGACCGCAGCTCCGCATTCTCGATCTTGATCCAGCCAATCTCCTCCAGATTGCCCGTCGCCACGCCCAGCAATGCGCCCTTCTTCCGCAGATGCGCGAGCATTGCTTCCACACCCGGCATAACAGTCGGCAGCAGTTCCGCGCGTCGCGCGGCAACATGGATACACATCGCTCTCAGAACATCCTCGCGGTGCGGACGCCACAGGCTGTCTTCCACGCGCGCAAGCTGGAACGCGTCCCGCAAAATGCCTGGGTCCGTGTTTCCCGAAAGCGTAACCCCGTCCAGCACCAGTTCCCGCCCCATAACGTCGCGCACGCTCTTCGCAAAGGCGTCGAAGTGGACGCGATCGCGGTGGCGCACCAGCGTTCCATCGATATCGAAAAGATAAGCCCGCTGCTCGTCCCAGCGAAAGCCCTCGGAGATGTAGACGCGGGGCTCCCTCGAATTGCTCATAATTACAGGGTATAAGGTGTCGGGGTTCAGGCGCGAGGCCGCTTAGCGAACAACGTTCCCTGACGGAATCTGCAAAATTACGGCTGCGGCCGGGACCTCGCATTAAGCAGGCAGCGCCTACCGCGCCCCCTGTTTCGCGCCGTAGTCGATACCCGCGCTGCGCGGCGGACGCCGCAGTCCCGTGCGCACCTGCGCCGGATCGATCTTCAGTTCGGCAAGAATACGGCTGAGCGTGTTGCGGTGCACGCCCAGTTCCTTGGCTGCCTTGCACTGGTTGCCCCTGTGACCGGCGAGTACTTCGAGTATGAAGCGCCGCTTGAACTCGCGCACCGCTTCGTCGTAGGTGATGCCGCCTGCGTGCATCTGGGTGACAAGGTTGTCCAGCTCGCGTTTCACAGGAACCTCTTTCCCTGCCCCGGTCCTCGCCGAGGCTCAATTCATCGTTGACAGCAGCCCGATCTATGCAGCCGGCCTGAGCCAGTCAGGCTGCGCTTTCCGCAGGACGATCACTCCGCTCCTGATCCGATCTCCCAGTTCGGCAGGAGCCACTACCGCGGCACGACGCGCCATCGCCATAAAACCTGGAGCGAAGCGCGACTGCCGGAACCACGTGGCGCCGGGCCAGAACGCGGCAATCACCATCACCGCGATCGTCACCAGCGCACATCCCTTTACCAGACCGAAAGCTGCACCTGCCAGCCGGTCCGCCCATCCCAGCCCAATCGATTTCACCGACCAGCGCACGATCCTGCCCGCTATCCCGGTCACGATCATCACCGCCAGAGCGATAAGAATAAACGACAGCGCCTCATCCGTCTTCGGCGAATGAATCCACTGTCCCATCCACGGAGTCAGCTTCTGATAATCCCAGCTCGCCATCAACAGCCCGATGATGAGTCCCCCCAGCGAAAATACTTCCGCAATCAAACCCGCCTTCGCCGCCGACAGCACAGAAAGAACCAAGATTATCAGGATCACCCAGTCGACGATTGCCATCGCGTTTTCCACCTAAACCGCCAGCGGCCTGCCCGACAACAGCCGGTAGGCCTCCAGATATTTCTGCTGTGTTCGGTTCACTACATTTTCAGGCAGAGAAGGCGCTGGCGCCAGCTTATTCCAGTGAATGCTCTCCAGATAATCCCGCACATACTGCTTATCGAAGGATTGCTGCGCTCTGCCCGGCGAATACTGATCGCGGAGCCAGAAACGCGACGAATCCGGGGTCAGAGCCTCGTCGGCCAGCACCATCCCCATCGGCGTCACCCCAAACTCGAACTTGGTATCCGCCAGCAGAATGCCTCGCGACTCCGCATGCTCGGCCGCCGCGTTATACAGGCTCAGGCTGATGTCGCGCAGCCGCTCGGCCGCCTCACCGCCTACCAGCGTCGCCATCTGATCGAACGTGATGTTCTCGTCGTGTGTGCCGCGAAAGCTCTTCGTTGCCGGCGTAAAAATCGGACGGCTCAGCCGGTCGCACTCACGCAAACCCGGCTCGATGCGGTTCCCGCACACCATCCCTGTGGCTACGTAATCCTTCCACCCCGAACCGGCGAGGTATCCCCGCACCACACACTCCACCGGATACATCTGCGCGCGCGTCACCAGCATGGAACGATCCTTCAGCTCCCTGCGGTACTTCCACACTTCCTCGGGAAACTCCTTCACGTTTGCACTGATCAGATGATTCGGCACGATGTCCCGCAAATGATCGAACCAGAACAGCGAAAGCTGCGTCAGAATCATGCCTTTGCCGGGTATCCCGGTAGCCAGCACGTGATCGAAAGCCGAGATGCGATCGGTGGCGACCATCAGAAGGTATTCGCCCAGCGCATAAATGTCGCGGACCTTGCCGCGGGCCAGGAGTGTCAGGTTGCGGAAGTCGGTTTCGAGCAGCGCTTTCAATTCGACAAACCCTTCCTCCGGCTTCGGAGAGTATCGTGAGCCGTTTTTATCTCGCAGGACACCAGTCGTCGAGGCTGTAGCCGGACAGAGTGCGTGGGTCAAAGCGGCGAGTCCCGGAGGAGACGATGGAATCAAGCTGAAATCCGATTGTGCGATTGACCGTGCGCTTTGTCAACGCCACGTGAACCGGCCATTTCATACCGATTCTGCGCGGACTAGCTCCGCTCGTCGCCTATGTCAAGAAGAAAAATTTCCGGGGGCTGGAGCGTCTCACCCTGCGAAACGAAACGCCTTACCAGCTACCAGCTACTGACTACCGGCTACCGGCTCTCTCACGGCCTGTATGCGGTCGGCTTCGCGGCCACTCGCACACCCATGCCGTTCAGCCGGCTGCGCGCCTGCGTGGCCTCAGGGGTTTGCGGGTAACGACCGATGAGCGCGCGCAGATCGCGAATCCCGGCATCCCGCTGGTCGAGTGCCAACTCCGCCTCACCCTTGCGCAGCGCAGAGGCGGGCGCTTTCGGGTTGCCGGCGAACTGCTGCAGAACCACACCATAGGCCTTAATCGCGTCCGTGTACTTTCCCTGCCGATACGCGATTTCGCCGAGATAGAACTGCGCATTGCCCGCCAGATCGTCCTGCGGATAATACTTCAGCACATCGTTGAACTCGCCCGACGCAAGATCGTAGCGCGCGGAATTATAGTCGCGCAGTGCGCCCTGATATAGATCGTTGACCGGCGGCGCCTGCTGTTGCTGCGGCGGCTGTTGTTGCGGAGCCTGATTAGGATCGGTCCCCGACTGCCCGGGCTGCCCGGGCTGCGCGTTCGGGTTCGTCTGCTGCGCGGCCGGCTGCGTGTTGATGTGCTGCAGCTGCGACTGCACCGCCTGCAGCTGCGCGCTGAGCTTATCGATCCGCGTCCGCAGCGCATCGACGGAATCGTTGATGCCCTGCATCTGCGTGGACACCTGATCGATCTTGCCGCCGCCCGCCTCATTCTGCGCCTGCACCTGCTGCTGCAGCGTCGTGACGGTCGAGTTAATGTGGGAGACGCTGTCGGACATCTGCTGCACCACATGCTGCAGCACGCTCAGTTGCTGGTCCTGCGTCTCCTGCAGATGCTGCAGCGCATCCTGCAACTGCTGGACCTGCGTCTGCAGCTGCACCATTTCTTTATTGACCGCATGGGCTGGGGCTGCCGAACAGAGAATACCCAGAACGAAAACGGTAGAGAGCGAAGCCACAATCTTTCGCATAAAAATCCCCGATGGAGCGCAGGCAGCGCTCTCCCCATTATTAATTACAGGACGCAGAAGGCGCGAATGCCACGCGCATTACGGTCGCTGCCGCGCGGCGCTCCGCTAAAGAAATCGCAAGCTCCGAGTCCTGAGCCCGCTGCCCGTGCCCGGGTCGCAGCCCAAATGACCGCGACCCGGGACACTGTTGCCTGTTGCCTATTGCCTGTTGCCTGCCTTTACTGGTCCAGCGTGAACTGCGACCGCCGGTTCTGCTGCCAGCACGCTTCCGTGTGGTCGGTGCAGAACTGCTTCTCCTTGCCGTAGCTCACGGTGCGCAGCCGATCCGGGCTCACGCCCGCTGTCACCAGCGCCTGCTTGGCGGCGTTGGCGCGGTTTTCGCCCAGCGCCAGGTTGTACTCCGTCGAGCCACGCTCGTCGCAGTATCCGCCCACCACCACCTTCAGCTCCGGATGCTGGTTCAGGAAGTTCGCATTCGCCTGAATCGTCGACTGCGCATCGGGACGAACGTCGTAGCTGTCGTAGTCGAAGAACACCGGCTTCACGGCCGCCTCAAACGCGTTCTCGTCGATACCCGACTCCGTTATCGGAGCAGGCGCCGGTGGCGCCGACGAGGCCACCGTCACAGTCGCAGTGGCATCGGCGCTTCCGCCGTCGCCCTGCGCGATCAGGTGATAGCTCGTCGTCTGCGTCGGCTGCACCGTCTGTGTGCCCGAGGAGGCCACCTGGCCCAAACCGACGATCGACACATTCGTCGCATCGCTCGTGTGCCATGTCAATACCGAGCTTCCGCCCGGACTGATCGTGGCCGGCTCTGCGGTAATCGTCGCCATCGGCGTCGGAGCGGTCGCGGGCGGGGCGGGCGGCGGGGGTGGCGCTGGATTCTTCTTGTGGCATCCCGCTACTGTAAGTACAGCCGCGAGACTTGCGGCCACAATCAGGGACTTGCGATTCAAATATTGCACTTTTCTCTCCTCCTTTAAGGAGCGTTGTCGGGGTTTTAACCAAGCAAAACAGGCCACAAATCCAGCCTGCAAATTCCTAACTCATTTCCAGCTCCAGTTGGGCATCGTGTTGCTGCCCCCACCGTGGGTCAGTTGCTGCTGGTCCGTACCGTCGGCCAGCATCATCCAGATCTCCGTATGCCCGTTTTGCTCACGCTGAAAAACAATGTGCCGGCTGTCCGGCGACCACGACGGAAAATCGTTGGCCCCGGAATCGTGCGTGAGCTGCGTCCAGCGCTTGCTGGCAATGTCCATCACGTAAATGTCATAGCCCCCCGGCGCTCCCGGCCCATATTTGCGGTCCCAGGCAAATGTCAGAAATTGCCCGCTGGGCGACCACGAAGGTGAGATCGCGTAGCCGCCGTCGGTCATCCGCGAAATGTTGGCGCCGTCCGAATCCATCACGTAAATCTGCGGCAGCTTCGTACGCCCGCTCACCCATGCGATCTGCGCATTCGTCTTCGGGTTCCATACCGGCGAAACATCCGGGCCCCGAAACGCCGTCAACCGCCGCGCCCCATTGCCCGTGGCGTCGCTCATGTAGATTTCAGGGTCGCCGCTCCGGTCCGAGGAAAACGCCAGCTTCGTTCCATCGCTCGACCACCCCGGCGACAGCGTCGTTCCTCCCCATGCAGGGAACGCCGACAGCCGCCCCAGATCCAGCGAAAACATCCGGATCGACCATCCGTTCTTACCCAGCGAACTGAACGCCACGCGCGAATTATCGGGCGAAACATGCGGCGAGAGCGAGATCGTTCCCAGATGCGTCAATTGGCGTTCGTTCATGCCGTCGTAATCCATCACCCAGATTTCCTTGTTGCCGCCCCGGCTGGAAACGTAATAAATCTTCGTCTCCGCAATGCCGGCAACGCCCCCGAGTCGTTCGATGATCTCGTCCGCAAAACGATGCGCGATCTGCCGCGAAGCATCCGCCGTCGGCTCGCCGCCATACTGCTTGCCCAGCACCTGCGGATTCTGCGTGCTGTGCGTGTCGTACAAAAATCCCTGCACTGATAGATGCCCCGCGCTCACGGCCAGCGTCCCGAAGGCCACCATGGCGGCGTTCGAAGGCTCGGCGGCCCACTGCGGCAGATTGATCTCCTGCGGCGTTCCAGGCATCACGTTCGGGATCATGCTTTTCGAAACCACATCGAAGATCCCGGCATAGCGCAGGTCGTTATAGAGGGTCTGGTCGAAGGCCGACTTCAGCCCTCCGGTCTGCGGATCGGCCGAGCCGGCCTTGAAATCCGCGGCGGCGATGCGAATCTTCGAAACACCCAGGTTGGTCCCGGTGCGCACCCAGTCCTGCGCCTCGAGCCCGCAGGCGGTCACGGCAATCGATGCGAGGAGAAGACAGATTCGAAGAACAGCAGGCTTCCGTGGGGGACTTGCAATCATGCTTTTTCCGTTTCTATGAAATAGGGGGTACGAGTAAAGCACCGGCCTGTGGCCTGGTGCCTTCGTCCTGTGGGAAGCACATCTGCCCTGGAAGGATTCCTCGCCACTTTGGGAAATCGATGAATCGACAGGTCAAAGACGATCCGAACACACCTCAGTGTGCCGGCTGATCGTAAGTAAAAGTGTACTCCACCGAAACGTTCCTGCCTGTGTACTGATCAGGTAATGGCCCGAAACTTCCTACGCGCTGCACCGCTTCCTTTGCTGTCTTGTTCAGCGAATAAGAAGAGCTGGGCTGGGGGAGGTTGATGCTGGTGAAGATCACACTGCCGTCGCGCTGAATGGTGAACGTGACGGAGACCTGACTGCCGTAATGCGTGCTCGAGTCGATCTGGTACGTGTACCAGTTCTGGCTCACCAGCCGCGTGATCTTGTCCACATACCAGGGAAAACGCGACGCGAAGTCCCCGCCCGCCACGCTGACCGGGCTGTTGCTGCTGTGCGCATTCGTGTTGTTCGCGTGTTCCAGCTGGGTCGGCGCCGCCTCTCCATAGTTAGCCCGGTTCTGCTGATTCAGCGGCTGCGCGTGCGGTGGAGAAGCCGGCTCCGGCTTGGGAGCTGGCCGCAACTTCGGCTTGCGCTCCGCGAGCGGAATCGCGTCCGGCGGCGTGATCGGAATCGTCTCCTTCGACGGTGGAGCGGGAGCGGGGCTGGGCAGCTGCGTGGCCAGAACGTTAGGTGTCGGCGGCGCGATCTGTGGCAATGGAATCGACGGCGCCGAGTTGACCAGGTTCGCCTGAATCGACCCCGTGCCGTTGACGCCCCACTGGTTGCCGTGGAATTTGTTGTTCACGAAGATCAGCGCAGCGATCGCCGCCACCAGCCCCACATGCAGCAGGAACGATCCAGTCAGGGCCCCGCCAAATGGCTCCCGCTGCTCCGCCATGGACATGATGGTCTCTCGCATCCGCTTCCTTCGTTCTACTTAATTAGTTTGACGCCCCAGCGCCCGCAATACAACTCCAGACGCGGGTTGGAACAACAGAGACGTACCTCAGGTTGCATCGCCCCCGAACGAAGTGGCCCAGTCAAGCCCGATTTTGGCTTGAGTGGGAACGCTTCCTAACTTATAGAACAATGGAACTCATGCCAGTCGTCCCCTTCGTCCTCCCTTTTTCCCAAGCCGCTGTCGACGACCTGCGCCAGCGCCTGGCACAAACCCGCTGGCCCGACGAAATCCCTGGCACCGCCTGGGAATACGGCATCAGCCTCGAATTCCTCCAGGAGATTTGCCGCTACTGGAAGGATGAATTCGACTGGAAGCGCCAGGTCGACCAGCTTTCTCAGCTCCATCACTTCCGTTTCACCAGCGGAACCTGGGGTATCCATCTGATCCATGAGCGCGGCAAAGGCCTCAATCCGCTGCCTCTCATCCTGACCCACGGCTGGCCCGGCTCGTTCCTCGAAATGCTGCGGATTTTGCCCCTACTGACCCACCCGGCCAACCACGGTGCGGATCCGGCCGACGCCTTCGATGTGGTCATTCCGTCGCTGCCCGGTTTTGGATTCTCAGACCGCCCCACCGAGCGCGGCGTGAACACCTTCGCGATCGCCGACCGTTGGGCCCAACTCATGTCCGAACTGGGATATCCCCATTTTGTCGCTCAGGGCGGCGACTTCGGAGCGGCGGTCACCACCCTGCTCGGCCTCCGCCATCCCCACCGCGTCCTTGCGATCCACTTGAATTACATCCCGGGAAGCTATCGCCCCTGGATGAGGCCCGATGAATCCCTTGCTCCCAAAGAGCAAGCGTTCCTGTCGGACGCCACCGCGTGGTACGAGAACAGCGGTGCCTACGCCCACATCCAGAGAACCCACCCGCAAACCGCGGCCATCGGAGTCAACGACTCCCCCGCCGGCCTGGCGGCATGGGTTCTTGAGAAGTTTCGAGAGTGGGCCGCCTGCGACGGAGACGTACTCACTCGCTTCAGCCGGGACGAGCTGCTGAGTAACGTCACGCTCTACTGGATGACCCAAACCGCCGCATCTTCGTTTCGGCTCTATATGGAAGGCAGACGCGCGCCTCTCCATTTCAAAGAGGGTGACTTCGTAGCTGTGCCGACCAGCGTGGCCCGCTTCCCGCTCGAAGCTCCCTTTCCGCCGCGACCCTGGGTCGAACGCGGATATAACGTCCAGCGCTGGACCGAGATGCCCCGAGGCGGACACTTCGCCGCCGCCGAAGAACCCGAATTGCTGGCTGAAGAGATTCGCCAGTTCTTCCGGCCCTGGCGCTGAACCCGGCCACTGACCAACGCCACTGACCAACGCCGCTAGCCGGAGTCTCTGTCCCCACCCCGCCCACCCCAGCCAAACCCAACAAGCCCAAACCCAAACCCAAACCCAACGAAGGCCAGG
>PMSS01000353.1:238-3342 GCA_003167515.1 Acidobacterium sp. | reverse complement strand
GGGAAGTTCTTCAGAGGTTCCTCAGATCAACCCTTTGATGGTTGCGCTCAAACAGCCTGAAACCAAGCTGGCCCTCTAGCTCGCAAATCTGTTTGCTGAGCGTTGACTGACCGATGTGCAACCGCTCTGCGGCCCTTGAGAAAGTTAAATCTTCTGCGAGTGCAATTGCTGCTTGCAATAAGCGAATCTTTGGTATGGCCATAACCATCCTCCTACCAACGGAATCTGGGTAGCACAGCAAGCGAATCAATAGCTGCGAGGCTAAACATCTAACCGGAGAATTGTAATCCTAGAGAAAGGTCCAATGGCCATCCATTTTGGCGGTTTGTGACCGTCAAAGCGGCATCGAATCTCGCGCTATTCCCAAATGGAATGACGGCCTCCCTAATTTTCATTGGACGAGCGGGCGTGGGGCTAACAATCATGGGCCAGACTGCAACGTCAATATTCGATCGCTAGTTAGGTCTGAATCACGTTTGAAGAAGGCCCGTAGGGAGTTGCAGTCTCGGAGCCGGACCCATGGCAAACCGTCTTTTGAACGCCGAAGAGGCTGCACAGATTCTTCGGATGGAAACTCGGACGCTGATTCGCTGGGCACGGCTTGGCTACGTTCCGGCGCATCCGCTAAAAGTGCAAAATCTGCTGTTGATCCTCGTTCCAAGGGCGGCAAAATCGTCGAAATTTGCGCGATATCTCACGGAATCTGCTGCTTGAAAGCTTTGGGAGATTCCTTGGGAAGGACCATCGAGATCGTTCCATTATCTGATTGTTTATCTCGGAGTGATTACTAAAGTAGATTGCCGCGTGGTTAGAGGCTGAGTTGGCGGAGGAGATCGTCGCGGCGGGGGGCTAGCACTTTCTTTATTGGGCCGGTTGCTGTTACTCGGCCGGCTTCGAGGAGGACTACTTCGCCGGGGATGCGCCAGATTTCTGCGAGGTCGTGCGAGACGTAGACGACGCGGAGATTGAGGGAGAGGAGCCGGGTGAGGATGTCGTTGGCGGAGGCGTCGTCGAGGCCTGCGAGGGGCTCGTCCAAAAGGAGTAAGTCGGGCGCGGGGGCGAGGGCTCGGGCGAGGGCGACGCGCTGGCGCTCTCCGCCGGAGAGCTGGGGCGGGCGACGGCCGGCGAGCGCTTCTGCTCCGAACAGCTCGAGCATGGCTGCGACTCGCTGGGCGCGGGGTTCGTTGCTTTGGTGACGAATGCCGAAGGCTACGTTTTCGCGGACGGTCATGTGGGGGAAGAGGCTGGGCTGCTGGGTGACGAATCCTATGGAGCGGCGGCCGGGGGGGAGGGCGATGCTGGTTTTTGAGTCGAGGCTTTGAGTTTCGAGGAGGGTGCGGCCGGCTAGTTGGATGTGGCCTTCGTGGGGGGTGACCAGGCCGGCGAGAATGCGGAGGAGGGTGCTTTTTCCTGCTCCCGAGGGGCCGAAGATGACGGTCCAGGGGGTAGTGAGGGAGATGGCGGCTTCGAGGGCGAAATTGCCCTGTTGATGGTGGATTTTTACGTCAGCGCAGTACTTTCGGGAGGGGGCCGGGACGGAGTTGTCTTGATGTTCTGCCCGTAGGGGCGTTTGCTTCTTGCTGTGGGGTGAACCTGGTTTTTTCTCGGTTTTGGTTTTGGCTTGTTGCGGTGCTGAACCCGGCTTGGGCCCGGCTTTGGGTTTGGCCTGTTGCGGTGCTGACCGGTTGGCGCCGGGCTGGTTTCTGCGGGTGTAGAGGAGAAGGAGGGCGATGAGGGCTACGGCGATGAGGACGAGTGAGGTGCGATTGGCGGCGGCGTAGGAGAAGTCCTGGACCTGGTCGTAGATGGCGATGGAGAGGGTGCGGGTGGCGCCGGGGATGTCGCCGCCGATCATGAGGACGACGCCGAATTCACCGATGGTGTGGGTGAAGCAGAGCGCGGCGGCGGCGATGAGGGAGTGCGTGGAGAGTGGGAGGAGGATGCGGGTGAGGATGCGGAGGCGGCCTGCTCCGAGCAGTTGGGCTTGTTCGATGAGGGCTGGGTCGACGGCGCGGAATCCAGCGGCGAGGGGCTGGACGGCGAAGGGGAGACTGTAGAGGACGGAGCCGATGACGAGGACGGAGAAGGTGAAGGCGAGGGGGTGGCCGAGGAGGCGGGTGGCGGTGCGTCCGAAGGCAGTGGCGGGGCCGAGGAGGACGAGGAGATAGAAGCCGAGGACAGTGGGCGGTAGAAGGAGCGGGAGGGTGGTTGCGGCTTCGACGAGTGGACGCCAGCGGGCGTGGGTGAGGACGATCCAATACGCGAGGGGAATGCCGATGAGGAGCAGGACGAGCGTGGTGGTGGTGGCGAGGCGGAGGGTGAGCCAGAGGGCTTGAAGGTCCATTAAGGAATTGGCTCGAGGCCCTCGGCGGCTAGTTTCTGCGATGTTTCTGGCGAGTGGAGGAAGGTGAGGAAGCGGTGGGCGGCTTCCGATGCTGGGCTGGGTTGTTCTGAGGCGCCTGGTTCGGAGCTTCTGCGGATGACGACGGCGCCTTGCTGGATGGGGGGATAGTCTTCGGCGGGGACGCGGATGAAGTGGCCGTCGGCCTTGAGGCGTGGGGTGAGGGCCGAGGTGAGGGAGATGAATCCAACCTGGGCGTTGCCGGAGTCGGCGTACTGGGCGGCTTGCGCGATGTTTTCGGCGACGACGAGCTTGGGCTGGAGTGGGTCGTAGAGGTTGAGGTGCTGGAGGGCGGCGCGGGCGGCGCGTCCGTAGGGGGCGTGGTCTGGATTGGCGATGGCGATGGTCTTTACGGCGGTTGTTTCGAGGGCGGTTAGGGTTAGGTCGGTCAGGCCGGAGTCATTGCGGGTCCAGAGGACGAGGGTTCCGCGGGCATAGGGGAGCGGGGTGGTCTGTTCGGCGAGCTTGGCGTCGATGACTCGCTGGGGGAAGGAGAGGTCGGCGGCGAGGAAGAGATCGAAGGGGGCTCCGTTGATGATTTGGGTAGCGAGGGTTGCGGAGGACTGGTAGGAGGCTTCGGCGTGGATGCCGGTTTGGTGCTCGAAGTCGGCGAGGAGCGGGGGCAGGACGGGTTGGAGGTCAGCGGCTGCTGCTATGCGTAGGGCTTGCTGCGCGCATGCAGGGAGGGCGATGAGGGTGAGGT
>PMSS01000353.1:0-233 GCA_003167515.1 Acidobacterium sp. | reverse complement strand
TATTATGGGGCGGGCCTGAAGCCCACTTCTTTTCGGAGCTTTTTCGGCACGAGTGGGCGGGTTGCGGAGTAATCGGCATGGGCGCGGTTGGGACAGTAGGCATTTCAAAATGGTGCATGACAGTACTTTCGGGTGAACCCGGAATAGAGTCGCGTTGACGTTCGGGTGGTAGGGGAGTTTGCTTCTTGCTATGGGGTGAACCTGGCCGTCGCTGAGTTGGGGTTGGGCTGGGT
>PMSS01000087.1 GCA_003167515.1 Acidobacterium sp. | reverse complement strand
TTTTTGCTTCCTGAGACCCTATCAGAATACCGCACCATCCGATTTAACTGGACAATCGTCCGTATCTTCCTAACAATGGAACGAATATCCCCTCATATCATCAATGACTTCGGCGTCGTCAGCGGCGGGAGAGAGGGCAACTCGGCGATTACACCCGGTCCGACTCCTCCTTCGCGGCCGCGGCGAACGTGGCCCGGGCCACACCTAACCTGCTGGCACCGCTGTATCTGGCGGAGTGGCAGGCAGACCACGCCGGTGTGCTGGTACGCAAAGGCGACTCGGCTTCGGCCCTGAATCTTCTGGTGCGGAGCAGCACGCCCCTCTTGGCCAGCGATTACCAGCCGGGACGCCTTCATTACTTCTCCACGCTCTCCGCGGCGCAGCTGACCGCGGGAGATTCCAACGGTGCTTTGAACAGCTCGCTGGCTGCAATCCGCGAGGCGGATAAATCGGTGCCTGCGCTGCGGTCGGCCACGGAAAAAGAACAATGGCAGCGCAAAAACGCTGAGGCTTACGAACAACTCGTGGCCGTCCAACTCAGACGGGGAAACGACGCGGAGGCACTCGAAACATGGGAACGCTTCCGCAGGCTGCCGTTCTTGTCGATGCGTTTTCGCGGCGATTCCGGGACTGAAGCCGCCGATTCTTCCGCACCGGCCAGCCTGGCGCTTGTCCTCGCCCTGATCGATCAGACGTATGTGGGATGGCTGGTCGACGCGCATTCTCATCGGATGGTGAGAAGGGCGGACCTTGGAGGTCGCCAGGAAGTGCAGGCACTAGCGAGAACTCTCTATCACCTTTGCAGCGATCGGGATTCGAACTTAACCGACGTGAGAGCTGTGGGGGGACGGCTCTATTCGCTTCTGTTCGATCCGTTTTCCGATAAGCTTCGAGGTGTCGACCATCTCCTGATCGAAGTTGATCCTTCTCTCGAGGGAATTCCTTTCCCGGCATTGTCCTTGCCGTCGGGTTCGTGGGCGGGCGATGCCCTGCGGATTACACTGCTGCCGCCTTGGTGGAGCGTTCAGCCACACGCGGTCGAGGAGACAGAAACCGTAACGCCCGCCAGCCGGATGTTAATCCTGAACGGATTGGGCGAGACGGGCGCCTACTCGGAAGCGGCCGGCCTGATTTCTCTGTTTCCCCATGCCACGCTCCTCAACGGCGATGCGACCTCGCCGCAGGCCGCGCTGCAAAGTCTCGCGCTCGCGGACATCGTCCACTTCAGTGGCCATGCGGTGAGTGATGGTGAATCACGGTTCCTGCTTGAGACGGGGGCAAAACCGTCGATGGCCGTGAGTGCAGAGGCGCTGGCGGCGCTGCATCTTCGCCACTGTGCGATCGCCGTTCTAGCGGCATGCAATACCACCGCGTACGACCCAAATCGCGTGGAGCCCTTGCTCGACCTGCGCAATGCCTTGCTGCTTTCCGGCGCCCACGCCGTGATTGCCAGCCGCTGGGACGTGGACGACCACAGCACCGAGGCCCTCACTCTGGCTCTCTATAAGCAGCTTCTCCGGGGTAATCCTGCCGCGGAATCACTCCAGGTAGCCCAGCAACTGGTTCGTTCCGAACCTCAATGGAAACACCCCTACTATTGGGCTTCATTCGAGCTATTTACTCACTGAAACAATATGAAGGAGCGCCTCATCATGAGCTATACCCGCCGTCAAATCCTGCGGAATGCTGCCCTGGCTTCAGTGGCCGGTGTCGCAGCTTCGCCGCTCACGCTGCTTTCCGGCTGTCACCACGACCATAAGCATATCCCCCAGTACGGACCAAACAATCCCACCATGTTTAACCTTGGAGTTCGGATTTTTTTGATCGGCAGCTGGCTGTTTTGCGCCGATCCGCAAAGTTCCAGTTCTGTTCTGGCTGTAACTGCCGATATGCCCACACCCATGCATCATTTTCCGTAACGGACAATGGAACCCCTCGAATTTCGATTCCGGTTCGGGTCTTTTGGCCAATTCGGCAGCTTCCCCCACCGCCGCGCGAAACGCATATGCGATCACTCTCGACAAGGTCAATACTTCATTGACCTCGGTGAGCGCCTTATTCTCAGACGCCGTCGCCAAAGGCGCCTTCACCTATCTGACGCTGAACAATCCAGTCATCGACTTTACAAATCCTGGAATTCGCGTAATCTCGCTGCCGATTCCTACGCAAATCATCACCGCCGATTTCCCGCCCGGCTCAACGATCACCAGTAACCCTCCTTCTCAGCTTGTCCACGGCGCGGGCACCTGTGACAACTCCGGCACGCCCTGCGGCCTGGCAGCCGCTCATATCTTTGACTATCAGGGCGCATCGCAGCTTTCTTATCAGGGTAATGTCGTGATCAACGGAGCAAGAACAGGAGCCGAATCCGACGGTTGGTCGGCAGACTTTCACATCCATACGGTTCCCAATAGTGCACCGCTTCCGGGCCACGCAGTGCAGATGTACCAGAATTTACTGGGTCTGATAAAGGGCTTCAACACCTCGCAGGTAACCCTCACCATTCCCCATCCCAAGGCAAAACCTCTTGAAGGCCCCTTCGTGCCAATCTGCGTCGAAGATCCGGAGCTGGATATCCCCTACGAAGGTGCGCTGACTGGAAATACCGCCAGCTGCGCCGGCGGAGGCGTCGGAGTTAAAGGCGGAGGCTAGTTCCGCTCGGCCGCCGGATCATCGGATCGTCGCGACAGGCGATCGATCTGGTGGAACAAACACGACCAATACCTGATAACAACGGGCCGACTCCTTCGGCCCTTTTTTTCGCTCACAGCAGGCTGGCCCATTTTTATAACTTTCCAAAAAGGAAATCCCTGTTGCATCCCGTTCCTAGGGATAACGCCAGCTTAATCCAGGCTCCCCAGCCTACTGGCTCCCCAACGGACGAGTTGCAAGCGGGCGGAGGAGTCTTGTCTCCGTTCCGCTTCGACGGGCCGAAACAGGAGATTATCATGACACAGGATCCCAACGACAATTCATCCTTCACCGTGGAGAACGGCGAACAGGCGACCGTGACCCTTCAGGCGATTCAGTGCAACTGCAACACATCCGGCGGCTTCGATGGAGCCGCGCTTGCAAAACAAAGTGCTGACCCAGACTCGTACGCATTCCAGGTGAACGGCAATTCCGGTGACACCAAGGTCTTTGCCAGCCTCTGCGAATTCCTCCCCAGCGACCCCGTGACGTCGCATTACACAGTGCAGATCTCGGGGAGTCAGGGCGGCAATTTCGCGGCCTCATCTGTTTTCAAGGAGACACCCGAGGCTTCGTTCCAGCTCTACTTCACGATCGCGTAACAGCCATCCGGCAATTCCGAAGGAGATCCGATGCGTGCCTGTCATCTGGCTTCACTTATAGTTGCGCTTGCAGCGACGGCGCTGGCCCAGCCACCGCAAAATCCCGCTTCAGGTCCGCCCCCTCCTGCTCTAGTCGCGTCGTCGCATTCGGCGTTGCCCCTCGACCGACTCTATAA
>PMSS01000200.1 GCA_003167515.1 Acidobacterium sp. | reverse complement strand
GCGGAAGTCGGTGGTGACGGCGATTGCTCCGGTTACGGGGTGGGAGTTCGGAGAGAAGTAAGCCAGGTGGCTCTCGCCAGGGGGCTTGCTTCCAGCAGCGCCGCCACGCCTTGCGGATTTCCCTCGATGACCAATAGATACGCGCGTGCGGGAGCATCGGGGAATTTGCGCCGCTGCTCCCAATCGCGCAATGTGCCGATCGGGATCCGGTAGGTGGCAGCGAACTCCTCCTGGGTCATCCCGAGTGTCTCGCGCAGCTTTTTTACGTTGGGGATCCTGGTGAGGCCACGCATGTCGCGGGGCAGAGGCTGCGCGTCGGGATCGGCAAGCGCGGCTTCGTGAATCTGTTCGTCAGTGAGAGCGGCAACTTTGGCCCAATCGGTTTTGGTCTCCGGAAAGGGATCGCCTGGCGCACGGATGACCGTGATAGTACCGGTTTTCTTCATGGCGTCTTCGATGCTACTACTGTTTCGCCGTACCGCCTCCGGAGGCTTCCCCTTGAAATCTGGTTGCTACAATCCCTTTACTGGATAATCCAGCCATGAAGACCCTGCGGCTGTTTGCGATTCTCGTTTTGACCTTGCCGATTCTTGCTCAATCCACTTCCCAGCCCGGCCAGAAGCCTGTGACACACGCATCCTCAACACAAACGCCCGCCGCTGTTCATCGATCGGCCATCGTTATTGATACGCATGCGGACACGCCGCAGCGGATGCTCGACGACCACTACGATCTGACGGAGCCGCTCGATGGGGGCTATCTAAATTTTGCTTCGGCGAAGCAGGGGAATCTGGGCGCGGAGTTCTTTTCGATCTGGGTTGAGCCGAAGCTGTATGAGGGGCATTATGCGCGACGAACGCTGGAACTGATCGACAGCGTGCATCAGGCGGCGACGAAACATCCGGACCAGATGATGATGGCTTACTCGGCGGAGGATATCGAGCGGGCTCATCGGGAACACAAGCTGGCGGCGCTGATGGGGATTGAGGGCGGGCACTCGATCGAGAGCTCGCTGGGGCTGCTGCGCGACTACTACCGGCTGGGCGTGCGGTATATGACGCTGACGTGGTCGAATTCGAATGGCTGGGCGGATTCTTCGGGCGACGTGGACGACACGAAGGTGAAGCACACGGAGGATGGCCTCAGCGATTTCGGCAAGGATGTGGTGTACGAGATGAATCGGCTGGGGATGGCAGTCGACATCTCGCACGTGGCCGATAAAACTTTCTATCGGGCGGTGATCACGTCGCGCGCGCCGGTGTTTGCTTCACACTCATCTGCTCGGGCGCTGACGAATGCTCCGCGCAACATGACGGACGACATGCTGCGTGCGGTGGCGCGGAGCGGCGGGCCGAAGAGCAAGGGCGGCGTGGTGATGGTCAACTTCTATTCGGCGTTCGTGAGCGATGCGTGGCGGAATGCGTGGACCGCTCAGGCGGCGGAGCGGCAGGCGGCGGAGAGCGCGCAGGTTGCGCAGTGGAAGGCCGAGGGAAAGACGGTTACGTATGAGATGACGGACGCGCTCGACAAGGAGTGGGCGGCGAAGATTCCGCGGCCGCCGCTCAGCATGCTGATCGACCACATCGATCACATTGCCAAGGTGGCGGGCATCGATCATGCGGGGCTGGGATCGGACTTTGACGGCATTCCTTCGTCGCCGGAGGGGATTGACTCGGCGGCCGATTTGCCGAAGATTACGGCGGCGCTGATGGAACGCGGGTATTCGGCAGAGGATTGCCGAAAGATTCTGGGGGGGAACTTCCTGCGATTCTTCCGTGAGGTGCAGGCGACGGCGAGGGAGCTGCAGGCTCAGGCGGGGGAGCGTCCGAAAATCGTTACGCAGCAGCCGTTCAAGAAGTGAGGAGACAGCCGGTAGCCAGTAGCCAGTAGCCAGTAGCCAGTAGCCAGTAGCCAGTAGATGTTTGATGCGGAGAGGCAGGAGACGAGACCGGAGGGAGACGGCAGGAATCGCCGACGACGAGTGTTGCGGGGCTGGATTTCCGTAGTTTAGCTTCCGGATTTGCCGGCGTCGGCTGGAGTTTCGGTGGCCATTTGCTGGATCGTCTCCTGCAAATAGCGGTGTGGGTTCACAGGCGTGTTGTGAATGCGCACCTCGTAGTGCAGATGCGGACCTGTGGAGCGACCGCTCATGCCGACATAGCCGATGACCTGACCGCGGCTGATTTGCTGCCCCGCTGTAACAGCGAAGCCAGAGAGGTGTCCGTAGAGAGTCTCAATCCCGTTGCCGTGGTCGATCAGGATCTGGCGGCCGTACCCGGTGGTCATGGAAGCGATTTCTACGGTTCCGGCGGCGGCGGCTCGCACAGGGTCGCCGAAGCCGGCGGAGATGTCCACGCCGGAGTGGAAGGCGCCTTCACCGTTGAAGGGGTCCTCGCGTTCGCCGAAGGAGCTGGTGATGGGACCGATGACCGGCCAGAGCGTGGGTGCGCCGGCGAGGCTGACCCAATTCGTGACCAGTGTGGAAGTAATGCCCAGCTCGAAGGAACGGAAGCTGCCGGTAAGCGCATTGGTTCGCAGCGAAGCGAGCTGATCGAGGGACTGAGCGTAGGCCTGCTCGGTGAACGATGGCGCGCCGTCGGCGGTGTCCGGAGCGACGGGCGCGGTTGCGGACTTGGCTAAACGGCTCTGGCGTAGTCCATAGAGCGCGCTCACTTCGCTGGCGAGGGAGCCCAGGGAGGCGGCCTGAAGGTCCTTTTGGTGCGCGACGAGCTGAAGCTGGTTGTAATCCTTGCGCAGGGCTTCCTGCTGGGAGCGGACCTGATTAAAGCTGGCAGTTTTGAGCAGCATGCGGGAGTAGGAGCCCGCCAGGCCAGTGATGGTGAAGGCTCCGACCACGGCGGCGGCGACGAATATGCCGGCGTAATGGAGAGGGATCGGGATCTTACGGAGACGTCCATCCTTCTCACGTGCCACGAAGATGATGTAGTAACGTCTGCGCAAGGTACTTGTCCGGATGGTCCCGGAAGACTCCTCTTACCGTATTTTCACGGCCTGAAAAAGTTGGACTAGATTGGCTGTTCCCTAAACGCTATCAGCCTCGAACAGGGGGGTCAATCTGCCATTTGGGGGATCAATTACTCAGGTCACCGGGCTCGTCGGCGGTCCCCAAATGCCCTTCAGCCGCGTCACTATCCTTATTTATAATCAGCAACTTACCATTGGGTACCAAGGTTGACATGTTCTTGTTTTCCCATTTCGAGAAACTGTGCGCTCGATCATGTTCCGCATCGGGCCTCGGCGAGCGGAAGCGTGAATTAAACCGCAGCAAAAAAGGGACCGTTGGCAGACGATCCCGTGGGTCCATCTTAACAAGAAAGAGTGCTGGCGGGGCAGGTTTCTGGTTTTGGGACATTACGTCAGTACCTCATTCTGGTGCTGCGGGACCATGATCTTGCTTCCGGCGGAAAAATGCAACCCTTTTGAGAGCGGTGGGAGGCCGGTTGGTCGGTTTCGGGTCATTTTCGGGCGGTTGCTTGCAGGGCGGTTCCAGGCCTGTCTCTGAAATTCGTTGAACAACCCAGCGCGTTGAAGTGGTGGAAGAGAGCTGGCTCAGGAGCAGAAGAGCATTTGATTTTGGGCTGTTTTGGGGCACGACTGACGTTCGTGCCCGAAATGAAACAGGAGGAGCACCGTCGGGGTGAAGCGGGAATCGATTCATATGGACGTTCGTGCCGGCCGGGGAGTTTGCTTCTTGCT
>PMSS01000422.1 GCA_003167515.1 Acidobacterium sp. | reverse complement strand
GGCGGAGAGCATTCAGCGATAAGGCCGCTGGCGAAAACCGGGATCCAGTCGCTGTTTGCGAAGGCGAAGGTTCGGCGAAGCCTAGCGCGACTTTCGCTCTGTGACAAGGGCCGGCGGCCAAACTTCTGTAACGGGGAACCACTCTCGATAACCACTATATCTTGTGGTCGCAGCCGTCGAAACACCCAAGTCGTGTAGTTTGTGTAACTCGCGCTGGCCGTGGGATTTAGGCTGCGCGACATTATTTGTCAGCAGGAAGATTTTCCACTTTGCAGGGAGAACCTTGTCGATTACGATTCCGCCAGTGGGAAACTGTGGGTAGCGGTGGAACAAAACCCCTGAATCCATACAACATCCATTTGGCGTCCCAGCGCCCAACATTAGCACCTTTTGGGCAGCCGGGAGCCTGCGAATTCGCGGGGGTTCCGCTTTAGGCACGGGGTTCGATGTTTCGTGGCAGCCACATTACGCGGGTCGATGAAAAGGGGCGGCTAAAGCTTCCGGCCGAGTTCAAGCGGCGGATCGACGAGGAGTACGCAGGGGAAAAGTTCTATATCACCAGCCGGGACGGGAAAGTGGCGGAGATCCACCCGATGCGGGAGTGGGAAAAGTTTGAACAGAAGCTGGCTGCGGTTCCCAGCTTCAACCTGGCCAAGCAGAAGCTGATGAAGCGGCTGAACTACTACGGCGCGACGGCGGAACTGGACGGGCAGGGACGGCTGCTGTTGCCGCAGGTTTTGCGGGAGAAGGCGGACCTGATCGCAGAGGTTGTGGTGTCGGGGAACGAATGGCACCTCGAAGTTTCGAACCGGGCGGAGTACGACAAGGAAATGGCAGAAGAGCCGATGACGACGGACGACTGGATCGAGCTCTCGAAGAACGGGGTCTAGAACGGGTCCAGGTTCAAGGCAGGCGAAACCCCTCAGGGGGAGCACATGACGGAACGTAACAGGCATGTGCCGGTTCTTTTACAAATTGCGATCCGAATGCTGAATGTGCGCCGGGGCGGGGTGATTGTGGATGCCACGCTCGGCAATGCAGGACACGCGAGCGAGATTGCGCGGCGGCTGGGGCCGGAGGGAAAGCTGATCGGCTTTGACCGGGATCCTGTAGCGATGGAGCTGGCACGGCAGAAGCTGGACGCTCTGCGCGAGGAGCTTGGAGCGGAGATGCCGGAGGTGGTCCTGCACGATGTGGAGTTTTCGCGAGCTGACGAGGTGCTGGCGGGCGAGAAAGTGGATGGGCTGCTGGCGGATTTTGGAGTGAGCTCGATGCAGTTTGACGAGGCGGAGCGAGGATTCAGTTTTCAGGCGGAAGGGCCCCTGGATATGCGGATGAATCCGCGAGAGGGGACGACCGCCGAACAAGTGGTAAATCAGGCCGGGGAAAAAGAGCTCGCCGATCTGATTTACGAATTCGGAGAGGAAAGGAGGTCGCGGAGAATCGCCAGAGCCATTGTCCGGGCGCGGCCAGTAACGACGACGGCGCAGTTGGCCCGAGTTGTTGCAGGCGCGCTCGGAGCAATGAAATCGGAGCGAGGCCGGCATTTCATGCATCCGGCGACCAGGACCTTTCAGGCTCTTCGAATTTATGTGAATGCGGAATTGAGCGAGATTGATGCGCTGCTCCAGTTAGCGCCGGAGATATTGAAGCCGGAGGGAAGGCTGGTGGCGATCAGTTTTCACTCGCTTGAAGACCGGCGCGTGAAAGATGCGCTGCGCGAGGGAGCGCGGCAGGGGATTTATGAGGTGCTGACGCGGAAGCCGATGACGGCTGAACCACCCCGTCGAGCAAGCTCGTCGGGGACCCCGGGGGATGCGGAAGAGACGGATCGCAATCCGCGGGCGCGCAGCGCGAAGCTGCGGGCTGCGGAGAGAAAGACAGGGAACAGGCAGTAGGCAACAGGCAACAGGGAATGCGGGACCGGCGGTGAGGTAGACAACGATGGCGACACAGGCAATAGCGGCGGCGGCGATCGGCGGATTGGGTCGCGACACAGATTGGATTGAGGAGCACAACACGAGGCTGCTCGCGGCGCAGCGGCGCGGCCGGCGGGGTCCCACGCCCGAGGCGCTGTTTCCGAAGCGCATCGACAATTCGCGTTTGGTGAAGGCGGATGACCCGGCGCGCGTGCGAGAGATGCGCATGTTCGCGTATGCCATGGCTTTTCTGCTGTCGCTGGCGATGTTATATGGATGGCAGCATCTGAGCGCGATCGAATGCGGCTACCGCATTGAGACGGAGAAGCAGCAGATGCAGCAGCTGGAGGAGCAGAACCGGCAACTGCGGCTGACCGAGGCGCAACTGGCCGATCCGGCTCGCATCGACACGATGGCGCGCAATCTTGGACTGACGGCTCCGCATCCTGGGCAGGTGGTTCATCCGAACGCGGATGTGGCGCCCAGCAATGGTGCGGTTATGGCGGAAGCCCATCCACCAGTTCCGGCCATTCATTGAGTTTCCCCCAGGGAGGAGATCGTTTCCGCTGTGAATCGTCGTGCTTTCTCCTCCGAACCGACTCCCTGGCGCGATAACGGCGAGCGCGACAGGGATCCGGAGCCCACAATTCCCCATCACCCCCAGACTCGGCGTGATGGGGAATCTTCTTTCTTCCGATTCAGGGCTGCTCCTTATCTGGTAACGCCGATGCGCCGGGTGCGCATTTTGACGATGCTGGGAATGTTTCTTGGCTGGGCAGTGCTGATTACGGGGAGGCTGGTGTGGCTGCAGACGATCCAGCATGCGGAGTGGGCAGAGCGCGCGGCGCGGCAGCAGGAACGCACGTTCAATGTGGCTCCGCGGCGTGGCGTTCTGTACGACCGCAACCTGCACGAGCTGGCGATGACGGTGGTTGCGGACTCGGTCTATGCGGTTCCCTCGGAGATGGGGGCCGATAAGGAGCGAACGGCCGCGATCCTGGCGAAGATTGTTCACACCGATCCGGAGGATCGGTTCACTTCGCAGAAGCAAATCGTGGCGCGGCTGATAGACTCGCGGAATTTTGCTTGGGTGGCGCGGAAACAAACGCCGGCGATAATCGCGCGGGTGCAGGCTCTGAACCTGAAAGGGGTTTATTTTCAGAAGGAGTTCAAGCGCTTCTATCCGGACCAGCAACTGGCGGCGCAGGTGCTGGGCTACGTTGGCATGGACGACGACGGGCTGGCCGGCGTGGAACAAGATTTCGAGCACCAGCTGCACGGCACGCCGGGCCGGATGCTGACGGCGATTGATGCGCGGCGCCGTGTGCTGGACAGCGAAGAGCGCGATCCGCTGCCGGGCGAGAACCTGGTGCTGAGCATCGACGGGAACATCCAGTTCATGGCGGAGCAGGCGCTGGATCGCAACATGGAGCGGACGGGCGCTGCGAACGGCACGGTGGTGGTGCAGGATCCGCACACGGGACAGATTCTGGCGCTGGCGATTCGGCCGACGTTCGATCCCAACGATTTTCGGCACACCGATCCTTCGCTCCTGAAGGATCACGCGGTGAGCGATGTTTACGAGCCTGGATCGACGTTCAAGCTGGTGACGTATTCGGCGGCGCTGGAAGAGCATGTGACGACGCCGGAGGCCACGATTCACACGCTGGGCGGGCAGATCAACGTGGCGGGGCGCATTGTGCACGACGACCGCGACGCGGTTCTCTACGAGGCTCAACACGGTAACGTGCTGACGACGACGCAGGCGCTCGAAGAGTCGAGCGATGTGGCGGCGATTGAACTGGCGCAAAGGATGGGGCCGGATCGCTTCTATCAGTACATTCACGGTTACAGATTCGGGATGCGGTCGGGGATCGAGCTGCCGGGCGAGACGCGCGGCCTGGTGAAGCCGCCGGCCAGATGGCAGCCGACTACGATTGGGTCGATTCCGATGGGACAGGAGATCGCGGTGACGCCGATCCAGCTGGTGACGATGGCGTCGTCGATTGCGAATGGGGGCGTGTATCTGCCGCCGCACATCGTACTCGAGAGCACGCAGGAGACCAGGGGAAGCGGGACTCTGAAGGCTGCGGCGTTTCGGCCTGAGGAGGAGCTGCCCAATCCGCTGCCGGCGGGGGCGCATCGCGTGATTTCGGAAATGACGTCGGCGGAGATGCGCAAGATGATGGAAGGCGTGGTGCTGTACGGCACCGGCAGGCCTGCGCAGCTCGATGGCTACAGCGCGGGGGGCAAGACAGGGACGGCGCAGAAGATCGATCCGGTAACCCACACGTATTCGAAGACGAAGTACGTAGCGTCGTTTGTGGGATTCGCGCCGGTGAGCAATCCCGCGGTGACGATCGCCGTCGTCATGGACTCGCCGACGAAGGGATCGCACTTTGGCACGGCGGCGAGCGCGCCGGTTTTTCACGATCTGGCGCAGCAGATTCTCGAATATCTGGGAGTGCCACACGATCAGGATTTGCAGCCGGTGAAGTTGACGGCGAAGAACAGCAAGCCAGTCACGGAAAGTGCTCCGGTGGAACACACGGAGGATCTGCTATCGCTGTTTGCGGAGGTGAATCATTTGCCGGCGGATGATCCGCTTCGTGATCCGGCGAACCAGGGTTCGACGGATCCCTCCGAGCACCGGGCACCGGTCGCCGGGCTCAGTTCGGCCGATGCGCACGTGGACCTGCGGGCAGCGTCGGGGACCGCGCCGTTCCCAGCGCCGAAGACTGAGCCGCCGGCACATTCATCCCCGTCTGCGCAAGACTCTCCGCCAAAAGTTCACAATGCGTCGGTGGCGATTCCGAATCAGCGGGTGGCGGTGCCTTCGTTTGTCGGGAAATCGTTGCGGGACGTCGTTATCCAGGCGAGTGGAGCGGGGCTGGGCTTGCAAGTGGTGGGTTCGGGGATTGCGCTCGAGCAGGCGCCTGCGGCGGGGACACTGGTTCCGGCGGGAACGGAGATCGTGGTGCGATTCTGGCGCGGTGGGACGACGCCTCAGTAATGGCGGGCGCGGCCATCGCAGAGCCAGGAACGCTGCGCTTACAATCAGCTTGTCATGCGCTTTGAAGAGCTGTTGAGCGGGGCCGAGGTGGTGCGGAGGGCTGGTCCCAACGCGGAGAACGGACCTGTAATTCGGGGGGTGGAGTACGACTCGCGGCGGGTTGGACCGGGCTCGCTTTTCCTCGCCATGCAGGGTGGCACCACAGATGGCAATCGGTACATCGGGAAGGCCATTGAGCAGGGCGCGGCTGCCGTAGTGACGGATTCTGCTGCGGCGTTCAGCGAAATGGAGAAGCGTTATCCGGGTGTCGCGGTTGCGGAGATTCCCGCTGGCGCGGGACGACGCGCGATGGTGGCGATTGCAGCGAATTTCTTTGGGCGGCCGGAAAGACGGCTCAAGCTGAGCGGCGTGACGGGGACGAACGGCAAGACGACGACGGCGTTTCTGCTGGATGCGATGCTGAATTCGGCGAATCGAAAGACGGTGCTGGTGGGAACGATCGAGAATCATGTTGCGGGAGCGGTGCGGCCGGCTCCGCATACGACGCCTGAGTCGCGCGACCTGCTGGAGTTGCTGCGCGAAGGCGCGGAAGCAGGAGCGACGGAGGCGGTGATGGAGGTTTCGTCGCACGCGCTGGCGCAGGGGCGCGTCTGCGGGCTGCCTTACGACGTTGCGGTTTTCACGAATCTGACGCAGGATCATCTGGATTATCACGGGACGATGGAGAAATATTTTGCGGCAAAGCGTGCTCTGTTTGACGGAGAGCTGGGCGCGGCGCCGCGCGTGGCCGTTGTCAATGTTGACGATCGCTATGGAGGGGAACTGGCAGTGATTGCGCGCGAGGCTGGGGCGGATATCTATTCCTATGGGCTCGGTGCGGGGGAGTTTCGCGCGGAAGATGCGCGGATGGGTGCTTCGGGGATGGGCTTTCGGCTTGTAGCACCCATTGGCGACGCCGAGATTGAAACGCGGCTTACGGGGAGGGTGAATCTCTACAACCTGCTGGCTGCGGCGGGCGCGGCGTATGCGAGGGGATTAAGTCTGGAGCAGATCGCGAGCGGCGCGGCGGCGCTGGCGTGCGTGCCGGGGCGTTTTCAGACGGTTGACGCGGGGCAGCCGTTCACCGTGGTCGTCGATTATGCGCATACGGATGATGCGCTGCGGAACTTGACGGCGCTGGCTCGGGAGTTTGTCGACCACCCCAGCACGCAACAGCGGCGTGCCGGGGGCCCCGGTGTCGGTGGCAGAGGCAGGGTGATCACGCTGTTTGGTTGCGGCGGCGGTCGTGATCGGGCGAAGCGTCCGAAGATGGGACGGGCGGCGGGGGAGGGCAGCGATTTTGTGGTGCTGACGTCGGACAATCCGCGGAGCGAAGATCCTGAGGCGGTCATGCAGGATGCGCTCCCGGGCCTGCTGGCCACGGGAACGAAGTTTGTTGCGGAGGCGGACAGGGCGCGGGCGATTCGCCTCGCGGTGGAAGAGGCGCGGCCGGGAGACATTGTGCTACTCGCGGGCAAGGGGCACGAGAAGGAGCAAGTGCTGCGGGATCGCACGATTCCTTTCGATGACGCGGAAGTCGCAGCTGCGGCCATTCGAGCAGCGATGGGAGTCCGCGCGTGAAGCTTACGCTGGAGCAGGTCGCTCGCTGGTCGGCGGCCGATGGGGTGCGCGGCGGAGATGCGGTGACAGCCACGGGGTATTCGATTGACTCGCGCGCCCTGCGGCCGGGGGATTTGTTTTTTGCGATTCGCGGGGAGCGCTTCGACGGGCATGATTTTGTCGCGGCGGCTCTGGAGCGCGGCGCGTGTGCGGCGGTGATCGACCGCGATCGGGCTGGCAAGTTGCCGGAGGGCGTGACAAAGCATCCGCTGCTGACAACCGACGATCCGCTGGCGGCTCTGCAGCGGCTGGCGTCGGCGGTGCGGCGGCATTGGGGCAAGCGTGTTATAGCGATCACCGGATCAGCGGGGAAGACGACGACCAAGGAGGCGGTAGCGGCGGTTCTGGGAACTCGGTTCGTGGTGATGAGGTCGCAGGGCAACCTTAATAATGGATACGGGCTTCCTCTGCAGCTCCTGCGGCTGGAGCCGGAACACGACGTTGCTGTGGTGGAGATGGGCATGTCGGCGCCTGGTGAGATTGCTGCGCTATGCCACATAGCCGCGCCGGACTGGGGTGTGGTGACCAATGTGGGGCACGCACACGCGGAGGGCTTTGCGGACGGGATTGCCGGGATTGCGCGCGCGAAGTACGAGCTGGTCGCAGCGCTTCCACGGCATGGCGTGGCGTTTTTGAATTGCGACGATGCGTATGTGTCGCAGTTCGGACGCGATTTTGAGGGGAAGGCGGTTTACTTCGGTCGCGGGCCGTGCGGCGATCCGCACGTGGAGAGCGTGGAGTTGCTCGGCGCGGAGGGATTGAAGATGCAGGTGCGCGCCGGGGAACAGCACTGCGAGCTGCGTCTGCATTTGCCCGGGGAGCATAACGGCTGGAATGCGCTGGCGGCGATTGCGGTGGGCGTGGAGGCGGGGATTCCCCTGGCGGAGTGCTGTGCGGCGCTGGGCGGGTTGCAGCCGGAAGACAAACGCGGGCAGGTGCTGACGGTTCGCGGTGCGACCATTATTAATGATGCTTACAACTCGAACCCTGAGGCGCTGAAGTCGATGATCGCGATGCTGGCGGGGATGCCGGCGCGGCGGAAGATTTTAGTTGCAGGCGAGATGCTGGAGCTGGGGCCTGAGGCGGAGGCTCTGCACGCAGCGTGCGGCGTGGCTGCCGCGAAGGCGGGGATCGAGTTGGTGATCGGAGTACGCGGAAAAGCACGGCAAATTGCGGACGCGGCGCATGAAGGCGGGGTGGAGGCGCTGTTTCTGGAGACGCCGGAGGCGGCGGGGGAATGGTTGCGGGAGCATCTTGAGTCGGGCGATGCGGTACTGCTGAAGGGCTCGCGGGGCGTGCGGCTGGAGCGGGCGCTCGACGGGCTGGAACGGCTCGAAGAAGACGGTGGTTCGAGCGGCGGGGCACGATAAGATAGCGGGAAACCCAACAGGAATGCGGGGGTGGGAAGTTTGCTTTATTGGCTGCTTTACCGGAAGCTGTATCTCTATTTCAGCCCCTTTCGCATCTTCCGTTATCTGACGTTTCGCACGGTCTTTGCTTCGCTCACAGCTCTGCTGATCACGCTGATCATCGGTCCATTCGTGATCGAGAAGCTGCGCGAGTTTCAGATCGGGCAGTATATTCGCGAGGAGGGCCCCAAGGCGCACCAGAAAAAGGCGGGGACGCCGACCATGGGCGGGGTGCTGATCTGCATCGCGATTCTGCTGCCGACGCTGTTGTGGGCGGACCTTTCGAATCCTTTTATATGGGTGGTGATGTTTTCGACCGCGGCGTTCGGGGCGATCGGATTCGCCGACGATTACATCAAGGTGGTGCACCGGCGGAATCTGGGGCTGACGGGACGCGCGAAGTTGGCGTACCAGTTTCTGGCAGCGGCGGCGATTGCGCTGGTGCTGGTGCTGATGGATCTCGAGGGCAGCTACTCAACGCGGTTGGTGGTGCCGTTCGTGAAGGTTCTGCGGCCACGGCTTTCGATTCCCGCGCTGCTGCATATTCCACACCTGGGGGTTTTGGCGTTCCTGCCATTCATCATTTTCGTGATGCTGGTTATCGTGTTTTCGAGCAACGCGGTAAATCTTACTGACGGGCTGGATGGGCTGGCCATTGGCTGCACCATCATTGCCTCTGGGGCGCTGACCGTGCTGACCTACGTGAGCGGGCACGTCATCTTCGCGGATTATCTGGAGCTGCAGCGGATGCCAATGGTGAGCGAGGTGACGGTCTTCTGTGGCGCGATGACGGGGGCGAGCATTGGCTTTCTCTGGTACAACGCGCATCCAGCGGAGATTTTCATGGGCGATGTGGGTTCGCTGGCGTTGGGCGGGGCGATCGCAACGGTAGCGGTGGTCATCAAGCAGGAGCTGCTGCTGCCGTTTATCGGCGGCGTCTTCGTGATTGAGGCGGTGTCGGTGATTTTGCAGGTCGGCAGCTTCAAACTGCGCGGAGGCAAGCGGATCTTCCGCATGGCGCCGCTGCACCATCACTTCGAATTGCTGGGGTGGTCGGAGTCGAAGGTGATCGCGCGGTTCTGGATTGGGGCGCTGGTGTTTGCACTCTTTGCACTCACCACACTGAAGCTGCGATAAAGGGAGAAGCCGCGTGGGACAATGAGCCAACCGGCGACTGCGAGTTTGCATGGAAATCAAAGGGAAAAAGGTACTGGTCGTCGGACTGGGCAAGTCAGGGCTGGCGGCGGCGCTGTTCCTGCGTCGTCAGGGTGCGCAGGTGACGGTTTCGGATGTGCGCAGCGCCGAGGCACTGGCGAAGGAGATTCCCGCGCTGATTGAAGAGGGGATTGCGGTCGAGGCCGGCGGGCATGGGCTGCTGACGTTCCGGCGGCAGGATTTGATTGTGGTGAGCCCGGGCGTTCCCGTCGATACGCCGGAGCTGACGCAGGTGCGGAAATTTGGGCTGCCGATTATCGGCGAGCTGGAGCTGGCGGCACATTATTTGCGCGGCAAGGTATTGGCGATCACGGGCTCGAACGGCAAGACCACCACGACATCGCTGTGTGGGGAGATTCTGGAGGCAGGCAAGCTGCCGGTGCAGGTCGGCGGCAACATCGGTGTGCCGGTGATCGCCCTGGTGGAGGGGTCGCGGGACGACGGGTGGTCGGTGCTGGAGGTTTCGAGTTTCCAGCTGGAGACGACGTACGAATTTCATCCGCAGATTGCCGTGATTCTGAATATCACGCCCGACCATCTGGATCGGCATGGGACTTTTGAGAACTACGTGGCGGCGAAGGAGCGGATTTTCGCGCAGCAGACGGGCGAGGATGCGCTGGTGCTGAATGCCGACGACGATGCGGCTTCGCGGGTCGCGGCGCGGGCCAGGTCGCGGGTGTTTTGGTTCAGCAGGAAGCGCGTGGTGCGGCAGGGAGCGTTCGTTCATGAGGGCGTGATTACGTATCGCGCATCGGAGCAGGCTGCGCCGGAGCCGGTTCTGAAGGTGGAGGAGATTCCGCTGAAAGGCGCGCATAACGTGGAGAATGTGCTGGCGGCAGTGTGCGCGGCGCGACTGGCGGGCGTCGACGCAGCGGCGATTCGCAGGGCGGTGATGGAGTTTCACGCCGTCGAGCATCGGCTGGAGTTTGTGGCGACGATCAACGGCGTGGATTACTACAACGACTCGAAGGCGACAAATGTGGACGCTTCGATGAAGGCGATTGCCGCATTTCCTGGCGGGATTCACCTGATCCTGGGCGGGAAAGACAAGAATTCCGATTATCGGCAGATGCGGGCTCTGCTGCAGGAACGGGTGAAGACGGTCTACACGATCGGCGCGGCGGCGGAAAAGATTCACACGCATATTGAGGGCGCGGTTCCCATCGTGGCGGCGGGAACGCTGGATGTGGCGATTGCGCGGGCGGGTTCGGCGGCGCAGCCGGGAGAGATTGTGCTGCTGGCGCCGGCTTGTTCGAGCTTCGATCAATTTGAGAGCTACGAGCACCGTGGGCGGGTGTTCAAAGAAACAGTTTTGGCGCGGCGAGGATTGGCTGCGCTGACAGTTTAGGCGGGCGAGAAGCAGATTATGGCGAAACGGGTCGGCGTCGACAAGTGGCTGTATGGAGCCACGCTGGTGCTGGTGGTGATCGGGCTGGCGATGGTCTTCAGCGCTTCGGCGGTAATGGCCAATGTTCGATTCGGTTCGCCCTATACCTTTGTTTTGCGGCAGGGGCTGTGGGCGGCGTTTGGGCTGCTTGCGATGACTCTGCTGATTCAGGTTCCCTACGGCAAGTACAACCGGCCTACCGTCGTATTTCCCGTGGTGGGGATCACGATCATTCTGCTGTTGGGCGCGTTTCTGATGCACGACTCGCACAACACGCATCGCTGGATTCGCCTCAGCATCCTGTCATTTCAACCGTCGGAGATCGCCAAGCCGGCGCTGGTGCTTTTTCTGGCGTGGTTCCTACAGAACCGAATGCACGCGATGGACGATGTGCGGGGAACGCTGCTGCCGGCGGCGCTGCCGAGTTTAATCTTCGTTGCGCTGATCTTGAAGGAGCCGGACCTGGGCACGGCGCTGGTGTGCGCGGGCGTGACGGCGCTGATGCTGTGGCTTGCGGGCATGAACATGAAGTATCTGGGCTATGCGGCCCTGGGAGCTGCGCCGGTGCTCTACTTCATGCTCTTTTATGTGAAGTGGCGGCGCGACCGGATGCTGGCGTTTCTGAATCCTGAGTCGGACCCGCTGGGCAAGGGGTTCCACATCATTCAGTCGCTGATTGCTGTGGGTTCGGGGGGATTTCGCGGCGTGGGCTTTATGGACGGGCGGCAGAAGCTGTTCTATCTGCCGGAGCCGCACACGGATTACATCTTCGCGAACATCTCCGAGGAACTGGGGCTGATCGGCGCGCTGATCGTGGTGGGGCTGTTCGTGTTTATCGGATGGCGCGGGATGCGGGCGGCGGTTTTGTCGCAGGATCCGTTCGCGCGGTTTCTGGCGTTCGGGATTACGGCGACGATTCTCATTCAGGCGTTCTTCAACATCAGCGTGGTGCTGGCGTTGGTGCCAACGAAGGGAATCACACTGCCGTTTGTGTCCTACGGCGGGACTTCGCTGTTCATCATGCTGGTGCTGGTCGGGGTGTTGCTGAACATCACGAAAGAAGTGGATTGACGAAGAGCAGGGAACAGGGAACAGGGAACAGCTACCAGATGCGACGGACGCCGTAAGCGTCGAAAACGCGCTCGTTGCTGATGAGAGGAAGATTTTCAGCCTGCGCCTGCGCGATGAGCATGCGGTCGAAGGGATCCTTGTGTGGCCCGGGCAATTGCCCGGCGCGGAGGGCATGTTCCAGGGTGACGGCCAGTGGGCTAAATCCGAGCATTTCAACGCGCCTGGGCATTTCCGCCGAGAATACCGCCGTCTGGGGAAGCTTTCCGATGCGGACCTTTGTTGCGATTTCCCAGGCAGAGGCGGCGCTGACAAATACCTCGGTTGAGAACGACTCGATCAGCGTTCTCGCTCTGACTGATAACCGCCTCGGCTCGGCGTCCGCCCATAGAAGAGCATGGGTATCGATGAGGACAGGCAATTAGTGCCCCCAGGCGTCCAGCTCGTCAGGGGGTAACGGCTCGAAGAACTCAGGGCCGACTGTGAACTCGCCGCGATGCAGTCCGAGCTTCCTTTTCTTGCCGGGCTTCCTGATTGGAGTCAGGCGCACAACCGGCTGCTTGCCACGCGCAATCAGGATCTCCTCGCCCCGCTCGGCGCGCTGGATTAGCCGGGAAAGATTCGTTTTTGCTTCGTGGATGGTGCTGATTGCCATGACGCTACCCTTAGCTAACCATAGATTAGCTAAGGGCAAAGAAGATGTCCAGCGAGGATCGCGGGGTGGTGCTCGGGCCATAGAATGACGTAACAATGGAATCCACGACACGCATCCTGATTGCCGGTGGGGGCACGGGCGGGCACATCATCCCGGCGCTGGCGATCGCCGATGAACTGAAGACGCACGGCGTTGAAGAGATTCTGTTCGTGGGGACGGCGCGGGGGCTGGAGTCTCGGCTGGTGCCGCAGGCGGGCTACCATTTGCAGTTGATTAAGGTTGGGCAGCTGAACAACGTGTCGCTGACGACTCGGTTGCAGACGCTGGTGGATTTGCCCGCCGGGTTGATGCAATGTTTCGGGCTACTGCGGGAGTTTCGTCCCGCTGTCGTAATTGGCGTGGGTGGTTACGCCTCAGGCCCGGTGATGGGAGCGGCGATTCTGCTGGGGATTCCGACGCTGGCGTTCGAGCCAAATGCTGTGCCTGGCCTGGCGAACCGCCTGGTCGGTAGCAGGGTGAAGGCGGCTGCGGTGAACTTTGAGCCAGCGGCTCGATATTTTCGCAACGCGCATATCACGGGGATTCCGGTGCGGTCGGAGTTTTTCCACCTTGCGCCTCGACCGGCGGGTGCTGCGCCGCATCTGCTGGTGTTCGGCGGCAGCCAGGGAGCGCGGGTGCTGAACACAACGATGCCGAAGATTGCGGTGGCTCTTCTGGCGCAGGTTCCGGGGCTGACGATCCTGCACCAGGCGGGTGGGCGCCACGCCGAAACGACGCTGGCGGCGTATCAGGCGAGCGGGGCTCCCGCAGATCGATGGCAGGTGGAGGCGTTTCTCGACGACATGCCGCGGCGATTTGAAGCGGCGGACCTGGTGCTCGCACGGAGCGGAGCGTCGACGGTGGCGGAGCTAGCGGCGGCAGGGAAGCCGGCGGTGCTGATTCCGTTTCCGCAGGCGGCGGACGATCATCAGCGGCGGAATGCCGAGGTGATGGCGCAGGCCGGGGCCGCGCGTGTGCTGCTGGAGGCGGACCTGACGCCAGACCAGCTGCTGGGAACACTCAGCGACCTGTTGACGGAGCCGGGAAAGCTGGGAGAGATGGCGGGAAATGCGCGCTCGTTGGCGCATCCGGATGCGGCGGAGCGAATTGCCGGGATGGCGCTGGCGCTGGCGAGAGGGGATTTCCGGAAGGGCGCGTTTTAGAGGGCGAAGGAGTCGTCCAGAAACACAAAGGCCCGCTCCGAAGAGCGGGCCTTTGTGTTTCGATCTGGGGGTTAGCTGGCCGGGTTAGCGGCGTCCGCCGCCGCCGCCATGGCCACCGCCGCCGCCATGGAATCCGCCACCGGCTGCCGCACCACCGTGGAAGCCACCGACCGCTCCGCCACGAACCGCACCGGAATAGCCGCCGCGATATCCACCAGCGTAGCCGCGGTAGGCACCCACGCCGACTCCACCGCGATATCCGCCTGCGTAACCGCCACGATAGCCACCGGCGTAACCGCCACGATAGCCGTAGCCGCCGCGGTAGCCAAACCCGCCGTAGTAGCCGATGTGGCCGTAGCCATAGCCCCATCCACGTCCATACCAGCCATGGAACCAGGGGCCGGCGCCGATGAAGAGGCCGCCGTAGAACCAGTCAGGGCCCCAGTAGCCATAAGGCGCGCAAGCGTAAGGGTAATAAGAGTAGTAGCCGTAGTCGCAGACGGGCGGTCCGCCCATGTCGTAGTAGCCTGGATAACCGACCTCCGGGCCGATGCCGATACCGACGGCGACCTGGGCCTGCGCCGGCTTTGCCAGTGCAAATGGCGCAGCCAGCAACGCAACCAACATAACGTAACGCAGAACGCGCATGATCAAACCTCCTGTCAGACCGCCCTCAGTTTCTTCTTCGACCTGACGATTGCCTTCCGGGCTCCTGTGGGTGGGCGGAAAGCTTGCTACCGATACTAACGTTAGACGCGCCAAAATGTTGCGGCGATTCAACGGGCTGAAAAGCAGGAGCGCAAACGCTTCAGCAGGGTAAAACTCCATCTTTCAGCGGGCTTTCAGCGGGCAACCTTTCTACCAGTGCCGGTCTACCAGCGCCGGGGCGGGGGAGGGTAGTGCCAGTACGGATGGTAGTAGCAGGGGCTCGAACAAATGGCCATTAGCAGTGCGATGACCCACCCGATGCCGGTCCAGCCGAGGAAGAGATTGAACAGGAAGATGCCGGTTGTGTTGTGGGTATGGCGAGCGGCCGCGAGGAGGGAGGGCAGGAAGTAGAGTCCAACGCCGATGAGTCCGGCCATAGAAGCCTCCGGAAGGTTTCCAAAAGAGCATACGCAGCGGGCGAGAACCTTGTTCCGTCAGGATAGACCCGAACGGCGGCGCGGGAGACATTTTTAACGGGTCATTTGAAAGGGGCCAGAGACGGCAACGCACCCGGAAGCGGGGAGCTTCAACGGGTGCGCATGGGCCGGTTTTTGGGGACGCGGCCCTCATCTTTTTCGCTTACCGGCGATAACGCACAGGGTAGTGGTAGTCATGCCGGAAGTCGCGCACAACGACGGGACGGTCATAGCCGCGATAGACCCAGCGGCCGGGGACGAAAACCGGACCGTTGTAATAGCCGGCAGACCAGACATACCCAACACCTGGGCAGGCCGGAACGGCGGCTACGACTACGGGAGCGCGAACGCCGACGAAAACTCTGGCCTGAGCCTGTGCTCCCGCTGCTCCGAGACCCAGAATGCCGGTCAATGCAAGTGCGCGAAGAATGCTCTTCATAAGAGACCTCCTGTGTTCCGCTTCGAACTTCTCTCGAAGTTTGGAACCTCTTGTCCGGCCCTCTTTCACCGGATCGTCTCTGCAGGGAATGAACGCAAATGCGCGCGAATTGTTGCGGCGAACGATGCACAGGCGGGGGAGGTTGTCAAGATGGCTGATTCGCCACCGGGTAGGCGAGAGGCAGCCGCGGTGGGAGAATAGAGACATATGGATATGCTCGGGATTTATCTTTCGGTTCCTTTTTGCCGTTCGAAATGCACCTTCTGCAACTTTGCCTCCGGCGTTTTCCCTGCCGAATATCATGATCGCTACATTGCACGCATGGAGGAGGACCTCGGCGTCACGCGCAAACGCGCGAGGCAATGGGGCGCGGTTCTGCCGCAGGCTGTCGACAGCATTTATCTGGGCGGAGGCACGCCGTCGTTGCTCTCGCCGGCTTTGTTCCGGCGTCTGTTCACGAGCCTGCGCCGCGAATTCGCTGTGCTGCCCACAGCTGAGATCACCGTGGAGTGCGCTCCGGGGCAGCTGGAGCCGGCGGTGCTCGAAGCTCTGGCGGAATGCGGCGTGACGCGGGTCAGCTTTGGGGTGCAATCTTTCGTGGACAGCGAAGCGAGAGCTATCGGCCGCCTGCATACGCGCGCGGTTGCGCTCGAAGACATTCGACGGGTGCAGGCTGCGGGCATTAACGACGTCAGCGTCGATCTGATTGCCGGGGTGCCGGCGCAGACGGTCGAGTCCTGGTATGAGTCGCTGGGCGTGCTTGCGGATTCGGGTGTGGATCACGCGAGCATTTATATGCTCGAAGTGGACGACGAATCGCGCCTGGGGCGCGAGCTTCTGGTGAACGGCGGTCGCTACCGCGCGCAGGAGGTGCCGGCTGACGACGAGGTCGCCGATCTGTACACCGAGGCGATCGCGTTTCTCGCCGGACACGGACTGGCGCAGTACGAGATTTCAAATTTTGCGCGATCGGGTTCGGAGTCGCGGCACAACCTGAAATACTGGCGCCGCCAGCCTTATCTCGGATTTGGACTGGACGCGCATTCGATGGTGCGGGCGCACGCGGGCGCGGCTCTGCGATTTGGCACGACCGACGATTTCGATGCCTATCTCGAAGGTCCGGGCTGGGGCGAGCCGCGCCGGCTGGATCGTGAAGAGGAGATGGAGGAGGCGTGGTTTCTGGGGCTGAGGCTGAATGAGGGGGTGAGCCTCGGGTCGCTGCGTAAGGAGTTTTCGGCGTCGGTGGTTCGCGAATTTCTCTCGACGATTGGCGAGCTGGAAGGCGATGGCCTGATCGCATTTGTGGATGGCGATCGGGTCGCGCTGACGGCGCGAGGACGGCTGCTTTCGAACGACGTTTTCGGGCGGTTCCTGGCAGAGCCAGCGGTTGCGTAGGGCAATATTGGGTCAAGCTGTTGCGGAAAGGAAATGAATGTCTGATACAGCTGTCCTCATCGGGGACGCTGCCGCTGAGTCCGCGTCTGTAGCGACGATCGACCTGCGCAGCGACACCGTGACCAAACCCACGCCGGCGATGCGTGCGGCGATGGCTGCGGCCGAAGTGGGCGATGACGTTTACGGTGAAGATCCAACCATCAACTGCCTGGAAGCGCGCGCCGCGGAGATCTTCGGTCGCGAAGCGGCCCTGTTTCTACCGAGTGGCACGATGGGGAATCAGACCGCGATTCGCCTGCATACCCAGCATGGGCAGGAAGTGATCTGCGAGGCGCGGTCGCACATCGTCGAGTGGGAGATTGCGATGGCCTCGGCATTCTCCGGCTGCCAACTGCGGACGTTGCCTGCGGAGCGCGGAATCCTGACGTGGCGCGAGATGGAGCCGCACATCACGGGAAAACACTACCACCGCGCGCCCACGGGGCTGATTGCGCTTGAGAACACGCACAACATGGCGGGCGGCACGGTCACGCCGCTTGAGGTGATGGAAGAGATCTGGGCCGGAGCCGAGGAGCGCGGGCTAGCGGTGCATCTGGACGGGGCGCGCATCTTCAACGCCTCGGTCGCGCTGGGTGTGGATGTGCGCGAGCTGACGCGCGGATTCACAACGGTGATGTTTTGCCTCTCGAAGGGACTGGGGGCGCCGGTGGGGTCGATGCTGGTTGGCACGTACGAGCAGATGGATCGAGCGCGGCTGATCCGTAAAGCGCTGGGCGGAGGCATGCGCCAGGCGGGCATTCTGGCGGCTGCCGGACTGGTCGCTCTCGAGGAGGGTCCGAGGCGCCTGCATGAGGACCACGCCAACGCGCGGCTAATTGCGGAGGCTCTTGCCGATGTGCCGCAGGTGGAGATCGACCTCGATACGGTGCGGACGAATATCGTCATCTTCGGTTTGCGGAATCATGGGGTCGTGGATGACTTTCTTGCGAAACTGAAGCGGCGTGGAATCCTGGCTGGAGACTCGGGGAGGCATCGGATCCGGTTTGTGACCCACAGGGATGTGGATCGCAGCGCCTGCGAGGAAGCGGCGCGGGTGGCTGTGGAGATTCTTACCGCGTAACTCAGACTGCCGAATCCGGCGACGGCATCGCGTTTGGGGCGCGACGCAGCCCCGCCGCACTTTTGTGAAGATCCTATATAAAGAGCGTATAAAGAGCGCTGCCACGATACCAATTTGACGGCATCCAAAGTTATAATTGAAGTCGATGCCTAAGTACTCTATCGTCGTTCCGTTCCATAATGAAGAAGACAACGTCACTGTTCTGTATGACCGGTTGAAGGAGGTCATGGAACACGTTGGCGATCCGTTTGAGCTGGTGTTTGTGGACGACGGGTCGAATGACCGCACGTGCCGCCTGCTGGAGGAGATTGCCGCAGTCGATAGCCGGGTTCTGGTGGTGAAGCTGCGGCGGAATTTTGGGCAGACTTCGGCGTTGGCGGCGGGATTCGACCATGCCGAGGGCGAATTTATTCTGGCCATGGACGGCGACCTGCAGCACGATCCGGGCGAGATCCCCGCGTTCCTTGAAAAGCTGGAAGAGGGCTACGACGTTGTCAGCGGATGGCGCAAGGAGCGGATCGACAATTTCGTGATGCGGCGCATCCCGTCGCGCTGCGCCAACTGGCTGATGGCGAAGCTGTCGGGCGTGGATATTCACGATTTCGGGACAACGTTCAAGGCGTACCGGCGCGAGGTGATCCACAATATTCCGCTCTACGGCGAGATGCATCGTTTCATCCCCGCGCTCGCTTCCTGGTACGGGGCCAGCATCTGCGAGGTCCCCATCAGCAACGTGAACCGGGAGCGGGGACAATCGCATTACGGAATTGGGCGCACTTTCCGGGTCTTCTTCGACCTGATGACCATCCGATTTTTGCTGAAGTACATGACGCGCCCACTGCACTTCTTCGGATTGTTGGGGGCGATGGGGATCTTTGGCGGCAGCGCCATCTCGTTATTTCTGCTGGCGCTGAAGGTGCTGACGCATCAGCACGTGATGGAGCAGCACGGGCCGCTGTTTGTGATTGCCGCCGTGATGATCCTGGCGGGAACGCAGCTGCTCGCCATCGGACTGCTGGGAGAACTCCAGGTTCGGCACTATCACGCCGCCACGCAAAGAGCGCCATACACGGTGGACCGCCTGGTGAGACTGCGCACCTCGGAAGAGTCCAATATTCTGCCGGATAACTGAGTGGCCGCGGGTGAGGGCTGAGAGGCGTTGGAGCTTGCGCGGCAACCACCGCTGGCGGGCATCGAATCACATAACCAGTTACGTAGCCGGAAAATCCATTTCGTTGTCCGTATAATTCCGTAACTGATACGCGCGCGGAAGGCGGCATGTGCGCCAGACGCCAGGCGGTACCGGCCTGCCGGAGAGCTGATCGAAGCCATGCAGAAACCCGCGGATGGACGGAAGCGCGTCGTGATCGAAGGCGTCGAGCCCGAGATCGACGGGGGCCGCTTTGCCATTAAGCGCATCATCGGCGATTTGGTGGAGGTGGAAGCGGATGTGTTCGCCGACGGCCACGACCATGTGACTGCGCGGCTATTGTTTCGTTTTCAGGACATTCCCGAGTGGACGGCCGTTCCGATGCAGGCGCTGGGCAACGACCGCTGGCGGGGGGAGTTTCCGGTCGCGCGGATGGGCGAGTATCTCTACACGGTGGCGGGCTGGGTCGACCATTTCGATACCTGGCGCAGCGATCTGGAAAAGCGTATTGCCGCCGACCAGGACATCCGCGTCGATTTACTCAGCGGAGCGCAACTCGTGGAGCAGGCCGCGGAGAGGGCGGGTCGGGACGATGCGGAAGCACTGCGGCGCTGGGCGGCTGAGATTCGAGCTGCCGACGAACTGCACGCCGCACAGACAGCCGCGCTCGATCCGGCGCTCGGCGCGATGATGGCGCCCTATCTCGATCCGGCGATGGAGACGCGCTACGAGCGCGAACTGCGGGTGACTGTGGATCGCGAAAAGGCGCGTTACTCCGCCTGGTACGAGATGTTTCCGCGCTCGACGGCGGCCGAGCCTGGACGCCACGGGACGTTCAGGGATTGTGAGGCGCGACTGGATTATGTCGCGCGGCTGGGATTCGACGTGCTCTACCTGCCGCCCATCCATCCGATCGGGGAAAGCTTCCGCAAGGGCAAGAATAACTCGACGACCGCGGAGCCGGACGATGTCGGAAGTCCGTGGGCAATTGGCGCGCGGGAAGGCGGGCACACGGCGATCCATCCGCAACTCGGGACGTTCGCCGATTTCCGCAGCCTTCAGCGCGCCGCGGCCAGTAAGGGGATCGAGTTGGCGATGGACATTGCCTTCCAGTGTTCGCCGGATCATCCGTGGGTGACCGAACATCCGGAGTGGTTTAAGAAGCGGGCTGACGGCACGATCCAGTACGCGGAAAATCCGCCAAAGAAATACCAGGATATCTATCCTCTCGATTTCGAGAGCAACGACTGGGAGGGATTGTGGGACGGTCTGCTCGGCGTCTTTCTGTTCTGGATCGAACAGGGCGTGCGCATCTTTCGCGTCGACAACCCGCACACCAAGGCATTTTCCTTCTGGGAGTGGCTCATCGCTGAGGTAAAGCGCGATTTTCCCGATGTGCTATTTCTGGCCGAGGCTTTTACTCGGCCGCATGTGATGCAGCGGCTGGCCAAGCCGGGCTTTTCGCAGTCTTATACGTATTTCACGTGGCGGAATACGAAACAGGAGCTGACGGAATATTTGACCGAGCTGACCCAGACGAAGGTTCGCGAATTCATGCGTCCGAATCTCTGGCCGAATACGCCGGATATACTCCACGAAGTGCTGCAAATTGGTGGCCGCCCCGCATTTCTCAGTCGGCTCGTGCTGGCCGCGACGCTGGGGCCGAATTACGGCATCTATGGGCCTCCGTTTGAGCTTGGAGAGAACAAACCTATACGGCCGGGCAGCGAAGAATATCTGAATTCGGAAAAATACGAGATTCGACACTGGGACCTGGATGCACCGCACAGCATCGATGGGACGATTGCGACTGTGAATCGGGCGCGGCGCGAGAACCCCGCTCTGCATGCGAGTTACAACCTCTTCTTTCATTCCATCGATAATCCCTATCTCATCGCTTACAGCAAATCGAGCCTTGATGGCAGCAACATGGTGCTGACAGTGGTGAACCTCGATTTCTTTCATACCCAGTCAGGATGGGTAAATCTCGATCTGGAGCGGCTGCGGGTGCGCGCCGATGAGAGTTTTCAGGTGCTGGATCAACTTACCGGGCTTCGTTATTTGTGGCAGGGTGCGCACAACTACGTCGAGCTGGCGCCGGACAAGATGCCCGCGCATATCTTTCGCGTGCTCCGTAAAGTGCGCTCCGAAAAAGATTTCGATTATTACCAGTGAAGGCGCAGGAACCGATGCCAGAAACGAAGACTATCGTCCGCAAGGCAGGCAGTGTCGCCGATCCGCTCTGGTATAAGGACGCGGTTATCTACGAGGTCCACGTCAAAGCCTTCAATGACAGCAACAACGACGGCATTGGCGATTTTCCCGGACTAACGCAGAAGCTGGATTATCTGCAGGACCTTGGTGTGACGTGTTTGTGGCTGCTTCCGTTTTTTCCGTCGCCAATGCGGGACGATGGTTACGATATCTCGGATTACATGAGCGTCCATCCGAGTTATGGGACGATCGAGGAGTTTCAGAGTTTCCTCAACGCGGCTCATGATCGCGGACTGCAGGTGATGATCGAACTGGTCATCAATCACAGCTCCGATCAGCATCCTTGGTTTCAGCGCGCGCGGCATGCTCCGGCAGGCTCGGAGGAGCGGAATTTCTACGTCTGGAGCGACACCGACCAGAAGTACAAAGATGCGCGCATCATTTTTACCGACACGGAAAAGTCGAACTGGACCTGGGATCCGGTAGCTCAGGCTTATTACTGGCACCGTTTTTTTTCGCACCAGCCGGATTTGAACTATGACAATCCAGCGGTGCTGGAAGAGGTGCTGCGGGTGATGCGCTACTGGCTCGACATGGGCGTGGATGCGCTGCGCATCGACGCGATTCCGTATCTCGTGGAACGCGACGGAACCAGCTGCGAGAACCTACCGGAGACACACGCGGTAATCAAAGCGATTCGGACGGCGATCGATGAGGGCTATGCAGGGCGCATGGTTCTGGCCGAGGCGAACCAGTGGCCTACGGATGTTCGCCCTTACTTCGGCGACGGCGATGAGTGCCACATGGCGTTCCATTTTCCGCTGATGCCACGCATCTACATGGCGCTGCGGCAGGAGGACCGGCTGCCGATCACGGATATCATGGCGCAGACGCCGGCAATTCCGGATAACTGCCAGTGGGGATTGTTTCTGCGGAATCACGATGAGCTGACGCTGGAGATGGTCAGCGACGACGAGCGCGACTATATGTATCTGGCTTACAGCGCCGATCCTCGTATGCGTATTAACATCGGCATCCGGCGACGGCTGGCGCCGCTGCTCGATAACAACCGGCGGCGCATCGAGTTACTCAACAGCATATTGTTTTCGTTTCCGGGGACGCCCATCCTTTACTACGGCGATGAGATCGGTATGGGCGATAACATCTATCTAGGCGATCGCAACGGTGTGCGCACGCCCATGCAGTGGACTCCGGACCGGAACGCGGGTTTTTCGCGGGCGAATCCGGCCAAACTCTATAGCCCTGTCATTATGGACCCGGTGTTTGGCTACGAGGCGATTAACGTCGAGGCGCAGCAGAACGATGCCTCGTCGCTGCTGAACTGGATGCGTAACATGATCGCGCTGCGCAAGCTGTTTCAGGTGTTTGGCCGCGGATCGCTGCGTTTTCTGGATGCTTCGAATCGGAAAATCCTTGCGTACGTCAGGCAATATCAGGGCGAGACGGTGTTGTGCGTGGCGAATCTGTCGCGCTTTGCGCAGCCGGTGCAGCTCGATCTGTCGGGCATGGAGGGCACGACGCCAGTCGAGATGCTCGGTTATGTCGAGTTTCCTCCGATCACAAAGGCGCCGTATTCGCTCGCGCTGGGGCCGTATGGTTTTTTGTGGCTCGAGATTCAGCCGTCGATGGCGGCGGAGACGGCATCGGCGACGGACGGGGAGCAGGCCTTCTATGTGGAGGGCGAGCGAGACTGGCAAAGCATTCTCTCCGGGGATGGAGTGCGGCGGCTGGAGGCGATTCTCCCGGCGTATCTGCAGCGGCAACGATGGTTCGGAAGTAAGTCCCGCAATATCGTTCGCGCGAAGATTGCCGACTCGGTACTGTTCGACGAGAAGCGTTCGGCGCTTCTCTGGGTCGCGCTGGACTACGTCGAAGGCGATCCGGATACCTGGCTCCTATGCCTGGCGATGAGCTTCGGCGATGCCGCAAATGCGATACGGGAATCTGCGCCGAGCCAGGCTGTGGCAACAGCGGGATCGGCGACGCTGGCAGGCGTTCTGCATGAGGGGCTGCTGGGCAGCTCACCTGCGGCGCTGCTGGAGATCCTCGCCAATGGAGAGGAGCTACGCACGCGTGGCGGCACGCTGATCGGGCTGCCCAGTTCGGTGCTCGCGAGCCTGCGCGGCTTGCAACCTCTTGCTGCGCGGGTGAGCGGCGCTGAACAAAGCAACACGTCGGCCATTTTCGGAGACCGGCTGATCATGAAGCTGTTCCGGCGCCAGCAACCGGGACAAAATCCTGACGTCGAGGTCGGTCGGTTTCTTACCGAGACGGTGAATTTCGGCAACACCCCGCCATTTGGAGGATGCATCGAGGTTCGTCGCGCGGATGCGGAGCCGGCCACCGTTGCGCTGCTGCAGGGGCTGGTGCAGAACGAAGGCGATGGGTGGCAGTGGACTCTCGAAGAGCTGGACCGCTATTACGAAAGCACTGCATCGGTGAGAAGTCCGGCTGTGCCGGCTGCGAATGAGCATGACACGGCGCCGCCGGAAGCGCGGGAGCACGCCGGTTTGTATCTGGACGCTGCAGCGGTGCTGGGTCGTCGAACCGCAGAGATGCACCTGGCGCTGGCTTCTGGTCACGACGCTGCCTTTGCGCCGCAAACGCCGGACACGAGCGAGCTGGCAACATTACGCGACCAGCTGGCGGGTCATGCCGCGCACGCCTTCGATTTGTTGAAGACGCACCTTCCAGGTCTGGCCGATGACACGGTCGAGGGAGCGGGATTGGCGCTCAGCCGCCGGGGCGCCCTGCTGGCGAAATTCCGCGCGCTGGACGCTGTGCGCAGCCCGGGGCAATGGACACGCATCCACGGGGATTATCATCTGGGCCAGGTGCTGCGCTCGAAAGGGGACTTCGTCATTCTGGATTTCGAGGGCGAACCGGCGCGGCCGCTCGCCGAGCGGCGATTGAAACACTCTCCGCTTAAGGACGTTGCGGGAATGGTGCGTTCCTTTAGTTACGCGGCGTTCGTCGCGCTGACAAAATACACCACGCGTCGACCGGAGGACTTCGCGCAACTTGAATCCTGGGCTCGGCTCTGGGAAGCTTCGGTTTCGGGTGAGTTCCTGCGCGCTTATCGTGAGGCGATCGGCGATTCTCCGATCATTCCCGCGGCGCGGGAGGAATTCGATGCTCTGCTCCAAATCTATATTCTCGATAAGGCGCTTTATGAGCTGGTCTACGAGCTGGACAACCGCCCGGCGTGGATTCGGATTCCGCTGCATGGCATCCTGTCGCTCCCTTCGTGATACTTAATGATGAGCAGCGATATGGCAGGCGTCGAAATCACGGAGGAGACGAAGCAACCGGCGGAGCGCGCCGGTTCTGCGGATGTAGTGGTGGGGATTGCCGGCGCGGTTTCTGCCGAAGATGTTCGCGTTCGCGCGCAACAAATGATTCAGGAGCTGGGTTCCGGGGTATCTTCCCTGCGGTTTGTCTTTACGTGGCCGGGAGCCGGTCCCGAGGCGGCATCGGGGGACGGGCAGGCCGCCAACACTCCCGCGCTGACCCTGGTCCCCTATGCGCCGCCAGCACCGGCGGCAGGAGGGGAAATCTGGTCGGCTGTGTCGGCGAATCAGCGCGCGGTACTGGCGCTTGCGGATTCGCTGAACGCGCGGGCGTGCATTGTTATTGGATCGGACCTGGCCGCTCTTGACGCGCGCGCCATCCAGCTTTTTGCCTACGCGATTCTGGATCGGCAATGCGGCCTGGTGATGCCGGTTTATCCCGCGGCGAAGTATGAGGGCCTCATCAACAGCGGAATCCTCTGTCCGCTGAGCCGAGCGCTGTACGGCAAGAAAGTCCGTTATCCGCTGGCGTTCGACTTTGCCGTGTCCGGTGCGCTCTGCGGCCGTTTGGCGCGGATACCTGCGGCGCTGGATAGTTCTGGAACCTCGCTGCTTTGGCCGGTAACGGTTGCGGCGACGCAGTTTCCGCAGGTTCCGGTTGGGCAGGTGCATGTCGACGTTCGTCATGAGGTAGCGACGGGCGGGCTGGAACTCAGCGCTGTGCTGGGACAGATTGCCGGGTCGCTTTTTTACGAGATGGACCAGTGCGCCTCGCATTGGCAGCGGATTCGCGGAGCGCAGGCGACGCCGATCTGGGGCAATGCCGCGGAGGGGGAAGCGGATGGTCAGCCGATCGACCCGCAACCGATGCTGGATTCTTTTCTTCTGGGATCGAAGAGCCTTGATGAGGTTTGGCGACTGCTGCTGCCGCCCAACACTCTGCTCGAGCTGCGCCGCCTGACGCGAATGGCGCCGGACCAATTCCAGATGCCCGACGAGTTATGGGCGAGCATTGTGTACGATTTCGCATTGGCCTATCGTTTGCGCACGATCAGCCGCGTGCATTTGCTCGGCGCGCTAACCCCGCTCTATCTGGGCTGGGTTGCGTCTTACGTTCGCGAGGTTTCCAATCTTAGCAGCGCTGCCGCAGAACAACGGCTGGAGCGATTCTCTCGCGCGTGGGAGGAGAAGAAGCCGTATCTTTTGTCGCGGTGGAGATGGCCGGACCGCTTCAATCCATAAGGCACGGCTAGCGGTCCTTGGCAAGATCGGAAGGAGAAAAAGCTATGTGGGAGCAGGTAGAACAATCGCTTCACTCATCAATGGGGCGCGTGATGAACAGAATGGCCACGCTGCTGCCAGGCGTGCTGGCGTTCATCGTCGCGTTCCTTTTCTTTCTTCTTATCGGTTGGCTGCTGTCATTGCTGGTACGGTGGATTCTCACCGCCCTCCGCTTCGATGAACGGATGAGCCGCGGCGCGAGCGCGATGGCCGAATGGAGCCCGCGCGCCACTCCATCGCTGTTGATCTCGCGCATTGTCTTCTGGTGTTTTGTGATTGCCGGTGTGGTGGTGGGAGTCTCCTCTTTCGAGGCGGGCACATCGGAAAACCTTGTGTCCGGCTGGATTCTCGGCTACGTTCCGAGGGTAGTGGGCGCGGCCATCCTGCTGCTGGCGGGCAACGTGCTGGCGCGGTTTGTCTCACGCAGCGTGCTGATCACCGGGGTCAATCTCAACCTGAGTTACGCGCGTTTGCTCAGCATGGGGGTGCGCTGGATGATCCTGGTGCTGACCGGGGCCATGGTGCTCGATCATCTGGCGCTGGGCGGAGCCATCGTCGAGTTGGGATTCGGGATTCTTTTCGGCGGAATCGTCTTTGCGCTTTCGTTAGCTGTGGGGCTTGGCTCGCGCGATCTGGTGAGCCGGTCGCTGGAGCGGGAAGCGGCGCGGCCGGTGGAGATTCCGCAGCCGGAGAAGGTCCACCACTTCTGATTTTTTGCTGGTGAGGGAGTACGCGGGGTCATTCGGCCCGCGGCGTCAATCCTTCAGCGTCAGCGTGATGCTGCGCGAGTCGCCGCGTGTGGTGCGCATCTCAATCTCTCCCTGGCTGCGCTTGACGACGCTGGGAAACTTCTCCCCCCACTCCACCAGGACGATGCTGTCCGGCGCGACCAGTTCTTCGAGGCCGAGAGAATCGAGTTGCCGCTCGTTCTGGATGCGGTAGAGATCGAGGTGATAAAGGACGACCGGTTCTTCGCGTCCGTCGATTTTGCGGGTGCCCTCGTATTCGTGAATCAGCGTGAAAGTGGGGCTGGTGACCTCATC
>PMSS01000418.1 GCA_003167515.1 Acidobacterium sp. | reverse complement strand
GACATGGTCCCCAACCACATGGGCATCGACTCCCCCTGGGTCGTCGAGCACCCCGAGTGGTTCCTCTCCCGCTCGGACCGCCCCTGGCCTTCCTACAACTTCAACGGCCCCGACCTCTCCCACGACGGCCGCGTCGAAATAAAAATCGAAGACCATTACTACGACCAATCCGACGCCGCCGTCGTCTTTCAGCGCCGCGACAACGCCTCCGGCCAAACCGAGTACATCTACCATGGCAACGACGGCACCAGCTTTCCCTGGAACGATACTGCCCAGCTCAACTATCTCCGCGCCGATGTTCGCGAGCAGGTCATTCAGACCATCCTGCATGTCGCCCGCATGTTTCCCATCATCCGTTTCGACGCAGCCATGACCCTGGCGCGCCGTCACGTCCAGCGCCTCTGGTTCCCGGTCCCCGGCAGCGGTGGCTCCATCCCCTCGCGCGCCGAATACTCCCTCACCCAGGAGCAGTTCGACTACGCCATGCCCCACGAGTTCTGGCGCGAAGTCGTCGACCGTGTCGCGACGGAAGTCCCCGGCACCCTCCTCCTGGCCGAAGCCTTCTGGCTCATGGAGGGCTACTTCGTCCGCACCCTGGGTATGCATCGCGTTTATAACAGCGCGTTTATGAACATGCTGCGCGATGAAGAGAACGCTAAGTACCGCTCCGTTATTAAGAACACGGTTGAGTTCGATCCGGATATTCTCAAGCGATACGTTAACTTCATGAGCAATCCCGACGAGCGTACGGCGATCGATCAGTTCGGCACCGGGGACAAATACTTTGGCGTCTGCACCATGATGGCCACCCTCCCCGGTCTGCCCATGTTCGGCCACGGCCAGATCGAAGCCTTCACCGAAAAGTACGGCATGGAGTACAAACGCCCTCGCTACGACGAGACCCCCAACCAGCACCTCGTCGATCGCCATCAGCGCGAAATCGCTCCTCTCCTCAAAAACCGCCACGTCTTCGCCGAAAGCGCCAACTTCGCTCTCTTCGATTTCTGGCGCGAAGATGGCAAAATAGACGAGAACGTCTTCGCCTGGTCTAACCGTCTCGGCGACCAGCGCGCCCTCGCCATCTACCACAACAAATACTCAAGCACCGTCGGAACCCTGCACCGCTCCTCGTCCCGCACCGACAAAAGCACCGGCGCCCTCTACAGCCTCCAGATCCACGAGGCCCTCGCTCTGCCCGGCGACGGCAACGCGGTCCTCGCTTACCAGGACAACGCCAGCGGCCTCCACTTTCTCCGCCGCCTCGGCGAAATCCGCGACCGCGGCCTTCACCTCCATCTCGGCGCGTATCAATACCACGTCTTCCAGAACTGGCGGGAGATGCACTCCACCGCCGAATATCCCTGGGACGCTCTCTGCGGCGACCTCAACGGCACCGGCGTCTGGAGCCTCGACGAGGCCCTCGCGAAATTCAAACTCCGCCCCGTGCACGAAGCCCTCCGCGCCGCCCTCCACCCGGACGTACTCCGCTGCTACTCCGATCTCATCGAAGCCGAGAGCGGCGATGCTGAAGCCCCGCTCACACGCGCCCACCAGGCGCCCTGCAGCCGCGAAGAGACCCTGGCCACGCTGGAGAAAAACGCTGAGCGCTTCTTCCGTGCAGCACTAACAGCGCTCAATGCCGCAGAGCCCGCATCCGAACCAGAAAAAGACGAAGCGGAAGACCTGGACGGGAATCGATCGACCCAAAAATCCAGCGCCTCCCTCACCTCTCCAGCACCCGGATCCTCAAACCAGACCCGAAAGTCCGCCGACCCCATTCCCTCCGCGCGCGATCGATATCGCGGTCTGCTTCACGCCGCCAGCAAACTTCCCGCGCTCGAGCGCGCCTTCACCCGCGGATGGCCCCCTGAAGCACGCACCGTTCTGCCCAGCCACAGTCCGCAGACCACCGCGGTCACGGTCTGGGCGCCAGTCGTCGCCTGGTGTCTCCTGCGCGCCTTCTCCGATGCACTCCCGCCCAATCAGAACGCCGCCGCAACCTTCGATCGCCTCTACCTCCGTTCCGCGCTTCCCGACTCATTTCACCCCCTCGGCATCGAAGGCGACGCCGCCTACCGCGCCGCCGCCCGCATCCGTGTCCTCGTCGCCAGGACAAAACCAGCGGACGCCAACGTCCTCCACGACGCCCTCGACTGGGACGACCCTGACATCGTCTGGCTCACCGGACTGCACGAAGCCGGCGGTCATCGCTACTTCAACAAAGAAGCGCATGAGCAGTTGCTCTGGTGGTCCTGTCTGCCCCGGTTCATCGCTGCTCTCGAAGAAGACCCATCGGTGAAATCTCCCGCAACGCGGACGACTATGCGCGCCATCGGGTCTGCAACCGAAGCAGCAACCGCCGCCGCCCTGAACTCCGGCTATCGCCTCGATGTCCTCCTTAGGCCCACCGTCAGGCCCACCGTCGACAGCATGGAGGGAGTGCCAAAGCCCGGCGCTGCTGGAACCCTCGAAATCGCTCTGACGGCCCCCGCAACGGAGACTGCCGTAACCAAAACCGGAGCCAGCTGAGGAGCGTACCAGCGTCTCGGGATTGGAGTTACTCCAGTCACCCAGCTCGTTTCGTGACCCCCATCACAGACAGCTCCGGTGACCTTCCGGTCTCATTAACTCACGCTCTCCAGCGTCAATTTGGCGCTAACAGCGGCTCGGGATGCAGCAGAATCCAGCTGATCCGCCGCTTACGCGAAATTCTGCGCGCATAGAGGCGCTGGGGCAGCGTTGCCCCGCTTTCAGGGCATGACCCGATGACGAAGCGACTCAAGAAGGAGGATTCGCGAGATTCAGTATCTGGAATGAGGGAACAAAGCCCATTCCAGCCAGGCCACCGGCTCCGGCGACATGAGAGCCGAAGTAACTCTCACGAAGTAAGCCACGAAACATGCGGGCTGGGAACGCGCTCAACAGCCGGAACGGGACATCATGCTGAAGCGCTTCGAAAACAAAGCGGTGGATCTTGCATGGCTCAACAGCAACTTCCCATGCATGATGGCCTGTCCCACGCACACCAACGCGGGCCGCTATGTCGCCTTGATCGCCGACGGGCGTTACGAAGACGCCTACACGTTAGCCCGCGAGCCCAACCCCCTGGCCAGCATTTGCGGCCGCGTCTGCGCGCATCCCTGCGAAACCGCGTGCCGCCGTGGCGCGATTGACCAGCCCATCGCCATCCGCGCGCTCAAGCGCTTTCTCACCGAGCGGCACGGCCCGGAGTCGAAGCGGCCTGTTGACGTGAACGCGGGACGCCGCCAGAGAAAACTTCCCTTTCGCGTTGCGGTGGTTGGCGGTGGGCCGGTTGGACTATCGGCCGCGCACGACCTCGCGCTGATGGGTTATTCAGTCACCATCTTCGAAGCCGCCCCTGTAGCTGGCGGAATGTTGTACCTCGGCGTGCCGAAGTACAGGCTGCCGCGAGACGTGGTCGAAGCGCAGGTCCGCGAGATTCTCGCAACCGGCGACATTACCCTCAAACTCAACTACGCCGCCGGCCGCGATTTTGCCATTGCCGATCTGCGCCGTCAGGGCTTCGACGCGGTGCTGATCGCCGTGGGCGCGCACAGCAGCCGCGACCTCTCCATTCCCGGAGTCGACCTCGACGGCGTGCATAACGGAATCGATTTCCTTCTGAACGTGAACCTCGGTTACCAGTTCACCATCGGCAAGAAAGTCATTGTAATCGGCGGCGGCGACGTCGCCATGGATGTGGCCCGTTCCGCGGCGCGCGAGGTGCTCCGCCAGCATGGCCCTGCCGTGCGCCTCGGCGCCCAGGAAGTCCATCTCGTCTGTCTCGAAAGCCGCGGAGAGATGCCCGCCACTCTTGAAGAGATCGTCGAAGCGGAAGAGGAAGGCATCGTCCTCCATCCGGGTCTGGGCCCTCATCGCATCATGGGCGAAAACGGCAGAGTTACCGCTCTGGAAACCCTCAGGACCAAATGGGTCTTCGATGAGAACGGCCGATTCAATCCTGCCTTTTACGACAACAGCGAGAGCCAGCTCGCTTGCGACACCGTCATCTTGGCCATCGGCCATGCGCCGCGGCTCGGTTTCCTGAAGCCTGAAGACGATGTGGAGATTTCCCGTCGAGGGCTCATCGCCGTCAACCCGCGGACGCTCATGACCTCCGCGGAGGGCATCTTTGCCGGCGGCGATTGCGTCTTCGGTCCACGCCTGATCATCGACAGCGTCGCCGACGGCAAGCGCGCGGCCGTGGGCATCGATGAGTTTCTTCGCGGCGTCCACCATCCGGAACCCGCGGTCGAGGTCGAAATTCTCAAGCGATACAGCATGCCGCTCGATATCCTCGACCTGGTCCGCCAACCAATTCCCATGCTCCCCCTCGATCGCCGCTCCGGCACGACCGAAGTGGAAGTGGCGTTCGATGAAGAATCCGCGCAACTCGAGGCGCAGCGCTGCCTCCACTGCTGGGTGAACACCATCTTCGAGGGCAATCTTGAGGACGGCAGTCTGTGCGTGCTCTGCGGCGGATGTATCGACGTGTGCCCGGAGAATTGCCTGGAACTAGTCTCCCTCGATCGCTTCCAGTTCGAACCCGACGTCGTGCAACAACTCCTCGACCGCCAGGGTCTGCTGAATGTCGAACTCGACGATGTGCGCGCCGACGAACTGGGCGTCATCGCCGGCTCCGTCATGTTGAAGGATGAAACGCGCTGTATCCGCTGCGGGCTATGCGCGGCTCGCTGCCCCGCGGGCACCATCACCATGGAGTCCTACCAGCTCATTCCCACCGAGCCAACGGGACTGATTTCCCTTGAATCCATCGACGCCCCGTTTCGCACCGCCGTCACGGCGGGGGAGTGAGAGCCAGGATGTCCGAAAACAGAATGAGCGAAGACCAACCCAGGCTGGCCGAGCACCTAATCAGCCGCCGAAAACTTTTCGCGAAACTCGGTGCGGCCTCCTTGGGTTTGGCGGCAACCGGAACACTGGGGCTCACATACCGGTTTCTCTCGCCCAATGTTCTTTACGAAGCCTCTCCCATCGTCAACGCGGGAAAGCCCGACAGCTATCCCCTGGATTCCGTGACCATCGACGTCAATTCAGCGATTTACCTGATTCACGTGCAGGAAGGCTTTTTCTCGCTGAATGCCATTTGCACACACCTCGGCTGCATGACGGTATGGAAGCCGGACCTCGACGTCATAACCTGCCCTTGCCATGGCAGCCAATTCAGCCGCGAAGGACAAAAGCTCGACGGTCCGGCGCCCAAACCCCTCCCGTGGCTCAAAACCTGGATGAACGACGACGGCGAAATTATGGTCGATCGCTCAACAGTTATTAAACCTTTCGAATTTCTCAGGATCTGACTCATCAGGATTTGACCAATGCCGCGTAGAACGGACACCTATTACGAAAAGCTGCAACGCACGCGAATATGGCGTTCGATTTTCCGCAGCGGCGCCGGTTACAGCACCCTGCATCGCGCGCTGGCTATTCAGCAGAACATCTTCCTCCATCTGTTTTCGACCAAAGTGCGCCGGAGGATGCTTACGTTCCGCGCTACCTGGTACCTCGGAGCGCTGACTCTGGGAACCTTCTTCATTCTCGTAGTAACCGGCGTCCTGCTCATGCTCTACTACCACCCCTCGGTGCCCCAGGCCTACGCCGATATGAAGGATCTGAAGTTTGTCGTCTCCTCGGGAATGTTTCTCCGGAATTTACACCGCTGGTCGGCGCACACCATGGTGTTTCTGGTCTTCGCGCACATGTTCAAAGTTTTCTATCGCGGCGCGTATCGTCCTCCGCGCCAATTCAACTGGGTAATCGGCGTCGTGCTCCTGCTGACCACTCTTCTCCTCAGTTACACCGGCTATCTGCTCCCGTGGGACCAGCTGGCATTCTGGGCCATAACCGTCGGCTCCAATATCGCTTCGGCGGTGCCCGTTTTCGGCGACAAAGTTAGCTTCCTGATGTTAGGCGGCCATCAGGTCAACGCCAACGCGCTGCTGCGGTTCTATGTGCTGCATTGTGTGATCCTGCCTCTGGCGGCCGCGTTGTTGATCGCAGTCCACATGTGGAGAATCCGCAAGGATGGCGGCCTCTATGTGCGGCAGAGCCAGCCCGGCGTCGAATCTCCGCGCGAATCTCACGCTGACGAAGCTGGGGTGGTGAAGGTATGACAGAGCCGAAGGACTTTGCCGCCGGCGTAGGTTCAGACATCAGGAAGTCGCAGAAACGCGTGCTGTTCGTCACGCGCAGAACCTCCGTCCAGGTGAAAGTCAGCGACGAAGAACAGATCCAGACCTTTCCGGAAGGCTTGCTGCGCATTGCTCTTGCCATTGAACTCCTCGCCACCGCCCTGATTTTTGCTTCTCTGGTCTTCAACGCGCCCATCGAGGGGATCGCCGATCCTACGAACACGCCCAATCCAGCCAAGGCTCCCTGGTATTTCCTCGGACTGCAGGAGATGCTGCATTATTTCCCGCCCGTTGTGGCCGGAATTCTGATTCCAGCGCTGCTCGTGGTCGCGCTGGTTGTCATCCCGTACTTCAATGTCAATATCGAGGCTGACGGACTCTTTCTGAAGAATCGCCGCCGCCGCCTCAATATCTTCTACATTGCAGCGCTCGGGCTATCCATCTTCCTCTTGTTCTTGGAGGTCTACGTGGCGCTCGTCCCGACTCTCATTGTCGTGGCGTTCATGCGGATCGCGGCGTCCAGCTCGCCTGCTTCAACCCAGCGATATCGCCGCTATCTCGCCTCGAAATCTGTCTCCTGGTGGATCATGACCTGGTTTCTCTTCGAGCTGATTGTGCTGACCGTCGTCGGCACGTTTTTTCGCGGTCCCGGGTGGTCATGGGCATTGCCATGGAATGGATAAGTGCATCGATGAAAGCTAAACTCATCTCCTTCTGGCGCGCCTTATTTCGTGATCCAATTATCCCCTTCGGCCTGGTAAGTCTTGTTCTGTTGGTAACTCTGGCCATCATTCCCGCCAAAGATCACTTCAGCGAATGGCGGCGCTATCAGCGGCAATACCTCCGCCTCATCCACGACCGCGGCGATTCCGTCACCCTCGAGCGGCACTTTCAGGGCGGCATCCGTCAGATCTGGCTGCCGGAGTTAGCCGTCGCGGACCGCTGTCAGACCTGCCACACAGCTCTTGGTGAGGCAAGTCTTGGAGACGTGAGCACGCAGCCATTTCGCACGCATTCGGTGATTCCGCATCGCCTCGACGAGTTCGGATGCGTAATCTGTCATCGCGGTCAGGGTGCGGCCACCACTGTCGCCGAAGCCCACCACAGCACCCTCGCGCCGGAAGAACCTCTCTTGCCGGCCCGCTATCTCGAGGCATCCTGCGGTCAGTGTCACCACGTGGCGCTGCCCGGAACCCCGAATCTGAATGAGGGCCGTGATCTGCTCGCGCGCCGCGGATGCCTGCGGTGCCACGCCGTCCGGCTGCCTGATGGCAGCAGGATGACCCCAACAGACAATCCGCAGCCCATCACTCATATCGCCGCCAAAACCACTCGCGAGTGGATTTACGCATGGCTGCAGACTCCTTCCGGATATGCTGCATCGTCGACCATGCCCGACTACCAGATGAGCGAAGAGGACGCCAGGGACATTTCCGCCTTTCTCATCGCCAACAGCGAGCCGCTGTCCGGAAGCTCGCTGCCCACGCCACTCGCCCCGTCGAAATCGGCGCCTGATACCGCAGCCGGAGCCACTCTGTACCGCGAGTCTTCCTGCGCTTCCTGCCATGCCATCGGGAATGCCGCCAACAATATGGTGGGCGGAGACCTGGGCCAGGAACCAGCTCCGGAACTGGCTCCGGAACCCGGTCCGGAACTCACGCGAATCGGCAGCAAAGTCAAGCCTGAATGGCTGCAGTCCTGGCTGCAGGATCCGCGCACCTATAACTCCCATACGTTAATGCCGCGCTACCGTTGGACCCCACAGCAACTCAGGATCGTAAGCGCCTATGTCGAGAGCAGGACCGACCCCGAGCTCCTGGCACACGTCCATCTGCAGCCTGCAACCGCGCAGCAGATCGCAAATGGAAAAGCTTTGGTCATCGAGTACGGGTGCGCTGTGTGCCATGAGATTCGCGGCATACCTAAGCCGGAAGCCTATGCTCCCGAGTTAAGCCGGGTTGGCAGCAAGCCTCTTGCTCAGCTTGTCTTCATTACCGGAATGGAAAGGACCCTCCCCGCATATCTGAACGGGAAAATCCGCCACCCCCAGGCCTTTGGCCCCGGCCTCAGAATGCCGCAATACACGTTTACCTCCGAGCAGGCTGATGCGCTGACAACCGCGCTGCTCTCTCTGACCGACCGCAGTTTTGCCCTGCCGTCGCGGTTGCAGATACCGGCGCAGGCTGTGGCGACTTATCAGCCCGCGGGACAAGCAGGAAAGCTGATGGCGGAGTTGAACTGCTTCGCCTGTCATCGCATCAACGGTCGCGGCGGCGATACCGCTCCCGACCTCACCTGGGAGGGCTCAGCCGTGCAGCGTGCCTGGCTGGACGCATTTCTGAAGAACCCTTACACCCTGCGCCCCGCCATGATCCGCCACATGCCGAAGTTCAACTTATCCGACTCCGAGCGCGCCGAACTTACCGGCTACTTCGTGACCGTGTACCAGAAACCGGATATCGATCGAGATTCAATGCCGTTGAGCGGTTACTCTCCTGCGCTGGTTGAGCAGGGACGGCAGCTCTTCTATTCGAAATACTCTTGCCAATCATGCCACATGGTGAACACCCAGAAGGACAAGGGTTCCATAGGACCTGCGCTAACTAATGTAGGCTCGCGGCTCAATGCAGCCTGGATTGATCACTGGTTGAAGAATCCCCAGGCGCTGCGCCCCGGCACGATCGAGCCGAACCAGAACATGAGTGACGGGGACGCTAGCGCACTGACGGCTTTCCTCATGGCGCAGAAATCTTCTGGCGCCCGGGAGGCAAAGCGATGAAGCGTCTCCTGTTGATCCTCGGAACCCTGACCCTCACGGCAGGTTGCGCGACCGGCTGCGCGCACCAGACAGCTCTGGCGCCTGTGCTTCAAGCGACGGCTACCGGCTCAACCATCGTCGAATCGAGCGGAGGAAAACAGCTGGGGACGCCCGGCGCGATGCTTCAGCAGCCGTTGGTTGTGCAGGTTAACGATGCCCAGGGAAACGCCGTCACGGGCGCGTTAGTTGAATTCCGTGCTGCTGAACACGTCACCTTCGATCCCGCCGCAAGCCTGACGGATTCCAGCGGCCAGGTAAGCACCACTGTAACCCTCGGAGGCACTTCCGGCCGGTATGAACTGACAGCCGCGTCGACGGATAAGTCCGGCAAGCAATTTGACCTGAATATTACCGAACTGGCTCTGGGCTATCAGACGCAGCTTGGTTACGAGTTGGATCAGAAATATTGCGCCCGCTGCCACGACCAGGTGTCAACACCGCAGCGGGTTTCCAATTACGACAACCTTGCCGTGAAGCCGCCCGCTTTTACGGACGGAGACACGCTCAACAAACGCAGCGACTCCGATCTGACGGCCATTATCAGCCACGGCGGTCCGGCTCTGAACCGTTCCGCTCTTATGCCGCCCTACGGCGCGACTCTCGGCAAACCCGATATCCAGGCGCTCATCGCCTATATCCGTCTCGTATCCAGCCCGCCCTCGCGGATCGCCGGTTTGGTTTACGCAAGGCGATAAAAGCAGTTACTTCGTGCCGTCAGTATATTCGGCCAGGACAGCTGGTCAGCATGCGTGATCCATTCCTGACCGTTGCCTTGGCCGTCACTTGCGAACGCCCTTGTGATCCTGACCGCTCTGATGCAGGATGACATAGCTCGCTTGTCCTTGTCATCGGTGAAGAACTCGACCTCGGCATCCACGACTTTCAGGAATAACTTGTGTCTTTTATGCCTACGGTCTTGACCAGATTGGCGCAGGAGGTATCCTCGTCAACGGAGGGTCCATGAACAGAGAAGACATCGTTGTTGAGATCGATGCAGAGATATCGCGACTCCAGCAGGTGAAGGCGCTCCTGACTGGCACTACAGCCATCGATAGCCGAAATCCGGCCCGGCCATCAGGCGCCCGCAATGCCAGAAGATGGACGATGAGCGCCGAGGCGCGTGAGAAGATCGCCGCCGCCCAGAGAGCCCGTTGGGCGAAATCTAAAAGGGCCGCGAAGAAAGCGGCGCGCGAGGGTGTTGCGGAGTCAGCTGCGAAGAAAGCCGCGGCCAGGCTGCCTGTAAAGCGTGAGAAGAAGCGTACCCTGAGCGCCGGGGCACGCGTAAAGATCGCGGCTGCGCAAAGGGCTCGCTGGGCGAAGATGCGAAGAGGCAAAAAAGCCGTTTCCGCAAAATCTGAGGGAAAGTCATCTCAAGCTACGAAAACTGTCCCTGCAAAAAAGGCCGGTCCGTCGAAGGCTCCCGCATCCTCCGTGCCAACAGCTGCGGCTGCACCAGCGACCACTTCTTCCTGAAGTTCGGCAACAAGGGCGTTCGCCATTTGCACGTGACAGTCGCCGTCAAGTCCTGAGCGAGCGGTGGGCAAGTTCCGTTTGATATGGCCGATGACTGCCAAATCGAAGGTGGGATCGGCTGGTGAATCTCCTGATCGCCCACCCACCCGAAACTTTCCTTGCGAGAAGCCGACTTGCCGGGACAAAGAACGACATCCATTCGCCATCGTTGGACCGCTCGGGGGAAGCGAGCAGGCGTTTAACCGGAATTGTGGCTGGCAGCGTTGTTTTTGATGTGCAGCAGCCGGGGGACGAGAAGGAGCGTAACAGCATAAAGAAAAATGGATGCCGCGGTAAATCCCAGGTGTCCGTGGCGGAGATCCTCAAGAAGGAGTTTCAAGGCGATCAATCCCAGAGCGGCCCAGGCAAGCCAGACGAGTTCACGGTGCGGCCACCGAGAACCGCACCAGGCGGCGGCGAGCGCGGCGGTGCAGGCGGCCAGAGTGCGGATGAGGGCGAAATGCTCGGCTTCGAGTGCGATGCCCACCGCGGTTAGCCACGCCAGGATCCAGACCAGCAGGGCCGTTGTGGATCCCACGGCCAGGGCGGCGAAGAGCAATTGGGGGGCTTGGGTCGGCGACCTCGCTGCACGAAAGCGAACCACCGCCCCATAGCAGACAATCGCGCAGGCGCCGACCAGGGTAACGATGGGGCCAGGCGCGCCAGGAAATGTGCCGGCCATGGCGCGAAAGATATAGACAAACAGACCCGAGGCAAAGGCAGACGCTGCCAGAAGAGCGAGCGCGTGGAACTGGAGCGTGAGACGCGCCCTCGAAGTACCGATGAGGATGGAGGTGACCGCGGCGATATCCAGGCACAGTGGAAGCCAGCCCGGCGGCAGGCACAAAAAGGAGCCTGCCAGCAGCAGTGCCAGACTGCCGGTGGCGTAAACGTGGTAATTGCGCTCGACGTGAACGCGGCTGAACCAGGCGAAAGTGACGGCGTAGCCAGCGGCCGATGCGAACAGGCAGAACACTCCGAGGACGAGGCGGCCGTACCCTGGCCAGAAAACAAGCACGCTCCAGAGAGAAAGGAGAGCGGCGACGAAAACCTGCGCGGTCTCGAAGAAAGAGATACGTCTGCGCAGCAGGATGGTCTGGAAGGAGGCGCTGGTCGCATAAATGAGAAGTAAAGCGGGGCCGAAGGCCAACAGCAACGCAGTGCCAACAGCCGGATAGTCTGCGCGCGAGCCTGCCGGGCTCGAGTAAATCCAGATGAGAGCGAAGATGGCAAGGTCCGCAGCCCTTGCGACCAACGGGCGGACGCGCAATGTCCGATGGCCGGCGGCAGCGATTTCCCCGGCGATCGCCATCACTGGCGGACTCGAATCCTATGGTCCGTGTCGTTACCCTTGTCTTCAAGCGGGGCCCGCATCGCCAACCTCCTTGCCGTAGCCCTGGCCGGGCGGCTCTCGGGTCGAAGATTTGTCAGGGGCGCGTCAGGCAGGCGCCCCCGCAGAAGCTTCATGGACCGC
>PMSS01000467.1 GCA_003167515.1 Acidobacterium sp. | reverse complement strand
CTCAAAGCCGCCACCATCATCCGCCGCGCCCGGGACTCGAACGCCGTCCCCATCTTCTGGCTAGCCTCCGAAGATCACGACCTCGCCGAAGCCGACCACGTCATCCTCCCCTCGCGTCACGCCCTCCACACCCTGCGCCTGCATCACGATGAGCCCTCCGCCGCAACCCCCGTAGGCGCCCTGCAACTCGGCCCTAAAATCGCCCTGCTCCTCGAACGCGCCGCCGAGCTCATCGGAGGCACCCCCGAATTCGACCTCCTCACCGCCGCCTACACCCCCAACGCGACCTTCGCCTCCGCCTTCGCCCGCCTCATCGCCGCCACCTTCGCAGACTACGGCCTCATCGTCATCGACGCCTCCACCCGCGCCTTCCACGCCCTCGGCGCCCCCGTCCTCCGCCACGCCATCGAGCACGCCGAGACCCTCGAATCCGCCCTCCACGAACGCGACAAACTTCTCGCCGAACGCGGCTACCACTCCCAGGTCCTCGTCGCCCCCGGCTCAAGCCTGCTCTTCCTCATCGACGGAGCCACCGGCGCCCGCACACCCCTCCGCCGCAAAAATGGAAGCTGGTTTACGAGTCATCCGGCAGGCAAGACCACCTACTCCACCGCCGACCTCCTCGCCATCCTCGACGAAGCCCCCGAGCGCCTCAGCCCCAACGCTCTCCTCCGCCCCGTCTTTCAGGACTACGTGCTCCCCACCCAGGCTGTCATCGGAGGCCCCGCCGAAATCGCCTACTACGCCCAGAACCAGGTCCTCTACCAAGCCATCCTCGGCCGCACCACCCCCGTCCTCCCGCGCCTGACCGCCACGCTCATCGAGCCATCGATCGCGAAGATCCTCGACCATTACCAGCTCACACTCGAAGACATCCTCACCACGCACCCCGACGAGCTGGCCCATCGCCTCGGCGCTCGCGGGCTGCCCATCGAAGGCAAGCGCCGCCTCGCCGCCGCCGGCAACGCCCTCGACGACGAACTCGACGCCCTCCTCTCCTGGACCGAATCCCTCTCTCCAGCGTTGGCCCGCGCCGCCCAGGTCTCCGCCTCAAAAATGCGTTATCAGATGAACCGCCTCCGCCGCCTCGCCGCCAACGACCAGCTCCAGCGCGACGCGAGCATCCGCCGCCACGTCGACACCCTCAGCTTCAACCTCTTCCCCGACCGCCACCCCCAGGAACGCACCATTGGCGGCATAGCCTACTTAGCCCGCTACGGATCGGAACTACTCGCAACGTTAGTAGACCAAGCCACACAAGACTGCCCGGGGCACAAAGCTTTGTGGCTGTGACCCATCGCCCGCGGCGTTTTTCTTGGTTCTCCGTGATCAAGTAACTTAGTATTGTGATCTGGACACTAGCTGACCGGGATGAGCACAACACCGAGCGTTGACCCAATCGACCAGTGGGCGCATCAGCCAATACCCGAAAAACTGTGGCACTACACCTCAGTGCAAGGATTTGAAGGCATCGTCGCGAGCGGTAGCATCTACGCGACAGACGTTCGGTTTCTAAACGACACTGAGGAGTTCGTTCACGCTCGCAAATTAGCGACCAATTTGATTGAGAAAACGCCAGAGTTTGGTCAATTCAATTTTCCTCTGCGCCAAGTTCTCGAGTTGGCAGTTAATGAGATTTTCAAATCGGATTTCTTAAACCCCAATAAGGCGCATATTTTCGTGGCCTCATTCACGTCTTCTGATGACGACTTGAGTCAGTGGCGAGCATATTCACACGGTACCTACGGCGTGAGCATTGCGTTTGACCTGAGGGCTTTCAGGCCACCTGTCGAGTCTGACTCGGCAGTAACCTTCGCCCCCTGTGTCTATCAAGAAGATGAGAAGAAGGAACTGATCCAGCATGCCCTCCGCCACTTCGTAAGCGTAAGCCAATCCAGATGGAATGAAGCGATGCTACGATTCCCCAAGGAATACGGCACTGCTAGGCAAGTCCCCGATGCTGAGCAGATTGCGAAATTCACGGATCAGGTATTTGCGAGCGGGGATTACACCGCCCAGGTTGAAATTGGATTGGGAGAAGCAAGGAAACGCATTTTCAGATTAGCGGGGCTCCTCAAGCACCAAGCCTTCCACCACGAAAGGGAGTGGCGACTCGTTCTGCCAATATCTCCCGGCAGCGATACGACCAATTTGGCGCATCCGATCAGATTTCGTTCGACAAACGCATCACTTGTCCCCTACATCGAGTTCCCGTTGCAGGTACCCTCCGCTCCTCTGGTCCCCGGCTTGGCACCAGCGATGCGGTTACCCGTTAACGATGTCATGCTCGGTCCAGGCGCAAGCGGTGACGCAGTCAGTGCTGCGCTGGAGTTTCTGAGGTCGAAGTCAATCAACGTCGTTCCAAGAAGATCCGATGTGCCGTACAGGCAGGTCTAAAGTCAGAGGGCCACGGTTATGGCTTGAGTGGGCGGGTGCCGAGCATCCCACAACTATCACGGAAAGAAAAGCTCTGTCATCCTGAGCGAAGCATCCGCAGACTCAGCGCGCACGCACTTGGCGCGCTGAAATAATTTAGGCGCGAGTCGAAGGACCCGCATTTCTCCCCGGGAGTCCCATTCAAGCCCGGTTTTGGCTTAAGCGGGCTTGCGATCGGCTCTCTTTCCCGCTGTAGCTAAAACGGCTACAATCGCTCTAGGAGGCCCCCATGCGCCAGGTATCCCTGCGAGAGTTCCGCACCCGCGGCTCCAAAGTTCTCAAATCCATCGCGCCCAGCGAAACCATCCTCCTCGCCGGTCGCAAGGGCCCCGAGTACTTCCTGGTCCCCGTCCTCGGAGACGTCGCCACCCAGGATCGAGAACTGCGGCGCGCGATGGCGTTGGCCAGTCTCCACCGAGGCTGGCAGATCGCCAAAGAAACAGGCGCCGACAAAATCACCGACGAAGAAATCGATGCCGAAATCGATGCAGTCCGTACGGCTCGTCTGCGCCGCAAAAAGAAATGAGGCTCATGGTCCTCGACACGAACGTCGTCGTGTCGGCAGCCATAGGATTAGCAGGTCCACCAGCGCATCTCATCAGGGATTGGGCACTCCGCGGCCTGACACAGGTTGTCACTTGCCCAGTCGTCATAAAGGAATACAGGGAAGTGGTGCGCCGCGAGAAATTCCGGCAGTATGGATTCCCGCCTTCCTGGCTCGAATACATGATCGCCGACAGCCTCCACCTTCCCGACCCTGCCGTCTGGCCGCACTCCATACCCGACCCCAAAGACGCGCCCTTCCTCGCCCTCGCCAAAACCGCCGGCGCCTGGCTCGTCACCGGAAACCTGAAGCATTTTCCCCGCACTGCCCGTAACGGAGTCACCGTGCTCTCGCCCGCAGATTACCTCTCCCATCTGGAAGAATCCGAATCTATCCGTTGAGTAACGAGCCCGCGTTCGCCCGCGAGTTCTCACACCCCCGGCTTCGGAAACTCCTCAATATGCTGTTCGCCTTTCCGCCCGAAGTAGATCACCCGCTTGCCCGTAAGAAACGCCCAATAGCCAATCACGCCCACCGCGGTCGACCGCTTCACGAACTCGGGGTACCGCACCGTGTCTGCCTGGGCGGCGCGAATGGCCGCCACCAGCTCGGCACCGTTGAAATCAGCCGCTATCGGACCAAGCTCCAAAATCATGGCCACCGTGTGCGTGGTTCCATCCGTCAGGTAGTGAGTCTTCTGCTTTGACGCAAAGTCCACCAGATACGATTCCACTCCCGCTTCCAGCAGCCCCTTAACGACCTGAGGGAAGGTCATCTTGCCTTGCTGTGCTGCGACTGCCAGTTCGTGAATTACCTGCTTGCTCATTGCTTCTCCTTTACTCAGTTGGTAGTGTCTGCAGGCCGTGCGCCTCGACCAGCTTCTTCATCGCTGCGATCAGCGCGGCCCGCTCCCGAGTGGAGAGCGGTTGAAAGAACTCCTCGTCGTTCTGGTCGGCCAGGGCTGCCAGGTGCGGAATCAGCCGCCGCCCTGCAGGCGTGAGCGCAATCGACTGGAACCGGCGGTCGTCGCTGCGATCCCGTCGGCTGATCAACTTCTTCTTCACAAGCCTGTCGACCAGTTTGGAGACGCCGCCCCGCGTCATCCCCATCCGCTCAGCCAGAACGCCCGGTGAGGTCTCCTTGTCGTCGAACATCTCCCGCATCACCACCCACTCGGCGACGGTCACTCCGCTGGCCAGCAGCTTGCGGGCAAAGGCGTGCGAAACGTGATTGGAGACGAAGCGGAGCCAGAACCCTGCGTGCTTCTTCAGATCGCTGACCGCCGAATCGGGGACCTTGAGGTTTTTCATCAGGGGTAGATTACTAGGATACTGTTTCTGTGTCAACCATTGTGAACATAAAGATTGGCGGTCGCGTTCGCCCCGGGGGGGCGGCCCAACCAGGCCCGCGGGGTGGCCCCTTCAAGCCCGGTCTTGGCTTGAGCGGGCATGAGGCTGATCGTTATCGATACCAGCCTCCTCGTTTCCGCCCGCGGCTTTCACGGCACGCCGTCAAACATGACCACAGTCATGCCCCAACGCAAAATTCCTGCGCCGAAATCAAGCCCTCTTGAAATACGCTCTACGAAGAGAAACTGCCGGCAGCGCTTGCCGGAACGGTGTCGTTAACGGCGCCGAACAGAGGGCCCATGAACTCCCCCAGCTCATTTCGCAAAAATGGCCTCAGCTCCCTGAAGCCCCGCTTCTCCTGCCTCCATCTTTGCGCAATGCTTCTCCTCCCGCTTGTTTGCGTGAGTCTGGCGGGCTGCGGCTCGATAATTTCACTGAGCTCTTCCTCTGGAACAGGCTCAGCACCGGCAATTACTTCCTTTACCGCCAATCCAACAACCATCAACTCCGGCGCGAGCACCACCCTAAGTTGGTCAGTAACGGGAACCACCAGTATCGTCATCACGCCCGGCACATTCACGTCCACATCGGCGAGCGGGTCAACCAGCGTGAGCCCAACCGCAACCACGACCTACACGCTGACAGCGACCAAAGCCTCAGGCTCGACCACCTCAACGCCAA
>PMSS01000421.1 GCA_003167515.1 Acidobacterium sp. | reverse complement strand
TCCCAGCCCACGCCGCGAGTGCGCCGGCTGAGGTCGCCATGAGCGCGCGCCCCAGGCGCGGTGAAGCGGCCCAGCTTCCTGATATCCGGATGGAGCAGATCGGCGGGCGCTTTATGCTCATAGCGCTGAACCGGCGGGCGCGGCTCCGGATCGTGCATGCGGCTGAGCCGGTTCCGGCACAGGATGCGACTGATGGTAGCCCGGCTCAGTCCCACGATCGCAGCAATCCCGGCAGCCGGTCCAGCGCTGAATGCGCAAAAGCAGAACCTTTTCCACGAATGAAAAACACGTCTGGCGCGGCATCCGACCCGGGCGCGAGCTGTGATCCCTGAGACCCGCCGCACCCAGCTCACGATAGCGCCGCACCCATTTGGCGGCCGTCTTCGCGCTCACACCGAAACTGGCCCGGCCAGTTTCAGTGTGCATTTCTCCTCAACAACTTTTCTGGCTAACTGCTCTCGACGACAGATCGTCAGTCGGGCATTCTAGGTGGTAGTCCATTCGGTCCTCTTCTTTGAAACTGCGGTTTCCTCACCATCAGCTTCTCTGATCCCGATCGAATGGACAACCGGTTGCAACTTCACACCTACTCCCTGTCTTTTGGCGCGAAATGGCCGCCGTAACGCCTGTGATTCCTGCCCTGGCTGTCCCGCCCATCCTGCATCGAAGCTCTTTGCGGCTCCGAGCGAGAGCGCTCCGCAATTGTCATGCAAAAGTTAAAGGTTACTCTTCAGCCGGATTGGCTATTGCACAAGTCTCTCAATCGTGCCAGTATTTTCCTCACGAGAGGTACGGCCATGGCGTCCATTCTTGGGCGCGAACGCAGTGCCAACGCATTACCGGGGTCCCCAGCACGCCTTTTCTCAACGTGCCGTATTCCGTCGCTGTCACTCCTGCTCGCTCCCCTTCTCCTCCCCGTTTTCCTGGTTCCGTTTTTGGTCCTGTTGCTTGTTCGTCCGGCCTTGGCCCAGGAAGATCCCCTTGACTCTGTCCACATCAATACTCCGCCCCCCGTCGCCGCGAAAGCCGATCCCTCCATTCCCCTCACCGCCGGCGCCTCCCTGCGCACCGGCATCCAGTTCCGCGTCGATACCAATATCGTCCTCGTCCCCCTAACCGTCACCGATCCCATGGATCGCCTCGTCACCGGCCTCGAAAAGGAGAACTTCATCGTCCTCGAGGACAATCACAATCAGGCCATCCGCACCTTCGCCTGCGACGACGCTCCCGTCTCCATCGGGGTCATCCTCGATCTCAGCGGCAGCATGAGCAACAAAGTCGTTCGCGCCCGCGGCGCCGTCCTTCAGTTCATGAAAACCTCCAACCCTCAGGATGAATTCTTCGTCATCGGCTTCAACGATCGTCCCGAGCTCATCACCGACTACACCTCTTCGCCCGACGACGTCGAGGCTCGCCTCGCCACTATCCAGGCCGGTCACCGCACTGCGCTTCTCGACGCCATTTATTTCGGCCTCGGAAAAATGAAGCAGGCGAAGTACCAGCGCAAGGCCCTCCTCATCGTCTCCGACGGCGGCGACAACAATAGCCGCTATACCGAGAACGAAGTCCGCTCCGCCGTCAAGGAAGCCGACACCCAGGTGTATTCCATCGGCATCTTCGATCCCGAAGCCGCCACCATCGAGGAGCGCAACGGTCCCCTGCTCCTCAACGACATCAGCAACGATACCGGCGGTCGCCTGTTCCGCGTCGACGACCTCTCCGAGATGGGCGACATCGCTACCCGTATTAGCGCCGAGCTGCGCAACGAATACGTCCTCGGCTACAAAACCGACAATTCGAGAATGGACGGCAAATGGCGTAAAGTGAAGGTTAAGTTGCAGCCTCCTCCGGGTTTGCCGCAACTTACTGTGCATGCACGCACCGGATACTATGCGCCTCTGCAGTAACCGCCTCCTCCTCTGCTGCCTTCTCGTTGCCGCCCCCGCCCTGTATCTCCACGCTCAGGTGCCCGCGTCGGCTGCTGCAGCCCAATCCGCCCCAGCCCAGGTTACCCCAGTCTCACCAGACTCCGCCGCGCAGACCGCCCCCCCGCAGGCAGCCGCACCCTCCGTGCCCGCCGTCGTGCCATCCCCGCAGCAGCCCGAAACCCAGCCTTCGCTCGATGTCGACCATGACCCCATCGTCTCTCCTGATGCGGCCGACAACGCCACCGTAAGCCCCTCTCACCCCGTCCCCAACCAGGAAATCAAGCGCGACCACGGCATCTACACCCTTCGTCGCGATGTCGACGAGGTCCTCCTGGCCTGCACCGTTGTCGATCAGGATGGCCACCTGGCCCAGGATCTCCAGCAGAGCGACTTCCACGTCTTCGAAGACAACACGCTCCAGAACATCGTCTCCTTTGCCCACTCCGACGTGCCCGTCTCCCTCGGCATCCTCATCGATAACTCCGGATCCATGCGCGACAAGCGCGCCGCCGTCAACACCGCCGCCCTCGACCTTGTCCGCGCCTCCAACCCTAGCGACGAAGCCTTCATCGTCAACTTCTCCGACGAAGCCTTCCTCGATCAGGACTTCACCTCCGACATCAACAAGCTCCGCGAAGGCCTCGGCCACATCGAGTCCCGCGGCGGCACTGCCCTCTACGACGCCGTCGTCGCTTCCGCCGACCAGCTCTCCCACGGCGCCCGTCAGTCAAAACAGGTCCTCCTCATCATCACCGACGGCGAAGACAACGCCTCCACCCTGAACCTCGAGCAAACCATCCGCCGCGTCCAGGATCTCGGTGGTCCCGTCATCTACTCCATCGGCCTGCTCTTCGGCGACGAGGACAAGGGCCAGGAAGCCCACCGCGCCCGCCGAGCCCTCACTCTGCTCTCCGACGAAACCGGCGGCCTCTCCTTCTTCCCTCACTCCCTCGCCGACGTCGACAACATCGCCGCCGAAGTAGCCCGCGACATTCGCAATCAGTACACCATTGGCTACCACTCCACCAAGCCCGCCGCCCAGGGCGGCTATCGCACCGTTCACGTGGATGCCAAAGCCGCGCGCCACGGAAAGCTCTTCGTGCGCACCCGCACCGGCTACTACCCCACTCCCCAACCCCAGCAAACTCCGCACAAAACCAGCGTCGCCGAATCCGCACCCAACGCTCCGTAATCGCCTTTCGCCAAGAGCCTTTTGCTGGCAGTTCGCTTGTCTTTCGCTTGTCTTTAGCTCGCTTTTTGCTCGCCTCTCGCTGTTACACTAGCTTGTCCTATGCCCCCAACAGGCACGCTCTCCCAACTCCGCACCGCCTCCGACATCACCGCCCTCATTGGCCACACGCCGATCCTCCAACTACGCCGCCTCGTCTCCTCTGACCACGCCGAACTTTACGCCAAACTCGAATTCCTCAACCCCGGCGGCTCCGTCAAAGATCGCGCCGCCCTCGGCATGATCCTCGACGCCGAACGCCGCGGCATCCTCCACAAAAACTCCATCATCACCGAAGCCACAGCCGGCAACACCGGCGTCGGACTCGCCCTCGTCGGCATCAATCGCGGCTACCGCGTCGTCCTCTTCGTCCCCGAGGGCTTCGCCGAAGAAAAATGCATCCTCATGCGTGGCTTCGGCGCGGAAGTCCATCGCACTCCCGAAGCCGAAGGCATGGCAGGAGCCATCCGCCGCGCCCTTGCCCTCGCCAAATCCGATCCCAACGTCTGGGCCGCCCTCCAGTTCGACAATCCCGCCAACCCCCGCTTCCACCACGACACCACCGCCGTCGAACTCTGGGAACAAATGGACGCCCGCATCGACGCCTTCGTCGCCGGCGTCGGCACCGGCGGCACCATCNNACCGGCGGCACCTTCTCCGGCATCGCCCGCTTTTTGAAGGAACAAGACCCACGCATCCTCACCGTCGCAGTCGAAACCCAGGGCTCCGTCCTCCAGGGAGGCGAACCCGGCCCTCACAAAGTCGAAGGCATCGGCGTTTCCTTCGTCCCCAACACCTTCGACCGCTCCGTTTGCGACGAAATCGTAGCAGTCCCTGATACAGAAGCATTCGCCGCCGTCAAGCGCCTCGCCGCCGAAGAAGGCCTCCTCGCCGGCTCCAGCTCAGGAGCCATGATCCACTGCGCCTGCGAAGTCGCCCGCCGCCTCGGCCCAGGCAAACGAGTTGCCACCCTCATCCCCGACTCCGCGGAACGCTACCTCTCCAAGCGAATCTTCGAGGGTGGAGCATGACTCTGCGGGACATCCTGAAAACGAGCATCGCAACGCTCGGGCTTGACCGGGACTACGTTACAGCGCACAAGCACTCCAGTCGTCATCGCGCTGAGTTGGAGAGCAGCGAACAATGTGGCTGTTTTTACTGCTTTGCGATCTTCCCACCTTCCGAAATCTTCGACTGGATCGATGACGACCGGACTGCGCTTTGCCCGAGGTGTGGAATCGACTCCGTCATAGGAACAGCGTCAGGATTTCCTGTGACCAAAGAATTCTTAGAGCGGATGCACGGCCACTGGTTCTCGACCTCGGCATGAGATCCGCATGAGGCCCGGCCCCTCACCATCAGCCCCCCTGAAGGGCGCCGCTT
>PMSS01000441.1 GCA_003167515.1 Acidobacterium sp. | reverse complement strand
GGCATCGTCCAGTGCAGGTGAACCTCGTCCCCCGCACGCGTCGCCGCCAGGTCCTTCACCGGCGCGGGCAGCCACAGCGTCGGTGGCTGGGGATTAGCCGCCAGCCCGCATCCAGCCAGCAACACCAGCCATCCCGATGCGGCCGCAGCGCACGCTGGAACTGGTCTCATAAACCTCGGACATCTGGTGAGAGCACGTATGAGACCCGCCGCCCGGGGTCCCCACGCGCCTGCTGTTGGCGCGATGGGGTGGTCCGAAGCGGGGCTCATGGTCCTGACCGAAGCCAAAGCACTTTATATGAGACCAGTTCTACCCTCTTCATGCAATCTCAGCGTAGCAGAGCTTTCAGGGCCGGCCCGATCTCCTCATCTTCAAAGCGAAACCCCGAATCCGTCAGTCTTCGCGGGGCAACGCGCTCGGATGCCAGCAGCGTCTCGTCCGCCATTTCGCCAAGGAGCAAGCGCAGCGCTCCCTCCGGCACCGGCAATATCGCCGGCCGATGCAGCGCACCAGCCAGCTCCCTGGCAAACGTCGCGTTCGTCACCGGATTCGGCGATGTCAGATTGAACGCTCCCGACAACTTGTCGTGCTCCATAAGAAAGAAGATGGCCCGTACCACATCGCGCAGGCTGATCCAGCTCATCCATTGGCGGCCCGTTCCCAGCGTTCCGCCCAGACCCAGGAGAAACGCCGGCAGCATCTTCCTCAGCGCACCGCCGTCACGGCTCAGCACCACTCCGAAACGCAGATGCACCACACGAATCCCCAGATCACTCGCCTTCTTCGCCGCCGCTTCCCAGGCTTTACAAGTCTCCGCGAGAAACCCGCTCCCCGCAGCGCTCTCCTCGACCAGCACCTCATCGCCGCGATCCCCGTAGATCCCAACAGCCGAAGCGCACAGCAGCACCCGCGGTCGTCGACGCACTCCCGCCAGCGATTCGCACAAAATCTCAGTACTCGTCACGCGGCTGGCAACAATATCCTCTCGATACTTCTGCGTCCATCGGCGTCCGACATTCGCCCCGCTCAGATGAACGAACGCATCGAATCCCTCCAGTTCCAAAGGATGAATGGTGTTCTTCTGCCTGCGTGGATTCCAGTAGATTGCTCCCGCGCGCACCAGATGGTGCCGGCGAACCAGCGTCGTGACCTCGATCCCGTCCTTCTGAGCGGCACGGTGGAGCGCCGAACCAATCAGCCCCGATGCCCCGCTCAACAGAATTCGTCTTTCCCGCTTGCCCATCACCACTTCCCCTGGGGAGAACACATCGTATTAAATCCTGTTTGCAACGCGGCGCGGTCAAAATCGGCAATGAATGATCCCAATCGACCCCCCAACCCTGCCAAAAATCCTCGACTCCGGGCCAACACTTTGCTATTCACTCCATCAAAACACCTTGTGATTTGGGAAACATTCTGTTAGTTTCTGTCTTCACCCAAGATCGGCCTGTATTCGCCTGGAAGAGCCATGGCAAGCAAGCTCGAACCTTCTGCGCCCCATTTCGATTCCGTGCCCGACGCCTCCCACTCGGCCGAGACCTTTATTGCAGAAAAGCGTATCGGCGAGAGAATCCGCCGCCTCCGCCTCAAGCGCTCCATGGGCCTTGTCGAACTCGGCCGCCATGCCGGCCTCTCCGCGAGTTTTCTCTCTCAACTTGAAACCGGACGCGTCGTCCCCACCTTGCGCAATCTCGCGCGCATTGCCATGGTCTTTGGCCGCGATCTCTCCTACTTCTTCGAGCCGGAGCCGCATCCGCTCTTCCGCCTGCATCGCCGTGCGGAGCGTGTCCGTCTGCCCCAATCCGGCGTCGATGACCCTACCTACTATTTCGAGAGCCTCGCGTATATGGTTCCCGATCGCCAGCTCGACCCGTATTTTGCCGAGTTTGTTCCGGGCAGAAAAACGGCAGAGGTGCGCCCGCACGTTCACCCCGGTTATGAGTTCCTGTACCTGCTCCAGGGCGATCTGCAGATTCGTCACGGCGACCACACCCACTCCCTCGAGTCGGGCGACAGCGTGTACTTCGATGCGGCCACTCCACATTCCTACCGTTGCGCCAGCGTGTCTCCCGCCGTCGCATTGATTGTCACGATGCATCAGATGACGCCGCACGCAGCCGCAGCTTTGCGTCCAGCACCGGCCACCCCTCGGCCGGCTACAGCGGGCGCATTACCCCCGGAGACTGCTTCGTAGCCTCGGGATGCTCATGCCGCGACGATGTCCGCGGCACCGTGAAGTAGAACACGCTCCCCTTCCCAAACACGCTTTCCGCCCAGATTCGGCCTCCGTGCTGGCGCACGATATTGCGGCAGATGGCCAGCCCCAGTCCCGTTCCTCCGCTGTCGCGCGAGTCCGACGCATCCACCTGCTGAAATCGCTCGAAGATAATTTCCAGCTTCTCCGGAGGAATCCCGCGTCCCTGATCCTCGACGGAAAGCAGCGCCTCGGTCGGGCTCTGCGCCCGGGCCCGCAGTACGATCTCGCTGCCCGCCGGCGAAAATTTGATCGCGTTGGTGAGCAGGTTGCCCAGCGTCTGGAGGATCCGGTCTTCGTCGATCCAAAGCGTCAGCGGTCCCGAGTCGATCCGGAAGTTGATGCCCGCCTTCTGCGCGCTGGGGTGCTGTAAATCCGTCGCGCGGCGCAGCAGATCCCTGGCCTCGACCTCCTGGAAGCGCATCGGCAGTCTGCCCGCGCCCATCCGCTCGAAATCCAGAATGTCGTTCACCAGCCGCACCAGCCGATCGCAGTTGCCGATCGCCACATCCATCATCTGCGAACGCTTCTCGGGCCGCCTCTCGAGCGCTCCTCCCGCGATCAATCCCAGTGCCGCACGCAGCGCCGTCAGAGGCGTGCGCAGCTCGTGGCTCACCGTCGAAATGAATTCGTCCTTCATCCGATCCAGACGCCGCCGCTCCGTTACATCCTGGAACGCCACCACCACGCCCGTCACCCGTCCGTTCGAAAGCATGGGGCACGCCACATATTCCACCGGGATCGGACGGCCATCCTTATGCCGGAAAACCTCGTCGCGGGCGCGGATCGGCGCACTCGACCGGTGCGCTGCGTAGATGGGGCTGTCTTCGATCCGGTACACCGATCCATCCGCTCGGGCGTGGCCCAGCAGCGCCAGCAGGTCCTTGCCTTCCATCTCGTCCTGCGTGTAGCCCATCATCCGCGCGCCAACTTCGTTCACAAAAATGATCCGCCCCTGCATGTCGACGCCGTAGATGCCGTCGCCGACCGACTCGAGGATCGATTCCCGCTGCCGCATCACCGCGTGCAGCTTGTTCTCCGCGTCCGTCTTCTCCGTGACGTCGATGCCGTGTCCCAGCACGAAGGGCGGCGCATCCGGCAATTCCAGAAGCCGGTTGCGCCACGCAATAAAGCGAACCTCACCGTTACGGTGACGCAGGCTCAGCATGCCTTGCTCTTCGCCTGAGATTGCGATACTCCGCAGGTAATTCTCAAAGACTGGCTTCTGGTCCTCCGGCACATAGTCGATCAGCCGCGTTCCCACCATTTCCTCGGAACGATAACCCAGGCTCTCCGCGGCGTTGGTATTGATCGAGAGAATTTTTCCGTCCAGATCGTGGGTGCACACCATGGCCGGCGAACTCTCCACCAGTTGCCGATAGCGGGCTTCGCTGGCATGCAGCGCCGCTGTCGCCTCCCGCTGGTCGGTGACGTCGACCCCCGTCATGATGATGAAATTGATGTCGCCCAGACCGTCGGTCAGCGTCGTCGCTGTCCACGCAATCCGCCGCCGCCGCCCCTCTCGCGAGAGCCAGTGCATCTCCGTCGGCTGTCGCCGCTTGTCCGTGCCCGCCTGATCCAGCAGTTCGAACGCCTGCCCTTTCTCGTCAGGAAGAAACAGCTCCTGCGGAAACGATCGCCCCGCCAACTCCGCAAACGTGTATCCAGAAATCTCCTCGCAGGCGCGATTGAATCGCACAATCCGCCCCGACGTGTCGACCACCAGCACGAGCGCGCTCATCGTCTCGAGCACAGCCGACACAAAGTTCCGCTCCACGGTCAGCGCCCGCTCAATGCGCTGCCGGCTGCGCAGCGAGTGATCCTGCCCTTTGGAGTGAATCGAATACTCGAGCCGTGTCATGACCTGACGCGCCAGCACCCCCAGGATCGATGCATGTTGCTCCGTAAACTGATTCGGCTTGGGCGACAGCACCGCCAGCGTCCCGATGCCGCCCTCCGGCCCCACCAGCGGCGCCGCCAGATACGACCGGCAGTGAACCGTACCGGTCAGCGGAATCCCTCGTACCGGAAACCGCGGCTCCATGGCCGCGTCCCCGATCAGCAGAGGCTCAGGTTCAAGAATGGTGTATTGGCACGCCGTCGCCAGCCGCGGAATCTCCGTCCCCTGGAATCCAAACCGCGACTTGAACCACAACCGATTCGCATCGATGAAGCCCAGATACGCGTAGGGCGCTCCCGTCACCTGAGCGGCCACACGGACAATCTCGTCGAACGCCGCATCCGCGGGGGTGTCAAGAATGTCGTATTCGTGCAGGGATTTCAGCCTCTCGGCCTCACTCCACTGCGCGCTGCTCGCCAGGTAGCTCATGCCTCTCCACAGACTCCGGCGAGTCCAGGACCACCATCCAGGCCGATTTGGCCCTCCCGGATGATGAGACCTTTGACCACTTCGCCGAAGAGCCCCGTGTGGGGGTTCACGAGCATTGTTGCAAAGTATATTCTGACCCGCCCTGCCCCGTTTGGGTGATGCCAAGTCCTGTGATACGTATAGTTTACGGTACTTTCCGTTAGTAACAGATACCCAACCCTCACTGATGCACTAAGGTAACATATCCGCCCTCTTTTGCATCAGAGACGGTTCATTTCAGCCGGCAGCAGTCCTCTGCCGGGCCCTCGTTGCTCGCGTCCAGTTCCACCTTCCAGGTACTGTCGGGTTGCTTTTTCCACACCGTCAAGTACCGGCCGGCTGTCTTGACCTGGTTTCCCTGCGCGTCCCTGGACACACCCTCATAATGGCCCCAGGTAAAACCCATGTCCCCGGCCGGACCCATCCGCGCTCCTTCCGGTGTCCACGTCAGCTGATAGACGTCCGGGGACCATGTGGCGGCGGCAGCGATAGCATCGTGCCCCACGACCGGCGGCTTGCCGTTGCCCAGCGTCACCGCATCCGGCGCGAACCATGAGCCGAACCCGCGCCCTCCGCCCTTCGCTGTGTCCGCGGCAAACTTCGCCTCCAGCTGATAGAGAAACTCAACCTCAGGCGACAACCCAGGATCGGTGAGCGGATTACCGGTCTGGCTCGACTCGGGTTTCGGAGCGAGCGGATCCAGCGTCTGCGCGGAGCTGACGGCGGCGGTGAAGCTCAGCGAACAGAAAAACACAGCAGCATAGACAGGACGACCACGCATTCCAGAAGAATAAAACACAACCGCCTCACAAATTCGGGTGCCCAACATCTGCCCGATGTCGGCAGATGTTGGATTCGCGCGAGGCGCGCCTTCTTTTCCATCCGCTATACGCTCTTCTGGACGCTGTACTCTGTTTCCCTGGCATGAAGAAGGCACCCATCTCCGTCCACGTCATCGCCAGCTTGGCGCTCTACGTCGCCGCAGCCCTCACCCAGCACATCTGGCCCGCGACCCGCCCGGCAGCCATCGCCGTCCGTATCATCGCCCTCGCGCTCCTTGCGCGGGCCGCTTCCCGGCGTCGCTCCCTCACGGGCTGGATCTTCGTGGCTATGCTGGCCGGCATCGAGCTCGGCGTCGACGCCCCGCACGCCGCCATTGCCAGCCGCGTCTTCAGCGAAATCTTTCTCCGCCTCATTCGCGTCATCGTCGCGCCTCTGATCTTCGGAACCCTCGTCACTGGTATCGCAGGCCACGCCGAAGCCAAGACCGTCGGCCGCCTCGGCCTCAAGTCTCTCGTCTACTTTGAAGTCCTCACCACTATCGCCCTTGTCATCGGCCTCGTCGCCATCGATGTTTCAAAAGCCGGAGCAGGCCTCAATCTCAGCTCCGTGCAAACGGCTGCATCCGCGCCAGGCGCTCTTCCGCAGCAAACCACCATCTCCTGGCAGCAGTTCCTTCTGCACGTCTTTCCGGAAAACATCGCCAGCGCGGTCGCCGACAACCAGATCCTCCAGGTCGCCGTCTTCGCCATCTTTTTTGGACTGGCCCTGGGCCGCATCAGCGAGGCGAAGCGCGCGCCGATGCTGCGCCTCTGCGAGTCGCTCACCGAGGTGATGTTCGCCTTGACCAACTTCGTGATGCTCTACGCGCCCATTGGAGTCGCCGCCGCTCTCGCCTTCACCGTCGCGCAGTCCGGACTCGGCGTCATGCTCAACCTCGGCAAGCTGGCGCTCACTCTGTATGTTTCTATCGCCATCTTCGCGCTCGTCGCCATGCTGCCGGCGCTTCTTCTCGCTCGCCTGCCCCTGCGCGAATTCCTCCGCGCCGTCGCCGAGCCCGCGACGATTGCGTTTGCGACGAGCACCAGCGAAGCCGCGCTTCCCCGTGCCATCGAAGAGATGGAAGCCTTCGGCGTCCCGCGCAAAATCGTCGCCTTCGTCATCCCCACCGGCTACACCTTCAACATGGCGGGATCGGCACTCTATCTCTCCATCGCGGCCATCTTCACCGCGCAGGCTGCAGGCATTCACATGAGCTTCGGGCGCCAGCTCGCGATGCTCGGCGTCCTCATGCTGACGAGTAAAGGCGTGGCCGGAGTCGCCCGCTCCGTCCTCGTTGTGCTGCTCGCTACCGCGTCGATCTTCTCGCTGCCGGTCGAGCCGATTCTGGTGATCCTGGGCGTGGACGCGCTCATGGACATGGGCCGGACGGTCGTCAACGTGGTTGGCAATTGTTTGGCGTCCGCCGTGGTCGCAAAATGGGAAGGCGAGTTTCGCGCCGAACGCGCCTCGCCAGAAGCCGTCGCCGCCTTGCAGAGCTAGACTTCGCGGACCAAAATAGAGCTAGTAGCGCGAAGCGCCCTGACGTTCAGGAGGAAGCGGTGCATCTGGATCGACCGCGCGTCGAATCATCGCTACCAGCTCCCGCATGCGCGCATTCGACAGGACCCTCGGTAGCCGATCGATCAGCTTGTTCTTTGCAAGAAGCTGAATGAAGTGTGCTTTGAGAAAAGATGGTTCTGGCAATCCCGTCTCTCCTGGTTCCATCCGCAGAACAGTCGGACCTTCGACTCCGTAGCTGCCAAACGGAACCACCAGCACCGAGTCTGCCCGTTCACTGAAGTTCCTCGAATCCAGCGAGACAATCACGGCGGCATGTTTCCTGCCATCACCCAAATCGGCGCGCCAGATATCGCCCCGTTTGGGCTTGAGAACGCTACCCGCGGTCAATGTCGATCCCTGCTGTGGCGTTGGAGAGCGCCCTGCCGAGCGCACGCTCTTCTTCCAGCGCTTCCGGCGAGAGGTTTTCGAAGTAGGCTGCGGTTGCAGCTGCCAGACGCTGGCGGTTCTCTGCCTTGCGCGAACGCCGGATGGTCAGATCGACAGCCTCGGCGAGGTTCTGCGCCCGGCCCGCCTCGATAAGCGCTTCCAGGTAGCGATAATTCTCAGGAGCTACCGTCGTTGAAAGCTTGGTTCGGTTTTCTCGTGCCCGTGTTGCCCCTCGTGCCCCTGTCGCCATCGATCCTCCTTTCCGTCATCCATTGTATCTGAAACTTATCTCCTGTTTTGGCGGATGTTTCATACAGTGCCACATGATCGCTATTCTCGATTCCCAGACTTTGCCAGTCCCTGCATTTCGCAAGCCGAAGCATGCCTGGCCGTCGACCACTTTGACAGCGTAGTGTGGAAGCGGTGTAGCCGCATGTATTCAACCCGCAGCCCGCCCATCGTCGCGGGCATCGACTGCGGATTCCGCCCGATATCCACCAATACCACCAGCGCCGCCTCCGCCGGATTATCCCGGCTCTGCGTAACCCCCACGCCGAAAATCGCCGGATCGGCCATCAGCTGCGGCGACACACTCCGCTCCACCGCCGTCGCGCCAGCCAGCGCCTCACTCGACAGGTGAATCCCCGGCTCCAAAGCCGGCATCGTCGGAGCCACACCCCGCGCCACCGATCCCGCATCGCTGACGATCACCTGCGTCCGCATGCCCTCAATCGTCTGCGGAACACTGGCCCCTGGATGGTCGACGTAAACCACCACCGCCGGATCGCCGGCCGAATCGAGACTCCGCCCCGCCGCGGTGCCCAACACGCCATTTCCACGCAGCGTATCCGCGGCGGCCTCGGCAATCGTCTGCGCACGGTCGAGCGCCGCTGGTCCAACGTAGGGCAGCTCCGTGGGCACCGCGGGATCGTAGCGCAAGCACGCAATCGGATGCGCTGTGTTCGTGCCCACCAGGCTCAGCTTGCTGCCCGCCTCTGTGCTCAGTTCCGTCAAAACATCTCCAATAGGGTTGACCACGCTGAAGCCGTTGCCATCGCCATCGGTTCCCCCGGCGAAATACAAACCCACCGCCTCGGAGTTGCTCGCGTCCAGCACCAGCGCGCCCGAATCGCCGCTGTCGGTGAAGTGCGTGCCGCCAATCCCAATCTGATTCTCGAAAGTCTTCGTGTAGTACGGCTGCGTTTCCGCACAATCCTTGTAGTAGTCCACCTTCACCGTCAGAGCGATCGCATCGATGCTCGAGCAGGTCAGCCCCGTCGTCCGCCCGCTCTTCGCCACGTTCATGCCCAGGTTTGCCGCAGTCACGGTTTCGCCGCGCCCCGCCATCGGCGGAGCGGCGCTCAGCGCCTGATCCCGACCCGGCGTGCCCAACCCCAGAATGCTTCCCGAGGCATCGACCGCGCCTGGCGACGCCAGCGCCAGCGCCGCATCCACGTTGGTCTGCTGCGAAGCCAGCGGCACGAAATACTGGAGCGTTCCGATTGGGTGCAGCGTCGATCCCGGACGGCTCAGCGGCGTGCAGGCGCCGTCGATCAGCCCCGGCTGATCGATCGTGTCGCCCACGTGTCCCTGATCGCTCTCGGCCAGCACGTGGTTGTTGCTCAGGATGAACTGATTGTTCTGCTCGTCTTCGACCAGCGCGCCCAGCGTGCCTCCACAGCAGTCGGCCACATAGGATTCGCCGTTGTGCCCTTCAAACGTGTCGTAGTCGCCGTCGTTGCCGCCCGAGGCACCCAGCAAGACGGGGCCGGTTTGAATCGCCTGGTTTGCTATGGGATTGCTGACGATTCCCTGGGCGTTGAGGAGGACGTGGAGCGAGGAGACGCCTGGATTTGTCGAGGCCCCATTGACCGACGCGACCACATAGAGATCCGGCTGCGGGATGGCGATCGGCGCTGTGTAGGTCACCGCGCACGTGGTGTAGTGGCCGGAGCTGCGCTGGCAGGAGGGGCTGCTGAGCGAACCCAGCGCTCCATTGGCCGAACTTGCCTCGCCCGCCGGCGAGCTCGCCAGCGACCACTTCACGTTGCCGGCATCCACTTCGGCGATCTGCGCGGTCACATCCGCGGTTGCGCCTGGCGTCAGCGCGACATTCTGCGGAAGCAGCGGCTGCACAAATCCAGGATGCACAGCGATGGTCAGCGACGCGGTGCTTTGCGGGTCGCTCGCCAGCGCCGCTTCGATGCGTACTGTAACGTTGTCTGCGGAAAGCGAGCCGGGCGCTGTGTAGATTCCCGTTGCGTCGATGTGTCCTTCGCCCAGCGAGGCGGCGTTTGTTCCTGAAGCTATGCGCCAGGTGACGGGCGCTGCATCGCCTGAAGGCAAGGTCGCCCGCAGCGCAATCTGGCCATTCGTGCCGACGGACAGCGTCGCCGCACTCAGCGAAAAGCTTCCATCCCCCGCCTGCGCCGCATAGTCGATGCTGCCGCAGCCGGCCACAGCCAGAGCCAGCACCGCCAGTAACAAACGGCTTGTAATAACTCGACGACGACCCATGATGGAGAGCAGCCCGATGGAGAAAAGGCCCGAAACGGAGCTGAGCCAGCGTCTATCTTAGCCCCGATGCGGCGTCGGCCGCCCTCCCACAAAAGTAAAAGGAGCGCCGAAGCGCTCCTTAGTAAGAACCACAAGGAGAAACTCTTTTTAGGCGGCCACGTTTTTGTTGTTGCGGGCCGGAACCAGTTGCGGACCCGTAGTCGGGATGGCAACCACTTTCACGCCTGCGCGAGCAGCCTTCATCCGCCGGACTTCCCAGGCCGTCAACGGCCGCATCTCCTGCGCGGAATAATAAATCTGCTTACCGCAATCGAGGCAGACCTCATAAGTCTGCTCGTCCAGCGTGAACGGGCGCGTCACCCTCGTGTGGGTGCACCCAAACAAAATCTCAGCGAAGAAATTCAGAACCGATTGCAGGCAGCTCATCAGGAAGTTCATATCGTCTCAGCCTCTTTCTGTGTGCTTGCTGTTTGGCACTTCTTCAGATGCATCTTGAGGCAAAATGTCGCCTGTGCAACAAACATTTTCAGTGCATCACGGAAGTAACCAGCTTCGAGAAATGTGAACCTGAGTCCATACGATGCAGCGCTGCTGGTGCGTCTCCGAAGCTAAATACCTCATCCACCACGGGTTTCAATTTCTGCTGATGGATGACTCGACTCATCTTCTCAAAATGCGTTCGCGATCCAACATAAATTCCCCTTAGGTGTACCTGCCTGTGCAACAGTAACGGGATCTGCATCGGCTCCTGCGACTGGCTCAACACGCCAATTTGTGCGACCGCACCACCGATCCGCACCGCGCGCAGCGACCGCGTCAACGTTCCCGCTCCACCCACCTCCACTATCAGATCGGCGCCTCGCCCTTCCGTTTGCTCTATCACCCATTGATCCCATTCAGGTTGCTCGCGATAATTCACGCCCGCTTCGAGTCCCAGCTTCTTCGCGCGCTCCAGTTTTTCATAGCTGCTCGACGTGCCCAACACTCGCGCGCCCAGCATTTTCGCGAACTGTAATGCGAAAATGGAGACTCCACCGGTCCCCTGGATGACTACGGTGTCCCCAATCGTCACTCCTCCGGCCCCGCCAGCACCAGTAATCGCATTCCATGCGGTTACCCCGGCGCACGGCAACGTCGCGGCCTCTTCATAGGACAAATGTGGTGGAAAACGGACCACACCCTCCTCGCGCAACACCACAAATTCCGCCAGCATTCCATCGATGTCGCCGCCCAGCGCTCCGCGAACCTTCGCCGCGTTCGGCTCGCCGTCGATCCAGTTCTGCATGAAAATTCCCGCGACGCGATCGCCCACTTCGACACGCGTCACGCCTTCACCCACCGCCACCACCTCGCCCGCGCCGTCCGAACACGGAATCCGCGGCAGCTTCATCTTCGGGTTGTACTTCCCCACCGTCACCATCAGGTCGCGATAATTCCACGACACCGCATGCATCCGCACCAGCACCTCGCCGCGCTGCGGCTTTGGATCGGGCAACGTCGCCAGCTCCAGTTTGTCAATGCCAAAAGAAGGAATGCGCCAGGCTTTCACCATCCGAAGGATACGCGAGCGCACGCGGACGATGCAGCGTTACTTTTGCCCATCCTCACCTGCAATGCGCGGTACCATACAAGTATGGCAAGAGGATGGGAAAGCAAGTCCGTGGAAGAGCAGGTCGAGCAGCGTTCTTCCGAGCATTCACCCCACGCCAAGCTCAGTCAGGATGCCGCCGACGCCGCCAGGGCCACCCGAACCCTCGAACGCCAGGCCCTTGAGCTCCAGCGCGAACGCATTCTCGACGAGCGCACCTCTAGCCCCATCCGCCGCAAAGCCCTCGAAGCCGCACTCACCGAAATCGAAGCTAAGCTCTCCGCGCTGTAGCTCGGAAGACATTCGCGTTGCACCGGCGGAATGACTGCGCATCGCGCCATCGCCAGCTCTCGATTCGGCGTATAAATGACGCGAAAGGGTCGCGATGCAAAGAAGACAATTCCTCGCCGGCGCGGTGAGCGCAAGCATTATGAGCGCAGCAGCGCTCGCCAAATCGAACAGTGCTGAATCACAGCCGGCACAGCAACAGAACCTCGCCCCCATGGCCGTCGGCCTGATCATCCAGCCTGCCAACGGCGCCGAGGCAGCCATCTCCCGAGTCCACGACCTCGGAATGTCGAACTGTTTCCTCTCCCTCGACGGCTATCTTGGAAAATTCTCGAAAGACCTCGCCCAGGAACTCAGCGGCCTGCTCGAGAAATACAGCGTCGTCCCCACGGCCGCCGAAGTCGTGCGCCCCGATCCGCTGATCTGGGATTTTCTGCATGGCCCCTCGACCATAGGCCTCGTCCCGCGCGCCACTCGCGCCGCCCGCATGGACGCACTCAGGCAAACCTCTGACTTCGCAGCCCTCCTCAACATCCCCCGCATCCAGACGCACTGCGGATTCATCCCCGAAGACCCGGCGAACCCGCTCTACGACGAAACAGTCATTGCCATTCGCGAAGTCGCGCAACACTGCGCAGCCAACGGCCAGCTCTTCCTGATGGAAACCGGCCAGGAGACGCCCACGACCATGTCGCGAACCATCAAGGACGTCGACCAGCCCAACCTCGCCGTTGGCCTCGACACTGCCAATCTTATCCTCTACGGCAAGGCCAATCCAGTGGACGCAATAGACATCATCGGGCCGCATGTTCGGAGCATTCACGCCAAAGACGGACGATGGCCGACCGATCCTATGAAGCTCGGCGAAGAAGTGCTCATCGGAACTGGCCTCGTCGACTTCGAAAAGGTCTTCACTAAGCTGCATCGCCTCGGCTACACCGGCGCAGTCACCATCGAGCGCGAAACCTCAGGCCCGCAGCAGATCGCCGACGTGCGAGCCGAAAAAGTCTACCTCGAAAAAATCCTCACGCGGGTCCTGGCACAGCAAGCCTGAGAAAACATTTCAAGAGACAATTATGGATCGAAGAAATTTCATCGGCCAAACCGCCGCATCGGGAATCATGCTCCTCACCTCACGCACAGCTTTCGGATATGAAGCCAACTCCGCTGTCCGCATCGGCCTCCTCGGTTGCGGCAGTCGCGGCACCACCGTCGCTTCGTCCTTCGTGAAGAACACTCCCGCGCGCATCGTCGCCCTCGCCGATCTTTTTCCCGATCAGCTCGCCGCCGCTAAAGCGCACTTCGACGAGCTGAACACATCGCTGGGAGTTCCCGCCATCGACCCCGCCCTGATGTTCCGCGGCCCTCACGCTTTTGAGGAGTTGGCCGCATCGTCGGCCATCGACTCGATCCAGATTTCGACGCCTCCCTGGTTCCACGTTCAGCACCTCGACGCAGTAGTCGCGGCAGGCAAACACGCCTACTGTGAGAAGCCCCTCGGCGTCGATGTCGCCCAAGCAAAGCAGGCTCTCGAGATTGGCAAACGCGCCGAAGGCCGCCTCAGCCTCGACGTCGGCTTTCAGGTGCGCAGCGCCCCTCCCATCGCCGAAGTGGTGCGGCGCATCCACGCCGGCGACATCGGCAAAATCGTTTGCATCGCCGCCCACTACAACGCGCCCAACGCCGTCAGCCACGCCAACCCCAGTTGGTCCCCCGACGAATTCCGCCTGCGCAACTGGCTCTGGGATCGCGTCCTCTCCGGAGACATCCTTGTCGAGCAGAATATCCACATCATCGACCTGTGCAACTGGATCCTCGGGGCTCACCCCATCAAAGCCACGGCCACCGGCGGTCGCAACGCCATCACGCATCCCGGCGATACGTGGGATAACTACCAGGTCATCTACACCTATCCCGACGACACCCACCTCAGCTTTTCCTCGACGCAATGGGGAACCAACGGCTTCTTCGATGTCACCGAGCGCATCTTCGGAACCAAAGGCATCACCGAAGCCCCGTATTCCGGACCGGTGCGCATCATCGGCGAGAACCCATGGGCATGGCAAGACTCCTCTGCCCCCGCCTCCGGATCCTCCACCTTCGCAGCCAACGGAGCCTTCACCGACAACCTCGAGTTTGCCGACCGCGAGAAGGACCGTGCCTTCATCGAAAGCATCACGTCAGGCAAGTTCCACAATCAAGCCGAGGCCGGAGTCGAAAGCGCACTCAGCGCCATGCTCGGCCGCATGGCAGGCCAGCGCGGCCACGAAGTGACGTGGGACGAACAGCTCCACCACGGCGAGCAATACGAAATGACAATTGACATAAGCCAGTTCGGCTAGCCCGAGGCGCCGCTGCCTGGAGTTCGTACCCTGATTCCGACTACCAACCCATTTCCCGCATCCGCTCCAAAATGAGCCCGCTGTAGCGATTCATTCGCTCCGGCCGTCGCCTGAGCGGAGCGGGCAGAATCGCGGCGAGCCTTGCCGCCTGTTCCCGTCCAACACTCCGGGCCGGGGTTCCGTAGTAGGCCCGGCACGCCGCCTCCGCACCATAAATGTTAGGGCCCCATTCCACCACGTTGAGGTAGAGCTCCAGAATCCGCCGCTTGCCGAGCACGAGTTCCGCAACTGGAACCAGGGTGGACTCCACGCCCTTGCGCAGGATAGACCGGCCCGTCCCGAAGAACAGGTTCTTGACTAGTTGTTGCGTGAGCGTTGAAGCTCCGCGAACGCGACCGCCTTCCATATCGCCCTGGGCATCGATCTGAATCTGGTGCCAGTCGAATCCATGGTGCTCGTAGAAGCGCCCGTCTTCAGCGGCGATGACCGCGTGTTGCAGATCTGGAGAGATTTGGTTCAGCGGTACGAACTTGTAGCGTTCGCGATACGGCTTGTGGTGAATCCACGCCTGCACGCGCCGCTCGACATGCACCGCGGTGGTCGGTGGGTCGATCCACCGCGCAGCCACCAGGGTCAGCGCGGCAAGCGACCACAGAAACACCGCACCGATAATGAGCCACCAAACAAGATTTCGGAGAGAGAATCGGAACAGACCCCTTCGAAGCTTGATCGTGCGGAGTGGTCCTGGGCTTTCAGTCACCTTTCAGGATAGTGGCAGACACGGGAAGACCGCGGGACCCGTACAGCCCCAGCCGCCCCCGAACTGGCTATGTCACTTTTCCTCGAAGTGGCTATGGTAACCTGCCACTCAAATGAGGCACACTTTACCTCAACCCGTTCCCCGGGAGGGTCTCACCTATGAAAATCCGCCGCCTGCTCCCCGCGCTTCCTCTGGCCCTCGCAGCGCTCCTGCTCTCTCCGGCCCGGCTCTGCTTCGGGGAAGCCCAGACCGCTGCTGCGCCGGCTTTTCAGTCCCTGTCACCCGAAGAGCGCGGCGATATCCTCATGGCCCGCCAGCAATATCTCGCCGCCATCGACGCCTACCGCCAGGCGACTATGAACGCCGTCGTCCTCAACAAAATCGGCATTGCCTACCACCACCTCTTCGCGCTCGATGAGGCCCGCAAGGACTACCAGAAAGCTCTTCTCATTCGCCCCAACTACCCCGAAGCCATCAACAATCTTGGAGCCGCCGACTTCGCTCAGGGAAACTACCGCGAAGCCATTCGCCTCTACCGGCGCGCCTTTAAGCTGATGCCTCACTCCGCGGTCATCGCCGCCAACCTCGGCACCGCTTATTTTGCCCGCAGCAAGTACAAAGACGGCCTCGAGGCTTATCAAACCGCCTTCGCTCTTGACTCCACCGTCTTCGACCCCGACTCCCCGCAGCTCATCCAGGGCTCGACCAATGTGCATGACCGCGCCCGCCAGGATTACTGCATCGCCGAGCTCTTTGCCGAAGCCGGCAATAACGATCGCGCTCTCGAATATCTGCGCAAAGCGCTGAACGACGGCTTCGACGATCGCAATCGCCTCATGCAGGACACCGATTTCGCCCAGCTCCGCAAGACCCCCGAGTTCGCCCAGCTCATGGCCGAAGAGAAGCTTCACTAATAAGTGAGGTCGCCCCGCATTTTGCCTTCAACCAATCACCAGCCTCCTGGCCGGAGTCGCGGTGTTCTCGAGGCCTCCCCGCACTCCGGCCTCTTTTTGCTCGCCGACCTTTCGCATAGCGATCCCGCCGGCGCCACATTCGCGTGGCTCGGCCGCATCTTCATTGCACTCGCCCTGATCGTTTTCGGCGTCCAGCATTTCCTCTACTCCGGTTTCATCGGCGATCTCGGCCTCGTACCGGTCTGGGCTCCTGCGCATCTCGTCTGGGCCTGGCTCGCCGGCACCATCCTGCTGCTCGCCGGCCTCTCCGTCCTCACGGGGATTTACGCGCGCCTCATCACCACGCTCCTCGGCTTTGTGTTTCTTTGCTCGGCGTTTCTTCGCTTCTCCGCGCATATCCCCGGCATGATCCACAACTTCGGCAATCGCGGTGTCTTCTTTGAGTTGCTCGCGTGCTGCGGTGGCTCCTGGATGCTTGCGTGCACCTTCTCCGGCTCCGGCTCTGGTTTGAGCTCAGGCGCTCGCTTTTTGAACCCCTCTGACGCCCTCACCGTCCGCCTCGCCACCGTCGGCCGCAGCCTCTTTGGCATCGCCTTCGTTGTCTTCGGCACCCTGCACTTCCAGGCCCCTGCCTGGATTGCCTCCCTCATCCCGCACTGGATTCCCTTCCACCTCTTCCTTGCGTGGTTCACCGGCTGTGCCCTGGTGGCGGCAGGGCTCTCCATTACCGCGAAGATCCGGACGCGGCTCTCCGCAGCGCTCCTCGCCCTCATGCTTTTCTGCTGGGTTGTTATCGTGCACGGACCACGCATCGCCCACGCGTTCCGCGATGGCGACGAATGGAATTCCGGCTTCGTCTGCCTCACCATGGCGGGGTACGCGCTCATCGCCGCTGCCCTGACGAACCGCCATCATGAGGGGTCTGCCTGGGCCTCCCGATAGGCTGCCCCTCACTCGCTCCAGTTCGCCAGCGTCAGAGGTTGCGTGATCCGCTCATAGTGCCTCAGGTTGTTTGTCACCAGAACCGCATCCGCGGCCAGCGAATGGGCGGCGATCATCATATCCAGCTCCCCGATAGGCTGACCGCTGCTGACCAGCTGATGCCGTATCTCCGCGTAGTAATCCGCCGCCTCTTCCCCCCACGCCAGCACCCGCACCATCCGCAGAAAACGACGCACCTCCACGTGCAGCCGCTGATTCTGAGGAACACGCTTGCGGCCATAAACCAGCTCCGCGCGCGTGATCACCGAGATGCAGACATCTTCCGGCACAATCTCCGCGAGCCGGGCCTGAACCGAGGGCGAACCGCTGCGAATGATGTAGCTGCAAATGTCCGTGTCCAGCATGTGGAGCATCGCCGATCCTCACTCCCGCCTGGCCCTCAGGCCTTGCTGCTCCTCTTCGCCCTCTCGTCCGCACCGAAAATCGCCCGCTCCTTTGGAATTCGGTTCATCGGTCGATCCGTCATGAAATCCCCCGGGCCCTCGATGGACCGTAATCGCCCGAAGAAATCCTCCCAGTGTCTTGCACCTGGCCGCGTCGATAGCACAACGTCGCCTGTCGCCTCGTTCTGCGTCGCGTACACCGTCTTTCCCGAAAATCGAAACTCCGCAGGGAGCCGAACTGCCTGACTGGCCCCATTCTTGAAAAGGCGGACCATCTTCGTGCGTGGCATCGCATCTCACCTCATCGCGTCTATACTACAGTATATATCCTTCACCTCCGCGAGGTCCGCACTCCCGTCGCCGCCACCCTCCGCCATCCCCCGAATCCTCCCGAAATTGCGCTATTTCGCGCCATTCCCGCCCGCAGTAATTGCAAATTCGGTACTCCTGTACCGCTTTTCCTCTCCGTTGCGTCCAAAGGAGTAACTCCCATCTTCCTTTTTGGGAGTTTGAGTGGTACAGGTAGGTATGGAGACGGTGCCCGCCACCGAAATACTCGCTGACAAACCTCAGTCCCTCGGGTTGCGTCCTTTAGCGGGTGTCGATCATCCAATCGTCATCAGCGTCGAAAATCTCCGCAAAGACTACATCACCGGTCGCGGCCGTTTGGCGCTTTTCGACGGACTCGGCTTCGAAGTCGTGCAGGGCGAAATGCTGGCGATCGTCGGCCAGTCCGGCGCTGGTAAAAGCACCTTGCTGCACATGCTCGGCGCTCTTGATACCCCGTCTTCCGGGGACGTATACTGCGCCTCAACTCAGTTGCGTACTCTCACCCCCGCTCAGGCAGCCACCTTTCGCAATCGCGAAGTTGGCTACGTCTGGCAATTTCATTATCTCCTGCCGGAATTCACCGCGCTGGAGAACGTCGCGATGCCCCTGCTCGCCAGGGGCGAATCGAAGGCTAAGGCCTTCAGAACCGCGGAGCAGTGGTTGAAAGAGGTTGAACTGGGCGACCGGCTCTTGCATCGCTCCGGAGAGCTCTCCGGCGGCGAACAACAGCGTGTCTCCATCGCCCGCGCTCTCGTCACCCAGCCCAAGTTGCTGCTGGCCGACGAGCCCACTGGCGATCTCGACAGCCTCACCGCCGAAATGGTCTTCAGCCTCATCAACCGCCTCCACCAGCTGCATCGCCTCACCTCGGTCATCGTGACCCACAATCTGGCGCTGGCGCGCCGATGTACAAGGGTTTTGCGGCTCGATAAGGGCCGCCTGGAAGAAGTTTCTCCGATGTCGGTCTGATTTTCGGGTCCGGCAGCGGATAATTGGAAGCAGGGTTTGTAGGGAACGGGATCAGCGTCGACTGCTGGAAACTGGATGGTTCGCCGCCGATCTCGCAAAGTGGGATGGATGCGGACGAACGCACCAGCCTCAGGGTCGCCCGGTTTTGTCCTCGGATTTCGGCACGGGCGGCGGTCCGAGCTTCAGTCGTATTTGAGGCTCACAGGAAGAAGAGTCCCGAGTGCCTCCGGGCTTGCCGGCATTAACGACTGGCATCCTGGAGATTAAACGGAGCCTCTCAGAGGGAACATGTTCGAACGCTATACAGAAAAAGCGCGGCGCGTCATCTTCTTCGCCAGGTATGAGGCCAGCCAGTTCGGGTCCCCGTACATCGAGACCGAGCACCTCCTGCTCGGACTCCTGCGCGAAGACAAGGCACTCACCAACCGCTTTCTTCGCTCGCACGCCTCGGTCGAATCCATCCGTAAACAAATTGAAGGCCACACCACCATTCGTGAGAAAGTCTCGACCTCGGTCGATCTGCCTCTCTCCAATGAGTGCAAGCGCGTGCTCGCCTACGCCGCGGAAGAGGCCGAGCGCCTCTCGCACAAGCACATTGGCACCGAGCATCTCCTCCTCGGACTTTTGCGCGAAGAGAAGTGCTTCGCCTCGGAGATCCTCCACGAGCGCGGCCTCAAGCTGCTCGCCGTCCGCGAAGAGCTCGCTCGCGCCACGCAGGAAAAAGCTCCGCAGCAACAGCGCAACCGCGAATCCTCGCTGCTCGCCGAGTTCTCCCGCGACCTCACCCAGGCCGCTATGGACTCCCAGCTCGATCCTCTCGTCGGGCGCGATCAGGAACTGGAGCGCGTCGTACAGATCCTCTGCCGCCGCACCAAGAACAACCCCGTCCTTATTGGCGAGCCAGGTGTCGGCAAGACTGCCATCGTCGAAGGCCTCGCCCAGCGCATCTCCGACGGCGACGTTCCCAGCTTCCTCGCCGACAAGCGCGTGCTGGCGTTGGACCTCTCGCTCATCGTCGCCGGCACCAAATACCGCGGCCAGTT